>CAMCCX010000035.1 GCA_945873305.1 Akkermansia muciniphila
TCCCGCAGATTTGGGAAGTCAGCGGCGCCACGACGGTGAGGGAACGGGCATCCTGGTCACCGGGAAATGCCAGAACCAACACCGGACGGCTTTTCTCCACCATGCCGAGTTCGGCAAACCAAATTTCTCCGGGTTTGGGATCAGTAGGCACCGAGAGCCTCCTGCCATTCGGTGGCTTGTTGTTCGGGAGAAAGAACGGCCGGAGGGCGAGTGGTGACTTCGAAAGGGAGTCCTTCGCGGAGCTCGATCTGTGCGAGCAGCATGTTGAAGGCGTCGCCCGGCTTCATCCCGAGACGGGCAAGGATTTCCTCGGCCTTGCGCAATCGCTCGGCGGGAACCCGCGCTCGGAAGAGGGAGGTTGCTTCTGTTGTCATGCTCAAAAAGTGCTCGGAACGGTCCGAATTGTCAATAAACGGCACCTGGGTTCGAGGTCGTCGATTCGTGACGGCTTAAAACAAGCTCGACCTCTCGCCAGCTTCGGGGTCAGTCCCAAATAACAGACATTGACGGCGATTTCCGTGATTGGTAAAGATTACGCATGGCGAGACCTTTGCGATACGAGGCGGCAGGTGCCGTCTATCATGTGATGGCGCGGGGGGATGGCGGGAAGAATGTTTTCGATGACGACAAGGATCGGTTCGCGTGGACGGATCTGATGGAAAAGGCGGACGGCCGCTTCGGTTGGCGGGTGCATGCTTGGGTGTTGATGGGCAACCATTTTCATCTCCTGCTGGAAACGCCGGAGCCGAACCTGGTCGCCGGGATGAAATGGGTCCTGGGGGTGTTTTCCCAAGGCTGGAACCGGCGCCGGGGCAGGCGCGGACATGTGTTTCAGGGGCGTTACAAGGCGGTGGTGGTGAATGGTGAGGCCGCGGATGGAAATTATTTCAAGATCGTGGCGGATTACATCCATCTGAATCCGGTGAGATCGGGCTGGGTGGGTGGAGAAGCGGGCGGGCGCTTGCGGGATTGGCGCTGGAGCAGCTTCGGGGCGTATGCGGGCGGGAAGATTCCCGCCTGGCTGGAGACGGGACGGGTGTTGAGGGCGTTCCGGTTGTCCGAGGACGCCCGGGGTGGGAAGGCGTATGCGGGCTATCTGGAGGCGCGGGCAAATGACCGGCAGGGCGTCATCACGGACGCCGCGCTTTCCGAGCTGAGGAGCGGGTGGTATCTGGGAGAGAAGAGTTTTGGAGAAAAGGTTCTGGAAGCGATCAAGATGCCATTTGGCGTGGACCGGAAAAAGGGCAGCGTGGGGGGTGACGCGGCAAGAGCCCATGATGAGGCGGCGGCAGAGCGGCTCGTGGCGGCGGCGTTGCGCCAGCTTGGATTGCCGGGTGACCCGTCCGAACTGAAGGGCCGGGGAAAGTGGAAGGATGAAACGGAATTGGTGGCGGCATTGGTCCGGAAGAGAACCGCGATGCCTAACCGCTGGGTGGCGGGCCGGCTGGGAATGGGCCATGAAGTGGGTGTCACGCGGGCGGTGCGCCGTTTCCGGGATGACCGGAAGCTGGCCGAACAACTCAAAGCGTTTGAGAAGAATCTGGAGCCCTGACGAGATCGAGGGATGAGGGAGATGACAGCACAAATCCGAGGCACGGAATCCGGGATGCCAGCTTCACGGTTTGAGGCGAATGTCTGTTATTTGGGACTGACCCCGAAGCGCTCCACCACTGGCAAATCTTCCATGCGGTGCGATCCCACGATCTCGAAATTCCTGTCGTGATGCATAACAAACTGAAGATCCAGAATGAGATGCTAGGATAAAAATACCACTGTCGGAAAATATCGATCCCTACCATCCAGACCATGGTCGCAAGGGTCGCGCCACCCACACATGTAATCATGAGAGTTGGGGCTAGCTTATCTTGCCGATATACGATCATCTTCTTTTTATTTTGCCCAACGTCCAAGTTCACCGGCGCCAAAGGCATCCGGTGCAACGCCTTGTTGGATTCTTCATTTCAGGGTCCCGGTTATTCGTGTAAGCGTCTTTGAGTGCGCGATCTTCTCGCCGTCAGCAAAGACACTTAACCCTTTACCTTTCTTATATTTCTCTCCCGTCTTATCCCAGATGATAGTCAGGAAGCGACCGTGGTAGAGCAGATTGTCCAAGCAGAGGTAATCCCAGGTGTCAACAGGCAACAGCGGATTGACCTCAACAATGTTATCTGCGCGTGGACGAAGCCCCACCAGACCTGTGATGATCAGGTCGTTGTAACTGGAATGGTTGTAATCCTTGCCGCGTTGCTTGCCGCCTTTATTCTTTTCAATGTCCGAAGAAGTTTTTGCCCACTCATGAAGGCGCGTGCGCGAAATCCAGTCGCCGGTGTAGGGGTTCAGATTCTCATCGATCCACGGGACCACCTTGCCGTCCTCGCGATTCAGTTGGTGCGATCGGGTATAAATCTTCAGGGTTTCGAAGTAGGCTTCCTTACCGATCACATCCTGATCGTAGTTGTTCAGTAAGTTGGCTAGGGCTGTCAAGACGCTGCATGTGGCCAGCGGCCAACTCGGGCCGTTCCACTGGCATTCATGACCTGCGTAGGCAATCTTGAATTCCGGATGGCGCTGCTCGGCGAAGGTGGGACCGTAGGGCGCGTAAAAGCCTGTCGGGTCCATCAACTCTTTCCAGCCCGCCTCGTAACCCGGGTCTGGCAGATTGAAATACCACGGAATATATCCGTAGAGCTCCTTCACCCCTTTGAGGGGCTTCCCTTCGTCCGGAAGAATCTTGAAGAAACCGGCCTCCTTGTCCCAGAGCTTTTCCTGGACTAGGCGCTTAATGGTGCGGGCCTTCTCTTTAAACCGCTCGGCCTGCTTCGCGTTCCCCGCCATGCGGGAGATCTCAGCGATCGCTCTAGCATCGCCGTACATGAAGCTGTTCAGCGTAGGACGGAAGCCGTGTCCGCCGATCGATTCCTCCCCGCCGTCGCGGTCGTCAAGTGTGTAAAAAAGACCGTTCTCCCGTTGGCCGATCCGGTGCGCCAGCCACTTCCACCCGGCTTCCCAAGCCTCGTAGTTCTTCACGAGATCCGGGAGTAGATCTACCAGGAAGTCGTTGTTCGGCGTGACCAGGTTGCGGGCGCGATAGGCATCCGCGATCCAGAAGCTGTAAAGTCGAGGCTTGCCGCCTTTGCGCAACCAGAAGAGCGAGTATTCGTCCAAGTAGCGCGGATTGTGCAGCCAGCGCCCTTCGTAGAAGTGGTGCCCTGCGGGGCAACTGATCGTGTTGTATTTCCCGGACCATGAAACATCCGGCAGGAACTCGGTGATGACATATCCATCAGGAGTTTTCTTCACATGCTTCCGGTAAGTCCACCACCGAAAGTAATAGGTCCTCTCAAAGTCCTTATCCGGGCACTCAAAGAGGGGGATGTTCTCCTTGAGAAAGCCAAGCGCGTCCTTGTTCGGAATATTCGAATACAGATCGTCATCGTTGGCGTTAAACTGTAGGACATACATCTCGAGTGTTTCCGTTGTCAGTATGCCGAACTTCCTGTTTTCGCCTTCACTCGCACATGCATGCACAGCAACTGTCGCAAGCATGATTGCCTTTATGATCGCTACTTTCATCTTTTCCTTTCTTAATCCATCACTTGGTTCTGCCCGCTTAAATCCTTCCGTATCTAATTCTCTTGCTGCTAGGAATTTGCTTTCTGTGGGAGGCCCCTGAAAGAGCCATTGGGTCGGACCGGAGGGCGGGGAAATGGGGGTTGCGGGGGAAAAGGGGACGAAAGAGGTGTTTCGGTGTGTCAGTGGGCGGTGTTTCGGTAAGAAAGATCCCTAGTCCGCGCCGGTAAACGGCTGATTCGGAAGATTTCACGGCGGTTTTCATCCACCGCGAGCGTAGCTTTCCGAACCACTTTGCCAAGATTTCTTTCGGCGGCGGTTTTTCGGCGAGTCTGTCCGGATCTTCAGGTGTATTCGAGAACCAGGATGCGCTCGTCGTCTAAATGGATTTCAGGTGCTTTCCATGTCTGCGTCTGGTCGAACCAGTCTGGGTCAGGTTCATTGGGCTTCCGGGGACGGTTGAACCAGTCAAGATCAGGCTCTTCATCGGGGATCCATTCCTTGATCGCCTGCCAGGGCGGCTCGATAGGCTCCATGGTCTCGATATCGAAAGGCGGCGGTGGCGGGCGGGCGAGCGAGCGAGTTGGATGACGCCTTCCCAAAGGCCGTGGAGACGGAGGAAGAATTCAATTTCGGTAGGATTAGTCCCGGCTAACAAGCATTGGAGGAAATTGGATTCACTGGACCTTGCCTCGATCCTTTCCAGACGAGGGCGTTTCCCTAACTTGCAGGCACCCGGTGGCTGGAGCAACTCAAGGGCGAGCTGGAGCGGCGGGAAAACCCTGCGCGCGCGGGTGGGCATCGACCACCGGCTGCTGTTCCGCCTGCAACCGGACTGCGTCCAGGCGGTGGATCTGATCAACCGCCGGGATCTTGAGAAGCGGATCAAGACGCTGTGAGCGGGTCTCAACCCAAAAAGGACGGGCAGCCTGCTGGCCTGGGTTCTCCGCAGCAGGCGGCGGAGCTGACACCCCGTCAAGACTCTCACTTGACATGAAACCCTATTCACTCATTTATTGCTTTATGAAAACGACCGTTGATTTGCCTGATAGTATTCTGGAGCGGACGAAAATCGCTGCGGCGCGGCGCCGGACCTCCATCAAGAGTCTCATCATTGAAGGTCTGGAAACCATTTTACGTGAGGAAGCGCCCGCCCCGCCTCCTGCCAATGCGCTTGCCCGTCTCCGCCAAGGTTACCACCTCGGCGGACAGCCTCTCACCCGCGATCAAGCCCATGCCCGCTGAACGGTTTCTGGATACGAATATCCTGCTTTACGGCTACGATCTGGACGCCCCGGAAAAACGCCAGATCGCCCAATCCCTCATCGAGCAAGCATGGCTACAGCCCGGGCGCACCGCCATCAGCGTGCAGGTGCTGCAGGAATTTCATGTCAATTTCGTCCGCAAAGGCCATCCCGTGGAAGAAGCTTCCGCACTGATTGACGATTTTTCCCATTGGCCGGTCATCGACAATACGCTCGCCATTTTTCGCCTCGGACTTTCCCTCCAGGCCCGCTGGCAACTCTCGCTTTGGGATGCGATGATCCTCGCTGCCGCCCAGGCCAGCGGCGCGCGTGAGTTGCTCACGGAGGACTTGAACCACGGCCAGGACTACGGCGGGGTGCGCGTTGTGAATCCATTCAAGTGAGAAATCCGCGCTGAACGGTTAGGCTTGAGGGGGAATTGGACGCCAATTAGCGATCAGGTCAAAACAAGCCAGGCTCCTCAGGGCGGGCAGGTGGCATCGGAGCGCCGATTTTTGTGTAAGCGGCGGGCATCGCGGTGCGGCCGCGCGGGGTGCGCATGAGGAAGCCTTGCATGATGAGAAACGGCTCGTGCACTTCCTCGAGGGTCGCCGCGTCCTCGCCGACGGCGACGGCGAGCGAGTTGAGCCCGACCGGGCCGCCGTTGAATTTGTAAATCAGGACTTCCAGCAGGCGCTTGTCCATTTCATCGAGGCCCTGCGAGTCGATCTCGATCATGGCGAGGGCTGCGTCGGCGATTTTTCCGTCGATGAATCCCTCGCCGCGGACTTGGGCGAAGTCGCGGACCCAGCGGAGCAGCGCGTTGGCGACGCGCGGGGTGCCGCGGGAGCGCGAGGCGATTTCGAGCGCGCCGTCGCGTTCGATCGGCACGTCGAGTAAGCCCGCCGAGCGTTCGATGATTTGCGCGAGCTCGTCGTGGGTGTAGTAGTCCAGCCGGTTCGCCAGCCCGAAGCGCGAGCGCAGCGGCGCGGTGAGCATGCCGGAGCGGGTGGTCGCGCCGACGAGGGTGAACTTCGGCAAATTGATCTGGATCGAGCGAGCGGACGGGCCGGAGTCGATGATGATATCGAGCCGGAAATCCTCCATCGCGGGGTAAAGATATTCCTCGATGGCCGGGTGGAGGCGGTGGATCTCGTCGATGAAGAGGATGTCGCCCTTCTGGATGTTGGTCAAAATGCCCGCGAGGTCGCCGGCTTTTTCGATTTGCGGGCCGGAAGTCGTGTGGAGCTGGGTCCCGGCGGCGCGGGCGATGAGGTTGGCGAGGGTGGTTTTCCCCAAGCCGGGCGGGCCGGAAAGCAGCACGTGGTCGAGCACGTCGCCGCGCTGTTTCGCCGCCTCCAGCATCAGGAGAATGCGGTCCTTGACCTTTTCCTGGCCGATGAATTCGGAAAACGCCGGCGGCCGCAGTGAGACGTCGAACGGCGTGGCGGGCGCGGTGGTGGCGGTTTGGTAGAAGTTTTCGGACATCGGAGGGTGCGGCAGGATTGGAACCCAGCCCGCCGCTGGTGAGAAGTGCAGAGTTTTCCCGGGCGAAATCCGGGCCGGAATTTCCCTTCGTTTGGCCTTGCCATGCGGGTTTCAGGGCCTAGTTTCGGCGTTCGCTTTTCTTTCTACTGACCGACGGTTGGCGCCCCGGTGTCTGTCAGTTTTACTTCTCGGGGCAATTCCAGGAAGAAAACGAACCAACAACACAACCCCAAACCAGATACCATTATGGCTTACGCATGCGCGGAACCCACCAACACTGAACTCAACGACCTCATCGACTCCAAGTTTCGCGAAGTCCGCGAAGGATCGATCGTCAAAGGCACGATTCTCGAAATCCGCCCTCAAGTCGTCCTAGTCGATATCGGCTACAAATCCGAAGGAGCCATCCCGTCGAACGAGTTCGAGGATGAGGAAATCGAAATCGGCGACGAAATCGAAGTGCTTCTCGAAAAGCTTGAAAACGACGAGGGCATGGTTGTCCTCTCGAAGGAAAAAGCCGCCCACAAACAAAACTGGGAGAAGATCGTCAAAGTCTTCCAAGACGGCGGTCTCGTCCGCGGCAAGGTCAAGTCGGTCGTCAAAGGCGGACTCACCGTCAACGTCGGCGTGGAAGCCTTCCTGCCCGGTTCGCAAGTGGACATCATTCCACCGAAGGACCTCAACGAATACGTCGGCAACGTTTACGAATTCAAAATCGTCAAGGTCAACGACGAGCGCAAGAACATCGTTCTTTCCCGCCGCGAAGTCATCGAAGCCGAGCGCTCCGAGCAACGCCAGCAGTTCCTCCAAACCGTCAAAATCGGCGACAAGGTCACCGGCGCGATCAAGAACATCACCGACTTCGGCGCGTTCGTGGACCTCGCAGGCATGGACGGACTTCTCCACATCACCGACATGTCGTGGGGCCGCATCAACCATCCTTCGGAACTGCTGCACATCGCCCAGTCGGTGGATGTCATCATCCTCGACGTGGACCGCGAGAAAGAGCGCGTTTCGCTCGGCCTCAAGCAAATGTCCGAGAATCCTTGGGAAGACATCGAGCGGAAATACCCGATCGGTCACAATGTCAAGGGTCGCGTCACCAAGCTTCTGCCGTATGGCGCGTTTATCGAAATCGAGCGCGGCGTCGAAGGCCTCGTGCACGTTTCCGAGCTCAGCTGGGTCAAGCGCATCACCCGTCCATCCGACGTGCTCGAAATCGGCCAGGAAATTGCGGCCGTCGTCCTCGGCATCAGTATCGAAGAGCAGAAAATCTCGCTCGGCGTGCGTCAGCTCGATTCCAACCCATGGGATGAAATCGAACTCCGCTACCCGGTCGGCGCCACCATCACCGGCCCGGTCCGCAACCTCACCGCTTACGGTGCGTTCGTGGAACTCGAGGAAGGCATCGACGGCATGATCCACGTCTCGGACATGTCCTGGACCCGCAAGATCAACCACCCGTCCGAAGTCCTCAAAAAGAACGACGAAGTCGAAGCCATCGTGCTTGCCATCGACAAGGCCAACCAGCGCGTCTCTCTCGGCGTCAAACAAACCGAGAACGATCCATGGAGCCTCATCGACAGCCGCTTCAAGGTCGGTGACATCGTCAAGGGCACGGTCGCCAAGATCGCTTCCTTCGGCGCGTTCATCAGCCTCGACGGTGACATCGACGGCCTCATCCACATTTCGCAACTCAGCGAAGACCACGTGGAGAAGGTCAAGGACATCATCAAGGTCGGCGAAGAGATCGAAGCCCGCGTCATCAAGGTCGACAAGGTCGAGCGTCGCATCGGACTTTCCATCAAGGCCGTCGGTTACTCCGACGAGCAGCTGAAGAAGGAAAGCGCCAGCTTCGAGAGCCTCCGCCCATCCTCCGAGATGGTCGGCCTCGAGCAAGCGTTCAACCTTGCCGCCGCCGCCTCCGAAGACTGGAGCCCAGGTCAGGAAGACTAATCCAATCGCGGCGGTCATCGACTGCCGCGATCCCACAAAAATCCGGACGGGTTCGCCCCGTCCGGCTTTTTCGTGCGTAGTGGCGATCACCGGTCGCCGCGAGCCGATGACCCACAAAAAAGCCGGGCAGGTTTCCCTGTCCGGCTTGATGGTAACGGATGAATTCGGGGCGACCGGTGGTCGCCACCACGCGTCAATCCTTGATGTCCAGCGCGGCGTATTCGCCGTCCTTGCGGCGGTAAACGATCGTCAAACAATCGCGGCGCGCGCTCTTGTAGAGCACGAACGGGCGGTCCGAGAGCTCAAGCTGCATGATCGCGTCTTCCTTGTACATCGTCCGGACCGAGTAGTTCTCGGGGTGGATGATGTAAGGCAGGGGCTCGACATCGGAGTTTTCCGGGTGGTCGAGGACGGCTTCGTTGAAAAAGCGCTCCTCAAGATGGCGGATCGACTCGTTGCGGTGCGGGCGGTGCTTTTTGAGCAAGCGGGTCTTATGCTTGCGCATCCGGCGGGCGATTTTCTCGATGGTTTCATCAAGCGCGGCATACATGTCCTTGCCTTCGGTGTGAGCCTCGATGGTGATATGGTTCGCACAAAAAAGAATGATTTCGGCGATGTGCCGGTTTTTTTGGACGTCGAGAATGACCTTGGCCTCGATGATTCGCGGGTAATCGAGATGCAGTCCTTCGATTTTTTTGGTCGCGTGGTCGCGGAGGGCATCGGTCACTTGCTCGTGCCGCACCGTGACGGTGATCGGCAGATTGACGTTGGCAGTTTGCATGATGTTTTTTGGTTGGTTATTGAGTGAACGGACGGCAGGTCTAACTGCCCTATCCGTGGGTTACCCTGAACCAGATTTGACTGGAATGCCACGCCCAACTTTATAAATTTTCCGCATCATTTGCCGGACCGAGCGGAGGGCCGGAGCCCTCGCCGGAGGCGTGGAATTTCGCCCCGCGGGCGACTCACTCACTTCGGCTGGGTGAGGTCTTCGAAGCTGGATCCCTCGCTGCGGGCCGGCGCGGTTTTTTCCGGGGGAGCGACCGTGGAGGATGCAAAGAGCTCCTTGAAATTGTCCGCGGGAGCGGCTGCCCGACCACTGATTTTCAAGGTGATCCAGCGGAGGCCTTCCTTGGCCGGGCCAAACATGGCCTTGAGGCGCGGAATTTTGGCAGAAGCGATCATGGCTTCGGCGACTCCGAGTTGGAGGTTTCCAGACAAGGTTTGATTGAGGGCCATCGAGATTTCGCCGCGCAATGTCATTCGTCCTTTGCTCTCCAAATTGAGGTCCCGGAGCGTGACGACGTCGCCTTCGCGGTGAATGAAGCCGCCGGCGTCACCTTCGAAGACAGGTTGCTGGAACCACGGGTCGTCCAGACCTTGCGCGAGGCCGAGGAGGAAGGGGAATTGCTGCACCTCGATTTGCGAATTGGGACTGGTGCGGAACGCGACGTCGAGGGTGAGCGATGGGTTCGCGCTCGGCTGGAAGGAGAGGAAATTCGATTCGCCGACGGGCACCGAATTGATTTTCCCCGAGAAGATTTTCCCGAGTGCGGGTCCCAAGATGCCGGAAATCTCGAAGGATTCGAGGCGGACATTCAGCGAGGAAATCTGATCCGCCCGGTAGGGAGCGACCTTGCCGGAAAGCTCGAGGGCCCCGCGGTTGTCGGATTCATGGAGGACGCGCATGCCGATGAGGTCGATCTCGTCGCCGCGGAACTCGATGAGGGCGCGATCCAGCCGGAGTTTCGGCCAGCCGGCGATGGTGATGTCGCCCTTGTAGAGGCTCAGCTGGGCCCGGCCGCTCGCGGCTTCCGGGTTGAGCGAGCCTTCCGACTTGAGAAGTCTGATGAGCGGGGTTTTCGGGTCCCCCATGGTGAGATTGAAAATCGGCGAGCGGTAGCGATTGAAGCGAATGGGGAGGTCTCCGACCTGGGCGGGGGAGCTCCGCAAGGCTTCACCCGGCTGCGGAATCTGAAGCGCCAAGGTGGCGTCGGCGATTGAGATTTCCTCACCCGTCATCGCATTTCCGAGGAAACTCGAGGGGAAGATTTCCGCCGTGATTCCGCGGAGTTTGAGGCTTTCAAGAACATTGCCGGCAGGCCACTTGAGTGAGATGGAGCCGGCATTGGCGGTTTTCGGGTTCATCCGGAATTGCTCCAACACGACGGCGGCACCGCTGGATTGCTCGGTTTTCCGAACGAGGCTTTCGCGGAATGGTTTGCTGTTCGCGTAAATGATCGCGCCGCCAATAACCATGGCTGCGAGAAATACCAGAATCATCGCGGCGGTCACTTGGACGATGCGCGCCCGGCGGGTCCGTTGGTGGTTTTCCTTGAGTGGTTGGCTGGACCGGCGCTTGCGCTTGCGGACCCGGATCGCCTGGCTGCCGTCCGGACGGATGACCAGTTCGCCGTCTTCAGGGTTTCCGACGGGAGAATTCTTCAACCGTTCCATCATTTCTTCGATGGAGTATTTTTCTGGATCGGGGACGGAAGACATTTTGAAAGGGTGAGAAAATCGGTGGTCAGCGATCCCGGTATCGACGCCCTGTTGGGTCCATCAATTCGACATTGACCATGAACAGAACCATTTTGGTGATCGGCCTTTTGGCGGTGGATTGGAACAAGCGCCCGACGATGGGGATGCTGCCGAGAATTGGAGTTTGGTCTTCCACGTTTTGGACGAATTCCTGCATCAATCCGCCGACGACGACGGTCGAGCCGTCTGCCACATCGATGTCGGTCGAGAGTTGCTGCTTGCTGAAGATCGGCATGAGAATGGCGTTTTTCGTGATTTCCACGGTTTCGGTGTTGCCAAGAATTCCGGTGGAGGGGGCATTGATGGGGCTGCCATAATTCACGTAGCCGTCAAAGTCGCTGAAAGTGGGATTGAGAGTCACGGTGATGTATTGTTTGGCGGCGTCCGCCACGGGAGTCACTTCCAGGGTGATGCCCACGTCTTGTTTTTCAAATGCGGTCGGAGTGGCGGGCGTGACGGGCGTGCTCCCCTCTCCGCTGCCCACGCTGTTGGGGAGTTCGGGAGGTTCGTATTCGGTGGCATACATGAACTCGCGCACGATGGCGATGGAGGAGGCTTGGCCGCTGCGGGTGACAACGGCAGGCTGGGCCATGATATCGACGCCCTTTTTCTGGTCGAGGCCCCGCATCATTCCTTGGATGAAGGAATCGTCGAATCTGCCGTAAACACTGAGCACGCCGGGAGCGCGCGCGCTGGTTTGGCGGCCGCCTTGATTCGCGATCACGCCGTCAATCGAGCTTCCCGAAGTCGCGTAGTCTCCGCTGCGGTTGCCGGCGGTGATCGGGTTCAGGGTGGTGCCGCCGGGTTGCAAGGCGACGTCATTCATATCTCCTCCGTTGCCTTGGGTTCCGCCGCTGAGGATGACGTCGTCTCCGCCGCCATCGAGAAACCAATCAAAGCCAAGCTCCTGCAGGCGGTTTTGCTCCACCTTGATCATGGTCACCTTGACGGACACCATGACAGGCTCCGTTTTGGTGAGCGCATCGATGATCTGGGCGATGTAGTCCTGGTTGGTGGCGGTGTTGACGACACGAAGGGTGTTAGTGCCGGCCATGTAGCTCGCCGAGGCACCCTCAGGGAAGGGCACGCCTTGCTGGGTAAGCGCTTCCTGCGCGCCGATGCGCTTGGCGAGAAGCCCGCCGGCTGCGGGAGCTGCACCGAACGGGTCTTCCGCGGCGGCGGGTTGGGCGGCGACGTTGCTCATGCTGCCGATGAAATCGGGCGGCACTCGATAGGTGCGGGTGACGAGTTCCTGGGAGGCGGAGCCCAGCGGCGAAATGATCACGGAGAAATCGTCCGTCGTGTAGGAGGTCTGGGTGATTTCCGTGAGATACTTGAGCACCTGCGAGACCGGCACTTGGTCGAGCCGGAGATCGAAGCGCAAGCTGCGGACGCGGGTGGCGGTGGGGGAATCGGCAGGCCCGAGATTGACCGTGAAATTCACGCCGCGGCGGGCGGGGTCGGATTCCAGAGTGTCGTTCTCGCTGGCCCGCAGGCGCAGGAAATCGAGCGCTTCATCCAGCGAGGACTGGTCCAGCGCGATTTTGGGAATGATGATGCGGTCGAGCTTGTTTCTGACGGAAACGAAATTCTCCTCCGAGTCCACCGCGCCGGGATCGGTGAGCGACGCGTCGAGATCCGGGGCGGGAACCTGCAGTTCCCACTGGCCATCGACTTGGCTGAGCATCTCGGCGCGGGTGTGGTCGTAAGCGGACTTCTGATAGCCACTTTTCGCGGCGGCGACCTGCTCCATGCCGCGGCGGGCGGCGGAGTTCGTCGGGTCGATGCGCAGCACGTCTTGGTAAGTCGATTTCGCCTGGTCGAATTTCCCGAGATTGAAGGCGCCCTCGGCGGTGTAGAGCAAGCGGCGCACGGAATCGACGTCCTTGGCATGCTCCTTGGTGAGCGCGGGATTGGTGCGGATCGGATCGTCGAGCTGTGCCCGGAAAGCAACCGCGCCCGCGTGGTTCGGAGCGACGGACTCGATGAGCACCTTGTCCACGGCCGCTTTCGCCGCGGCCACATCGCCGCCGCGCGAAAGCACGCGGGCTTGTTCGACGGAGGCTTGGGCGTAGCGCTCGGTGGCGGCGGACCGCAGCTCGGCGGAGACGGGGGCGTTTGGAATCAACTCGCGGGCGCCCGCATAAGCTTCGGCGGCATCGGCATAACGGCCGACGGTGTAGGCTTCATCGCCTTTCCGGAGGAGTTCCTGCGCTTCGTCAACGGCGATGCTGCGGCGGGAAACTTCGTTTGCGGCAAGGGTTGAGGCTCCTCGGATTTCGCCAGCCAGCGATGGAACAATCAAGCAGGCGGCGGCGAGAAATGCGGCGCGGCCAAAGAAATGGTTATTGGGTTTGAGCGTCTCCATGGGAATGGTCGGCGCAACGTATAAAGGGCGAAAATAGCAAAGATAAGCGCAAAATCCGCGAAATTCATCTTTTCGAATGCCAGGCAAATTCCAGCTGCACCTCGAATCTCGGCCGCCGGACCGGCTGGGGCCGGAAATAGGGGGAAAGCTTGGTTTCGAGCAGCTTGCGGACCTTGATGAAGAGAGGTGATGAGGTGTTCACGCGACGAGTGTTCATGTGAACCAATCCCTGTCAAGCCGGCGCTTTGACTTTACACCGACAAGATTTTCCTCGCGTCAGCCGCATCCTGTTGGATTTGACCGCGAAGCGCGTCGATGGAAGGAAACTTGATCTCGGGCCGGAGATGCTTTTGGAAACGAATTTCGAGCTCCTGGGCGTAGAGATCGCCGGAAAAATCCAGCAGATGCACCTCGAGCGAGCGGCTGTCTCCGCCGACGGTCGGGCGCAGGCCGAGGTTGGCGACGCCTGCCAGATCGCGTCCGTCCGGCAGAATTACCCGGACCGCCCAGACGCCGTCGGGCGGAAGTTGCGCCTCGCCGGTGGCGAGATTGGCGGTCGGGAAGCCGATGGTCCGGCCGAGTTTTTGGCCCTCGATGACTTTGCCGGCGACGGAGTAGGGACGGCCGAGCATTTGTTCCGCGGCGTGGAGATTTCCATCGCGGATCGCCTGGCGGATGCGGGTGCTGCTGACGCGCTCGCCGTCGTGCATGACCGGAGCCACGGCTTCGAGTTTGAAACCGCGCCTGGCGGCTTCCTGTTGGAGGAAATTGACATCGCCGCCGCGATTGTGGCCGAAGCGCCAGTCCTCGCCGACGGCGATGGTTCGGACGGGGGCGGCCATGAGTCTTTCGATGAATTCGGACGCTTCCATGCGTGCGAATTCGATGTCGAAATGCAGTGGAATGAAAAGCCGCACGCCGAGTCCTTCCATCACCCGCGCCTTGTGGTTCAGCGTGCCTAACAGAGCGGTGGGCGCCTTGCCCGGCGCGATCACGCGGATCGGATGGGGGTCGAAAGTCAGTAATCCGGCCAATCCGCCCTCGCGGGCCGCGGCATCCACCGCGCGGGCGATCACCGCTTGGTGACCGACGTGGACGCCGTCGAAAACCCCGAGCGCGAGATGCAGAGGGACGCCGAGTGCGGGCAGGTCTTCAAGGCGGTTTCGAATCAGCACGCCGCTGGGATAACCTTGCGGCGGGGCTTCTTCAAGGCTTTGCATGGCGCACCCGGATTTCCCGCTACGGCTTGGGTTTGCCGCAACCGCAGTCATGGCCGCAGCCGGATTTCTTTTTCGGGCGGGCGAGGCGGACGAGGAAAATCGTCAGGGTGACGACCACGATGCCCGCTGCGGTGAGTGTTTGCCAGTCCATGTTAGAATCCGAAGAGTTTGCCGATTTGAAAAACGATCAACGACGCGGCGTAGGCGAATCCGGTCATGAATAAAAATTGCCCCGCGGCCCATTTCCACGAGCCCGACTCGCGGGCGACGACCGCGCTGGTGGGCAGGCATTGCAGCGCGTAGATGAAAAACACCAGCAGCGAAACGAGCGAGAGCGGGGTGAAAATCGGGCGGCCGTCCGGCCACTTGGAGGCGGCGAGCTGGTCGCGAAGGACGTTGCGGGTTTCCTCCTCGCTGGGGGCTTCCTCCACCCGATAGAGGATCGCCATCGAGGACACGAAAACCTCGCGCGCGGCGAAGGACGTTAGAATGGCAGTGCCCATCCGGCCGTCGAAGCCGAGCGGTTTCACGACCGGCTCGATGACCGCGCCGATGCGGCCCATCGCGCTGTGGGCGAGCGCCGCCGCCTCGTCGTCGCCGTCCATTTTCGGATAGGTGCTGAGCGCCCAGAGCAGGATGGAAAGGCCGAGGATGATGGTTCCCGCCTTTTTGACGAACGACAACGCGCGGTCGGCGACGTGGCGGAAAATATAGCTCCACTGAGGTTTGCGGTAGGGCGGAAGTTCCAACAGGAAATGGCCGGGGCTGATGTCCTCGCCGAGCCGTCCGCGCAGCAGGCGGGCGACGACGAAGGCGGTTAGGGTGCCGAGCGCGTAGATGGCGAACAGCACCGACGCTTGTTTCCACGTGCCTTCCTTTTCATGCAGCAGCAGCGGGATGATCAGGAAATACACCGGTAGCCGCGCCGAGCAGCTCATCCATGGCGCGACGAAAATGGTGACGATCCGCTCCTTGGCCGAGTCGATGGTGCGAGTGGCCATGATCCCGGGAATGGCGCAGGCGTAGGAGCTGAAAAGCGGCAGGAAGGATTTCCCGCTGAGCCCGGCCTTGGCCATCACGCCGTCCATCAGATAGGCCGCGCGGGCCATGTAGCCGGAACTTTCCAACAGGCCGATGAATAGGAACAGCAGCACGATTTGCGGCAGGAACATCACCACGCCGCCGACTCCGCCGATGATTCCATCGACGACGAGCGAGCGGAGGTCGCCGTCGGTCATCAGCGATTCGACCCAGGCTCCGAGCGCGCCTTGGCCCGACTCGATCCAGCCCATCGGGATTTCCGCGAAGGAGAAGATCGCCCAGAAGACGGTGAAAAAGATGCCGACTAACGAGATCCAGCCATAAACCGGATGGAGCAGGACGGAGTCGATCTTGTCGGATAGAGTTTGTTGGTGCGCGTCCGGGCGGCGCGCCACCAGTTCGCAAAGCCGGGTGACAAAGGCGCGCCTGGCGGTTTCCGGGTCGGTCCCGTCCGTGATCCAGCTGGCCTCGGGGGCGGTGGGGTGGGGGAATCGCAGCGCTTGCTTCAGCTCGACGATTCCTTTTTTTGCGTTCGCCTGCATCGGCACGACCGGGACGCCGAGCTCTTCGGCGAGTTTCGCGGGATCGAGCCGGAGGCCGGCGCGCTCGGCGACATCGACCATGTTGAGGGCGATGACGCAGGGCAGGCCGAGTTCGATGACTTGGAGGGCGAGTTGCAGGTGGCGCTCGAGATTGGAAGCGTCCACCACGCAGACGACGAGATCGGGCTTTTGCTCGCCGGGAAGCAGGCCGTTGAGGGCGTCGAGCGCGACTTTTTCATCCGGGGAGTTCGCCCGCAGCGAGTAGCAGCCGGGAAGATCGAGGATGCGCAGCTTGCGGCCGTGAGGCGTGAAGGCTTCGCCGGATTTCACCTCCACAGTGACGCCGGCGTAGTTGCCGACGCGCTGGTTCGCGCCGGTGAGCGCGTTGAAAAGCGTGGTTTTCCCGGCGTTGGGATTACCGATCAGCGCGATCGTCGAAGGGGAGTCAGGCATGACTATCAGCCCACGGGAGAGACTAAAACCTGTTCCGCCAGCTCGCGGCTGATCGCCATCCGGGTGCCGCAGACCGAGCAGATCAAATTCCTGCCGCCGGCGAGTTTGCGGACTTGCAGTTGCTCGCAAAACCCGAGGTCGCGGAGCCGCTCGCAGCCGGGGCCGCTGAGAACCTGGATTTGCACGTCACAACCGACCCTGACCTGGTTGAGGGTCATCGCACTGTCGATTTTCAAATCGGTTGCAAGGGCGTGTGGCATCTGCAGTGAGAATCGCCAATTGAGATTGGCTTGCAACAAGAAAAGTGGTCAAAGTGTCCGCCGCCGGGCCGGATTCCTGCTTTCCATGCCTCGTGTTTTGTGGAATGGAGTGCTTGCGGCAATTCGGTTCGGGTTGCTTTATTTTTTGGAAACTCACTGACTTCTCAGGCGCCAGACTGACTCATGAAACGAAATTTCCGGCCTGTCATCACCTTCGGGATTGTCGCGTTTTGCGGCCTTCTCGGCTGGTTGGCATTCCGGCAGGGTGGGGAAATCCCAGTGCTCCGCCAGTCGGTCCCGCCGCTGCGGGAAGTTTCTTCCGCGGCCAAGTCCAAGGCGCCGCGGCCGACGAAACACCTCGTCCGCGACGAGTTCCGGGACGGCACGACGGTGGAGATTTTCGCCAGCAGCGAGCCGGACGAAGTGATCCTGCGGTTTCCGTCGGAGGAAACCTACGGCGATTTCCTGTTCGCGCTCGAGGGCGGAGTCAAAACCCGCCTGCTCGGCCAACTGGATTTGCTCAAAGCCGTCCGTCTTGGCTACGACAAGTGGTCGGATCTCTCTGACTTGTTGGCCGGGGAAAACATCACCGCTTATGATTCGCTGCCGTCCGTGCCTGCCCCGACTCCGGTGGGCGGCAGCTATCAGGACGGGCTCGTCGGATTTGGCGACGGACTGCTGCCGTGGCTCGGCATCACCGCGGACCATTCCCAGTGGGGAGCCGGTGTGAAAATCGCGGTTCTCGACACCGGCGTCGTCCCGCATCCGGCGCTGCCGGGGCTTTCCGAATCCATCGCCATCACGCCGTTTCCCCGGGATTTGGATAAAACCCGCGGCCACGGCACGGCGGTTGCCTCGCTCATCGCGGGCCACGATCCGTCCGCGCCCGGGGTCGCTCCGGCGGCGGAAATCATTTCCATCCGGGTCGCCGACGAGTCGGGAAAAGCGGATTCCTTCGCGCTCGCGGCCGGCATTCTCGCCGCCATCGACGCCGGCGCGCAGATCGTCAATATTTCGATGGGGACCACCGAGAACAATCCGCTCATCGAGGAAGCCGTGCTCCACGCCCAGCGCCAACAGGTTCTAATCGTCGCGGCGTCGGGGAATTCCGAACAAGCGGACGCCTCCTATCCGGCGGCCTATCCGAGCGTCATCAGCGTCGGTGCCGTGGACGCGCGCGGCGAGCATCTCGAGTTTTCCAACTACGGCGCCTATCTGTCTATCACCGCGCCCGGCCATGCGCTCAACGTGGCGTGGCCGGGAAACCGCTATGCCCGGATCAGCGGGACCTCGGCCAGCGCGCCCGTCGTCGCCGGAGCCATCGCCGCGACCATGTCGAACGGCCGCGGTGTGACGATGAGTGCCAGCCAGGCGGCGGAAATCGTGATGAACTACTCGAACGAGGCCGGCATCCCGGGGCCGGATTCGGAATACGGCGTGGGCATCATCGACATGGGCCGCGTCATGAGCCGCGGGATTCCGGGGATCGTGGATGCGGCCATCACGAACCAACGGATTTTGAAATCCAACGATCCGGCCGGCAACGATGAAATCCAAGTCACGGTGCAAAACCGCGGCACCGCGGTTTTGGTCAACACGCTTGTCGAAATCACCACGCCCGTGGGCAGTCGGCAATTCAACGCCACGACCCTCGCGCCCGGAGCGGTGCAGACATTTTCGATGTCGATACGGCTCGGCGGCCTGCCGAAAAACGAGGCGGTCCAAGTGAGTTCCACGCTGGATTTCGGCGCGATGGCGCAGGACATCACGCCGTATAACAACCGCCGGAGCGACGCGCTTTACCGGCGCTGAAGGTTTCAATAAGGGGCACGGACGTCTCGTCCTCGCCGCCTGGGCGCGTCCCAAGGTTTTCTCTCAATCCATTGTGATTTTAATGGATGGAATCGCGATGGAATCAACGAATATGAGGATGCTCTGGAAGATCCGGACATGATGGATGAAATCAAAACCAGCGTCCGCGGGATACTGATTCCACGGCTCCAGGAACACATCACGGTGCTGGAAAGCCTCCGGGATTGATCACACCCGGTCACCGCACGACTCTGCATCAAGGTGCCATGCCTTGATGCATCACTTCCCCATCATCCAGTGGCAGGCCGCGTCATGAAATTGGAAGGCGACATCCCGGCCGCCTGTCGGGATGGAACAGGGCAGCTGCATGTGCTCTCTGCCGTGTGCCCGCATCTGGGCTGCGCCGTGGCTTGGAACGACGCCGAGAAGAACTGGGATTGTCCGTGCCATGGCTCGCGCTTTTGCGCGGACGGCAGCCTCATCGCGTGACCCGCGGAAGAAGGGCTGAAGGTCGTTCCTGCCGGTCCATGGGTTTCGGAAGCCGAGGGGGTTCTCAAAATGCCGCACCGCGCCGCGATGGCCGGTGTCCTCTCAAACCGCCCGCCCGGAGGCCTCGGAACAGGCCATCAAGGATGTGCTCTCCGCATAATCTTGGGACATCCGTTCAAACTCCTGGTAAGCGTCCGTGCTCCAATACTCCCAACCGGAAGGCGGTAAACCGCTATTGGCCTGATAGGCCAGCAGGTTTCCCATCGGGCGGGCAACCCGGCCATCCATGAAGGAGGCGACGAATAGCGGATCCAAGGTGTGCATGATGGCGTGTGGGATCCGGCCGTCTCCCAGAAGAACGTATTCCGGGACCGGGAGGTCCTCCGCGGCCTTGCCAAGCAGCCCGGGCGCATCCGCCAGATAACGGAAGCGCAGCCGGCAGCCGGCAAGGAGCGCGGCCGCGGCGTCGCCCGTCTTGGGACAGTCCTGATAGGAAATGATGTTCACGTGGAGTCGATATCGCCTCCTGATGGAGCAGCGTGCCAGCGTCAGGGTCGCGGTATCAACCGCCCACCATGAAAACACGCGCGGATTCCAGCGAGCGGAGCTGATTTCGTGAAGGACCCTGCGCTTGCAAGGGGACGACTTGTCATCCGGAAGACTCCGGAAAGAGGCTTTCATGCTCATCGGGATTTAATAAGTGGTGGTGGTTTTCCGGGTGGTCACGCTGCCGCTGGCACCGTATGGATCTTCGGTGGTGCGAGTAACCGTTGTGGTGGAGGCTGTCGGCGGGGAGATCTCGGGCTCGATGTAGGTGGTGCAATTCGTGAGGCTGGCCACCGCGGCCAAGGCTACAATGATACAGGAGATCGATTTCATGGTCGAGATAGTTTTCATCTGCCGTCATCTAGCAGTAGGCCGCCCCCATGAACGGCCGGGTGCTTCATCCCACCGGAGTGAGCGTCATGGTTAGAAACATGGCGGGCGTGCTGAAAAGGGCGGGAGCGGCTTTCATCGAGGACGAGTGCCCGCGCATGAGCGCGGCGCTCGCCTATGACTCGGCGTTCTCGCTGGCTCCGCTGTTGCTGGTCGCCGTGGCGATCGCGGACGCGTTCTTCGGTGAAGACGCGGTGCGTGGCGCGTTGGAGGGGGAATTGAGCCAATACATGGGACCCGGCGCGGCCTTCGTCGTGCAGGACATGCTTGCCGGCGCCCGCAAGCCCGCGGATGGCGTGCTGATGTCGGTGGTGGGGATTTTCCTGCTCCTGGTCGGCGCTGCGGGAGTTTTCGGGCAGCTCCAGGCGGCGCTGAACAAGATCTGGAACGCGCGACCACCGGCCGCGACCGGGATCCGCGGATTGGTCAAGGGACGGCCGGGTCAGTGGTGGTAATGCTCATGTGGGTTTACTACTCGAGCATCATCCTGCTTTTCGGCGCGGAATTCACCGAATGCCAATCGCGGGCCGGTCACGCCACGACGTGAACGCCGTGCGGGTTGATGCGGGAGACGTAGGCTTGGTTTTCGATGGGGATCGCGAAGAACACTTTGCTGACCGCATCGGCGACTTTGCGGGCGGTTTCCTCGCCCTCGCAGAGCGCGAAAACGGACGGTCCGGCACCGGAGATGGAGAAGCCGAGGGCTCCGGCGGCGAGGGCGGCGCGCTTGGCCCGGTAGAACTCGGGGATGAGTTTCTGGCGGCGCGGCTCGGCGATCACGTCATGGATGGAGCGTGAAATCAGGCCGTAGTCTTCCTGGATCAGCCCGCAGAGCAGGCCGCCGAGGTTGCCGATCTGCTGGGTGGCGTTTTCGAGCGGGATTTCCTTGGGCAGGATCTCGCGGGCGACTTTCGTGAGGATTTCGATGTCCGGATGGACGACGGCGGCCCACAGGTTTTTCGGAGCGGGGATCTGCGCGAAGTCGAGTTCGTCGTTGGAACGGATGAAAACGATGCCGCCGAAGAGGCAGGGCGCGACGTTGTCGGCGTGCCAGGCACCGTCAGCGGAGGCCTCGCCGGCCATGGCGAAGGGCAGCAGTTGTTTTTTGCTGAGCGGGTTGCCGATCAACTGGTTCACGGCGAAAGCGCCGGCCACGGACGAGGCGGAGGAGGACCCGAGGCCGGAGCCGAAGGGCATTTTCTTGTGGATTTCCATCTCGATGCCGCGGTCGGACATGCCGAGGTGTTTGAGCAAATCGAGCGCGGCCACGCCGGCGCAGTTTTGCGCGGGGTTTTTCGGGAGCTTGCCGTTGTCGCCGGTGATCTTGGTGATGTGCAGGCCGGGCTTGTCGCTGAAGCGGACGACGATTTCATCGCCGGGAGAGTCGATGGCGAAACCGAGGACGTCATAACCGCAGGCGACGTTGGCCACCGTGGCGGGGGCGAAGACGCGAATTTCAGGAGAATTGGACATAAGGAAAGCGCTCGCGGAGAGCGGGCGGAGTCTGCGGGCGGAGGTCCGGGTTGTTCAAGTCCGGAAACCTCTCAACGCTTGATGTCGTAAACGAGGATCTTTTTGCTGAGCGGTTTGAGGACTTCGGTGACTTTTTGGACGTGGCGCGGATCGCTCTCGTAGGAGGCGAGGGCGGCGGCGGAATCGAACCGCATGGTGAAGCCGATGTCGAAGGAGTCATCGACAACGGGCCGGTCGCTGGCGAGGGCGGTGCCGGAATCGAGGAACTGGAGACCGGGGATGACGCGAAGGTCTTTGGCAGCGGCTTGGATGGCGGTGTGATCGGCGATGTTGTTCGGGCGCTTGAGCCAGATGAGGACGACGTGGTCCACGGTGCCCTTGGCCGCGGGCGGGGCGATGGTGGCGCAGGATGCGAGGTGCAGGGATGCTGCTAGTGTGAGGAGGAGTTTCATGGTGGGAAATGGTGCATTCGCGGCGACCGGTGATCGCCGTCACGGTTAGAAGAACCAGCCGCGTTTCTTGCGTTTGTAGGAGCCGTCGCCGACGGAAATGACCTTGATGTGGGTCTCGGTGAGGCCGTCGTCGCGGAAGCCGAGTTTCTTGGCGGCGCGGGGCGTGAGGTCGAGAATGCGGTCGCCGATGAAAGGCCCGCGGTCGTTGATGCGGACTTTCAAGGACTTGCCGTTTTCGACGTTGGTGACCTTGATGAGACAGGGCAGGGGAAGGGTTTTGTGGGCCCCGGTGAGGTGCCACGGCATGACTTTTTCTCCCAGCGAGGTGGTGCCGCGCTTGAGTCCGAAGAAGGAGGATTCGTTATACCACGAGCAAGTGCCGGTTTCCTCGAAGTCGAGAGCCTGGTCCACGCTCATCGGCTGATAGTGCTGGCCGCGCACCGTGTAGGAGCGGGTCATGTAGCCGTCATACCCGCCGGGACGCGAGACGCAGGCGGACAAAACAAAAACCGCCGCGCTGCACATGGCTGCGAGGCGGAGCGTCGGGTTTTTGAACAAGCTGGAGATCACGAATTGCGCTCGCGGATGACTTGGAGGGTGGTGGCGACTTTTTCCTTCATCTCCTTGCCCGGCTTGAATTTCACCGCGGCGCGGGCGGGGATCGGCACGTCCTTGGCGGGATCTTTCGGGTTGCGGCCGATCTTGGCCTTCATCTCGCGGACTTGGAAGGCGCCGAAATTCCGCATCACGACGGTGTCGCCGTGGGCGAGTGAGTCGGTGATTTCATCGATGAGGGTCTGGACGACTTCGAGCACGTCCTGCTGGGTGATTTCAATTCCCTTCGCGCCGAGCTGGTCGGTGATTTTGATGACGAGTTCGCGTTTGGTGATGGTGGCCATGGGAATAGGGAAAGTGTTGATGATTAACGATGCGGGCTGATTGAATAACGAGAAGGTCGGTTTTGTCTCCTCAAAAATCGTTTTATTCAATGCGCTTTCCGTGCCAGCAGGCGAACAAATTACGAAATTGCGGGCGATATCGGAATATCTAATCACCAGTGTCCGGTGGCGTGGTTCCGAGCACGGCGTGAGTGGTTTTGAAGTGGAGCTTGGCGACTTTTCCGAGAACTTCGGGCCCGTCGCGGGCGACGAGTTGGCGGGCCGCTTGGACCACGGCGTCCGAGGCTCCGAGCGGCAGTTGGATGCCGGCGGCGGCCGAGGTTTTGTCGATCCAGTCGATGAAGCGCTCGCGGGCGAGGATGGAAGCGGCGGCGACGGCGGTGTCGGATTCGCCCTTGGTGCGTTGCTCGAGTTGGAGGGTGAGGCCTTTTTCCTTGAGGGCGCGCTGGAGGATTTCCGGGCGGGCGAACTGGTCGCTGAGCGTGCGCGGGCAGTCGGGGCGGGCGGCGACGAGGGTTTCGATGACGCGGGCATGGCCCCAGGCTAGCAGCCGGTTGAGGTTTTTGAACGACGCGTGCATCGTGTTATATCGCTCCGGCCCGATGGACACGACGGCGGTGGTGCAACCGGGCGTCTCGCGGATGAGCGCGGCGAGCTGGCGGATGCGGGCGGGGCTGGTGACGCGCTTCGAGTCCATGATCCCGGCGGCGATCAAGCGCCGGGCGATGACAGCATCGGTGTAAGCGCCGGCGATGACGAGCGGTCCGAAGTAGTCGCCCTTGCCGCTTTCATCGATGCCGAAGTGCGGCTCGAATTTGCCGGGCTCGAGAATTTCCTGGTAGTCCAACTTCGCGATGCCGGTGACCTCGGGTTCGAGGGTGAAGCGGATGAAGTCCTCCGTGTCTTTGCCCTGGATCAGGACTTTGGGGCCCTTTTCGTAAACTGTGACGTTGAGCTTGCCCTTGCGCGCGGCGAACAGGGCGTAGGGCTTGGTCTCGAAATCATAGCCCTGCCGCTCCAACACTTGGCGGAGGATTTCCGCCTGGGCGGGTGTGAGCGGCGCGGTGTGGGTGGTCACTGGGAGCAACCTTCCGAATTTCAAACCGCGGAATCAAGAAAGGATCACTCCGGGATCGAGTCGTAAATCTGCTCCAGCGAGAGCACGGTGTAAGCGGTGACGAGCACGGGGTTGGATTCCATCCAGCGGCCGTTGTCGTTGAGCCACGAGCCGTTCTCGCGCTGGGCGGCGAGGATCTTGTTGCCGAGGTCGTTGCGCCAGTCGGCTTCGGTGCCGTCTGCGAGCTTGAGGTTGTCCACGTTGGCGGCGGTGAGCGCCTTGGCCATGGTCTGATAGTAATAGTAGATGCCTTGGGTTCCCATGCCGGGGTTTTCGGCGAGGGTGTAGTTTTTACCGAGCCATTCCTTGACCGCGACGACCCGCGGATCGGAGGCGCTGACCTTGGCGTAGATGAACGAGAGGAGCCCGGCATAGGACATGGAGCCGTAGGAGCGGAGCGCGGTGCGGCCGTTGGGAAGCGTTTCCTCGCCGGCTTTGGTCTCGTTAGGGCCGTAGATGAATCCGCCTTTGTTGTTCGGGTCGTTGGACGCCCATTCGCTGCTGTTGGTTTCCTCCAGGTTCTGGCAGCGCGAGAGGAAGGTGACGGCGGCATCCCAGTCGAGATCCGGCTGGTCGCCGTGTTTGCCGTCTTCGATGACCTTCTTGGAAAGCGCGAGCGCCTCGACGGCGAGGTAGGTGTTGGACATGTCGGCGCGGTCGTTTTTCGAACCGTAGCCGACGCCGCCGTCGTTCGGGTTGTCGGTTTCCT
>CAMCCX010000036.1 GCA_945873305.1 Akkermansia muciniphila
TCTGGAAAGCTGGAGAAGTTTGTTAGTTCGGTTGTTTTTTGGTTTCGGGCTGGAGATAGATTTTGCCGGTTTCCCATTCCTCGGAGATCTCGATGACGACGCCGGTCACCAGGCGCAGCAGCGAGGGCTCGTTGGGGAATAGACCGACGACGCGCGTGCGGCGCTTGATCTGCGAGTTGAGCGTCTCGCACATGTTGGAGGTGCGCAGGCGCTGGCGACTGGCTTCCGGGAAGCCGAAAACGGTGAGTCCTTCCGGGATGTTCTGCTCGGCCCAGGTGGCAAGTTTGGGCGCGCTTTTCTCGTAGGTTTTGATAAATCCGGCGAGCTTGGCTTCGGCATGGGCGCGGTCTTCGGCGTTGAAGATCCGGCGGATGTCGTCGGCGACTTTTTGCTTGAGATCCTTGGTGGGAACGTAGGCCTGGGCGTTCTGCTGGAGGTGGAACTGGCAACGCTGCCAAGGGCTGGAGTTGAGGGTGGCGCGCAGGGCGGCACGGATCCCGACGTGGGCGTCGGAGGTGACGCTGTCGGGAATGCCGAGGCCGCGCTGCTTGAGGCTGGTGAGGACGTCGCGCCAGTGGACTTCGGCTTCAGAGAGAGCGCAGGAGGCGCCGAGGACGAGGCGTTTGCCGTTGTCCCTCCGGATGCCGATGGCGATGAGGGTGGCGCAGTCCCTGACGTTGCCGTCGATGCGGACCTTGTAGTAGGTGGCGTCGGCGAAGAGGTGGGAGATCTCGGGAAGGGGGCGGGCGCGCCATTGTTCAAACTCCCCGTCGAGCTCGGCGGTGAGCTTGGAAACCTGGGTGGAGGAGACTTCGAAACCGCAGAGTTCGCCCATGACGGTGGTGACGCGGCGGGTGCTGACGCCTTGGAGATCCATGCTCGAGATGGCGCGCCTTGAGGGCGCGGGTCGACATCAATTTTCCCTCTTGTCCGCTACAAGCCGCTACTTTTTGGCCCTGGGCCCTTTATCCCCCTCGGGACCCCGGGACACAGGGGGGAGAAAGTTGCTGAAATCGAGGGGCAAAAAAATCCTGCCGCCATTGATCCCCACATATTCCACCAAGGCCTGAAGCGCCCAGCGCAGAACAGTCGCAGAACTCACATGATAACGCACTGCAAGCTCTTCAAGCTTCTGCATTTCGTGGTCGTCAAAGCGCACGGTTATCCCCTTTTTGTCCCTCTTGGATTTAGGATTCATTTTTAGTTCCCTCGTTGAGCAAGCTTATACAAAGCACCAAAAAATCAACGGATTTTTAAGAATTTTCTTTTTTTTGGTGCAATTTGGTGCCAAACGGTGCGCGTTGAAAGCGATCACGTTAATTTTGGATGACAAAGAGGCTCGCCTCCTGGAGGAGGTCCGATTGCTGGGATTTAGCTCCATTGCCGAGGTGCTCCACTGCGCCGCGCTTTCTTTTGTGCACTCTAATGTCAGCTCCACGAATTCGGGATTAGACCAATGCGCGCCTATTCCAACCAACCTCGCCCCGGGAGTGGCAACAAGAGCTCACCAACCAGGGTGTTGAAACAACCTTCCCACCCGCTGCGCATCCATCAGGCAAACAGCCACCTCTTAAACTCGTTCATTCTCAGCAAATTCCACAATCTCACCAAACAAACAATACTGATATCTATGAAGCACATTAGAAATAACCAGTTCCTCCCCTGCTTGCTTGCCGCCGCAGCATCTTGCTCCAGTCTCGCACAAGGTGCCACACCCGCGACATCCCCCAACAGCGGGTTATCCTACTCCGATTCCATTACGGCATTGAATGATTTGCCCGGCGATGGTGTGCCTACTGAAATTGACGCTGCGATAACCGCGCTGGCGAATTACAAAAGTCTTGAAGAGGCAAACAAGCTTTCCCTCGAAGGCGCACTCAATACGGCCCAGAGCGATCTCTCAGCTGCGTCAGAAGTGGAAGCTACGGCATTGACCTCTTTGACATCCGCCACTTCCGTTTTTAACCTCGCTGACGCCGCATTCCTCGTGGCGGATGGTGCGTTCAACTCGGCAACAACTGAATTCAACACCGCCGACTCTGCTCTTACCTCGGCGGAAACCGCAGAGGATGCCGCAATTTCAAATATTGCAGCCCTCGAAGCGGATCCTCTTGCTACCGACGCTGAACTGTTGGCCGCTTATCAAGCCGGCGTCGACGCCACCAACGCCCGCATTGCGGCGGAAGTTGTTTATGATGACAAAAATGCGGCTCTTACAACGGCCACCGGCTCGAAGGGCACGGCGCAACTCGACCTAACTGCCGCTACGACAAACCTGGACAGCGCCCAGACGGCGTATGATTCAGCGGAGGCCGACGTCACGACGAAAGAGGCGGCCGTTGGAGTCGCTGATGCCAATGTAACCACATCAGCGAACAAGATCACAGCTTACGCAGCCGCCCAAACAAGCGTGAATGCGGCCAAGGATGTCAAAGCGGACAATCCTCTGGCAACAGCCATCGATCAATATGCCCAAGGAGGCCTTGACGATTCCACCGGCACCACAGGCCTGCAAAGCGTGGTTGACACGCTTGAAGGTGTGACCCCGGGTGCATTCGATCCTGCTGCCATCGATGCTGCCGAATCCACTTTTGACGGGGGAACCCAGGATGTTGCCGCCATCGAGGCTTTTGCCGCCAGCATTGTGAGTGAGATCAATTCAGCGCCTCTGATCTCTTCGGAAGATTTGGACGCCGCCAAGGAGCTTGTATTGAATGGCGCCTACGAGCGCAATGCGATTGATGTCAATACGACGGATATTGCAGCCAACACAGATGACATCGCCATAATCGACGGCGATAAAACCACGGTTGGTTCGTTCCGCAAGGAAGTGAACGATCTCGCTGAAGGTGCTGTGAAAGCCAACACAGATGACATCGCCGACGAAGTTGCCGCTCGCACCGCATTGATCCGCCAGGAAGCCGATGGCATCCACATCGGGCCGAACTCGCTGATCACCAATGAAGCGGTTGTCGCGGGTGTCACCACGCAACAATTGTTCGCAGAGAAGGCTGATGGCAGTGCAATCGACATTGTCATCGCCAACGGCTCCAATTTGCAAGTTGAAGGCAATGCCGCTATCGGCGGCAACCTCGACATGACAAGCGGTCAGATTAAAAATCTGGCCATTGGAACCCTTACCTCTGACGCGGTGAACCTGGGTCAAATGCAGAGTGCCGACAATCAAATCCGCACCGACTTCGCCGCGGCTGACAACAGCATTCGCAGTGATTACCAAGCCGCTGACCGCGGACTGCGCAGCGACATCGATCAAAACACCCGCGGTATTGCCATGGTCGCCGCCATGACCAACACCACGGTTGCAGCCGGCAAGACCCATGGCGTGGACTTCAACGTCGCCCAGTTCCAAGACGAAACGGGCATGTCCTTCGGTTATGCCAACCGCATCAATGAGAACCTCCAAATCCATGCAGCAGCCGCCTCGACGACCGACTTCGACGAAGCTGTCGCCCGCATCGGTGTGAGCTATCAGTGGTAAGAAAAATCGCAGTAGTTGGTGAATTGTAATTGGGGCGCGGTGCTTTTTTAGCGCCGCGTCCCTCTTTTTCGCCAGTGATTCCCGGCTTAAAAACCATCAAAGATCTCACACCTCCCTGTTGCATGACCGCCCGTTTCTCCGGCAGCCCTCTCTTCCGACTCCTATGGATCGCTCTTAGGTGCTTTGCATTCACAATTTGGCTGGCTTCCTGCGCGACAAAGCCCGCGAAACCCGAAGAATCCAAGACTGGCTCGCCTCTTTGCCGCTATACTGCAACGAGTCGGGTGACACGCTCGGCTCTTCCCACGAAAATCTACGTTTTCCCGACCCTGCTCTCCGATACCAAGGGTAATCCGAAGGAGAAACTCACCCCCGCGATGGACCCAAGTGGCGGCATCACCGACTGGTCCGCTGCCTCGGCGAAGTCGAAACTGATTCGTGGCCAAATCGAACGGCGCTTGAGGGGCTTGGGTTATCAGGTGGTCCCGTTTCAGGAGGTCCTTGCCATGCAGAATCCCCACTCGATTCTGATGGTCAGCAGTTTTTACACCGCACCCGTGCCTGTCGATAACCCGAAGAAGGGGCAGCCGGATCAGTGTATCCTGACGATGATCAAAGCCAGCACCTTCGGCATGGATTTGAATCCCAAGAACGGGAGGAGTCTCTCGAATGTGGACGGGGCCACCTTGTTTCACTCCGGGCAAAACGTCAGCCAGTTGGAGCAGCAAAGCTTTTCGGAGCTTAGCGGCTGGTTGGGGGACTCCGTCTCCGGGATGGTTTGGTTGAAGCTGTGAAAGCGCCTCCGCCATTTTAATCCGCATCGATCAAGCTTCTTCTTATGGGTAACATACCCCGCCGACCATCTTCTACCATGAACATCACAGGACAAATTCTTCTCGTTGTCTCCAATCTCGTATTGGCGGCTTCTGTTTCGTTCCATGTTTTCAAAGCCACCCTTGCGCCCGTGCCTGCTCAGGGTCCATCACGGTTTGTCGCTCCCAATCCTCCTCCTGTAGCCGCGCCGGTAGCGCCGGTAGCGCCGGTCGCACTTGATGTGCGGCCACTCCAGCTCCCTCTCGAAGCCCTTGATCAATCTGTCAGCCGGCTGAACTTGACGCTCCAGCGCTTCAATACCACCACGATTCAATACGAATATTTACAAAACGAAATAGAGCGTCTTACGGGTATTGATCAGATGCTCGCCACACGCATCAATGAGGCACAAAAAAGGCCCTCCACACTGAAGACGGCGGAATTTGAAAAAAGCCTGAAACCACTCAAAGCGCTTCAGGATCAGGTTCAAGTGGAAATGAAACGTCGCCGCGAGACTCTGGGGCAACTGATTGATGGGCTTGAGCGTCAACTCGACGCACAAACGCCCGCCAAAAAAGTAGTCACGGGGAATCCCGAAAGGGCCAACCCACCCAACTTGGTGAAGCCCGCTTCATCGGCCTCCCCGCTCGACCTGAAGCCCATAAAATAAAGCTCACGCCACCGCCACTTGAATCTGCTTGTCGACGTCTTTAATGATAAAGGGACAGGCCTTTAGTCAGAGTCTTTTTTTGCCATTTCTCCCCCGGCGCGGTAGCTCTTTCCCATGAGTAGAAAATCACGCTGGCTGGCCGAGTGGCGGAAATCGGCCGGGAAGCCGGTGTTTTACCATGTGATTTCCCGTGTCGTGGACCGGCGGTTCGTGTTCGGGACGGAGGAGAAGGAGAAATTCCGGGCGCTGATGCGGTTCCAGGAGAAGTTCACGGGTTGTCGAGTGGCTTCCTACTGCTTGATGTGCAACCACTTCCACCTGTTGTTGGAAGTTCTGCCGATGGCGGAGGGCGGGTTGTCCGATGAGGCGCTGCTCAAGCGATTGTCGGCGATTGTCGGCGATTGACAGCGAAGCGTTTGTGGCCGGGGTGGCGAAGGAATTGGCGGTTGCCAAGACGGTGGCTTACGCGAACGAAGACGGGCTGGATGAGGCAGTGGCTGCGATTCACAAACGTCTCAGCTACCGGATGCACGATCTGGGAGAATTCATGAAGGGGCTGCTGCAACGTTTCACCCAGTGGTTGAACCGGGCGCATTCCAGGACGGGAAGGCTGTGGGAGGACCGTTTCAAGAGTCTGATCGTGGAGGACGGCGTGGCTGCGAAGACGATTTCCGCCTACATCGACCTGAATCCGGTGCGCGCCGACATGGTGAAAGAGCCGGCGGATTACCGTTGGAGCAGCTATGGGGAGGCGATTGGTGGCGGCTCGAAGGGCAACGGGAAAACCGCTCGGGCTGGCTTGGTGCGGGCTTTGCGCGCCCATCAAGGTGTGGCTGCAGATGCCGGATTGTGGGCTGATGGCGTATCGCGGGAATACCGGAAACTGCTGATGGTGGGAGCGGTTGGGAAATCCTCGGAAAGTGTGGCTCGGGATGGGAAGGCGATCACGAAGACGCTGCGCAAGGGAATTTCGAAAGAGGAGGCGGAGCGCGAACAGGATGGAGAGGTCCCTCTCGGCAAGATGTTAAGCTGCCGGATTCGCTATTTCACGGACGGCGCGGTGATCGGCAGCCGGAGTTTTGTGGACGAGGCGTTTGCCAAATCCCGGGAGCGATTCGGAGCCAAGCGCAAGGACGGTGCGCGGGCGATGAGAGGCAGCGGCGCGAAGGGGCAGCTGTGGAGTGTCAGGGATTTGCGGATGAGGATCTGAACACCCCCCTTTTTTTCAGCCTTCCGGTCCGGCTAACGACTCTTTCAACGGCCGTCACCTCAAAAGCAATTTCTTAGCAGTCAGTACTTCACGCACGCCCAAACAGGGACTCAACCTGCTCGGAATCGACGTGTCCGAGCGGATGTGAGGGCGCGGTTTGCGGATTGTTGGAGCTGACCGGGAAGAATCTTGCCGTCCGCCGCGTCTTACCTATTCTCGCCAGACACTAGTTCGCCTTTCCCATGCTGCCCTTCTACGTCATTGGTCATAAAAATCCGGATACCGACGCGATTTGCTCGGCGATCGGCTACGCCGCCCTGCTTCGCGCCGTGGGCGAAGAACCCAAGGCGATCGCGGCACGCTGCGGCGAGATTTCCTCGCGGACCAAGTGGGTGCTGGAGCGCGCCGGGCTCGACGCGCCGCTGCTGCTGACCGACGTCCGCGTCAATGCCGGCATGATCTGCCACCGCAAGGTCATCAAGGTGACCTTGTCCGACACCTTCCTAACCGCCTACCAACGGATGCTCGCCGCCGAGATCCGCTGTGTCCCGGTCGAGGACGACGAGGGAAACCTCTTCGGCATCCTCCACTATTTCAATTTGCTCAAACTGCTGCTGCCCGCCCACACGGAGGGCCTCAGCGTGCGGACCATCCACGTTTCCCTCGCGAAACTGGCGGACACGCTCCACGCCCAGAGCCTCGGAGCCATGCTGCCCTCGCCGGAGTTCGAGGAGGACGTGATCCTGCTCGTCGGCGCCTCGTCCCAGGCCACCGTCGAGAAGCGCCTCAAGCAGGCGATCGCGGACGGCAACATCGGGAAATTCCTGGTGATTTGCGGCGACCGCCCGATCGTCCAGCGCTACGCGATCGATCACGGCGCGCGCGCCCTGCTCGTCACCGGCGACAATCCGGTTTCCGGCGACATCCTCGCCTACGCCGCGCGCAAGGGCGTGGTCGTGCTGACCTGCCATCAGGACACCGCCACCGCCTCGACCTTGATCCGCTGCTCGCGCACCGTGCGCCACGTGATGGAGAGAAAATTCATGACCTTGTCCGTCAACGAGCCGATCTCGCGGCTGCGCAAAAGCCTCGCCGCCATCGACCAGGACTTGTTCCCGGTGGTCGAGCACACGGGCGGCAAGATGGTGGGAGTCATCGCCAAGTCCGACCTCGTGGACCCGCCGCGCATCCGCATCGCGCTGGTCGATCACAACGAATACGCCCAAGCCGTCAACGGCGTGGAGGAGGCGGAAATCACCGAAGTCATCGACCACCACCGGCTCGCCGGCGACCTCGTTTCCCGCGAACCGATCCGCTATCTCAACGAACCGGTCGGCTCGACCTGCACGCTGGTGGGCCGGAAATTCTTCCACCGCGGCCTACTGCCCGCGCCGAGCGTCGCGATGTGCCTGTGCGCCGGCATCGTCTCGGACACGCTCTGCCTGACCTCGCCGACGACCACGATCCTCGACCGCGAGATGCTCACCTGGCTCAGCGGCGTGGCCGGCGTCGATCCGCAGAAATTCACCGACGAGTTCTTCGCGGTCGGCTCGTTGATCGCCAGCGGCACGCCGGACGAAATCCTCAACGCCGACCGCAAGGAGTTCACCGAGCAAGGATTGTCCGTGAGTATTTCCCAAGTCGAAGAACGCGACTTGGTCGGATTCGCCGCGCGGCGCGAGGATCTGGAAGCCGCCTTGAAAGAACTTTTCGAGCGCCAGCACTACGATCTGGCTGTGCTCGCGGTGACCGACGTGGCGCTGCATCACAGCATGATTCTCGCCATCGGCCAGGATTCGATCCTTGAGAAACTGCCCTTCGAGCGGATCGACGCGACCTTGTTTCACGCGCCCGGAGTGGTCAGTCGCAAGCGCCAGATTTTCCCGGCCGTTTGCGAAGCGATCCAGCACTCGCGGTAAAAAAAGCCTAAGGGGAAGGGACGTCTCGTCCCTTCAAGAGCATGGACGAGACGTCCACGCCCCCTATTGCTCCAAATAACCGCTCAACGATTCCCGCAGCGTCGTGCGCGCGCGGAACAGCAGGCTCTTCACCGCGGAAACCGACAGCTTGAGCACCGCCGCGATTTCCTCATACGAGAGCTGCTCGTAGCGCCGCAGCACCACCGCCATCCGCTGGGTCTCTGGCAGCGCGGCGATCGCGTCATCCACCGCGCGCTGCAACTCGGCTTGGAGCAACTCCGCGTCCGGCTGGCGGTCCGGGCTGGCCTCGATGAGCTGGTTGGAATTCTCCTCGCGCTCGTCCGAGGAAACCTCCTTTTTCCGGCTCTTCCGGCGGCTTTCATTGAAGACGAGATTGCGCGTGATGGTGTAAAGATAGGTCGTGAATTTCGCGTCCGGCCGGTAGCGTTTCGCATTCCGCCAGATCCGCAGGAAAACCTGCTGGGCGATGTCTTCCGACTCGGAGGCATTCCCCAACATCTTCGCCACCGTGCCGATGACCGCTTGCTGGTGGCGCTCGACGAGTTGGCGGAAAGCGTCGTGATCCCCCGCGCCGATGCGCGCCATCAGCGCGAAATCGATGATGCTGGCGTCTGCCGGGTTTGGAATGGTATCAGCCTCCATTTTCAGGAAAAAAGGTGTCGCGGCGACGTCGGCGCTGAACATGGAACGTTTAACCGCCCGCCAGGCGCGAAGTTACGGCTGAACATCGTGCGACTCACAGTTCTTCGGATTTCGCCCATTCCTCCACTTCTTCGTCCAGGAAAACCTCCCCGATCACCTCGCGCGCCCAGTCCTCGGTTTTCGCCAAGTGATTGAGCATCCGCCAGGCGACCACCTGCACGGCCGGCATCTCGCTCCAAACGATCTCCGCCAGACACTGCCATTCGCGGCCCTTCAGCCGCTTCGGGTGTTCCAAAACCTCGTGACACGCCTCGCTGATCAGCAGGGTCCGGTCGATATCCGGCTCGTCCGCCACCGGCGGCACCTCGTAGGGCCGCAACGAAATCCCGGCCGCGCCGGTCAGTTCGCATTTCGATTTCGCCCGCCGTGCAAGATCCTTGCCGAGTCGCTGCAAAGCCACCACCCGCGCCTGATGCGTCTCATAACCTTTTCCCATGCGGGAGGGTATCACTGGAAATCCCGATCGGGGAATCTTGAAATTCCCGCTCACTCAAGCCACGCCACCGCCGAGTTCGCGGCGCGCGTGCCGGTGGCGAAGCAGCCCTGCATGAGATAGCCGCCGGTGGGCGCTTCCCAGTCGATCATTTCCCCGGCGACGAAAATCCCGGGAAGTTTTTTCAACATCAGCGCCTCGTCGATTTCGCTCCAGCAGACGCCACCGGCGGAGGAAATCGCTTCGTCGAGCGGGCGCGGGCGGGCGAGTGGGATGAGGCAGTTTTTCACTTCGCGGGCGATGGAATCGGCGTCGGACCAAGTTTTCCGGGCGAGGATGGCGTGGGCGGGTTCGCTGAGTTTCCAGCGGGTGCGGGCTTCACTGAGAAAATCACGGCGAACGGATTGCATCTTGGCGACAAGTTGTTCGTGAGTGAAAGTCGGCTTGAAATCGATGGCGATGGCAGGCTCCGGCATGCCGCGGAGGGCGGCGCCGAGTTGGTAAATCGCGCCGCCTTCGAGGCCGTAGCGGGTGACCATGAGCTCGCCGATGGCGGTCATTTCCCCAGCGCGGACGTGAAGGTTTTTCAACGGCTTCCCCTCGGCGGCGAGGACTTCCGAAGGCCATTCGGTTTCCCAACCGCAGTTCGCCGGAGCGAGCGGGTGGTGAGCGATGCCGAGGTTTTCGAAAATCGAGGTCCAGCCGCCGTCGGAGCCGGTCTTCGCCCACGAGCCGCCGCCGAAGGCGAGGATGACGGCGTCGGCGGTGGCGGTGTGGCCGTTTTCAAATCCGAGTTTGCCGGTTGCGAGCGAAACCAGCCGGTGGTTCATCTCGAAGCGCACGCCCAGCCCGCGCAGCCGCTCGATCCAGCGGCGGAGCAGCGGCGCGGCTTTGAGCGCTCGTGGATAAACTCGGCCACTGGTCGCTTGGAACGTTTCCACGCCGAGATCGGCCGCCCACGCGCGAAGGGCGGCGGGATCGAAGCCGGCGATGAGTTTTTCCCAGATTTCCGCAGGCTGGTCCGGGCCGGAGTAGCGGGTGACGAAGCGGTCGAGCGACTCGCCGTGGGTGAGATTGAGCCCGCCTTTGCCTGCGACGAGGAATTTCCGGCCGACCGATGGCTTGCCGTCGTAGAGCGTGACTTGCAGCCCGGCAGCGGCTGCGACTTCCGCCGCCCGCAGACCCGCCGGGCCGCCGCCGACGACGGCGAGTTGGGAATGAGTGGGCAAGGCGGGGAGGCTAGCCGGAGCTTCATCGGCGTCAATGGCGGGTTCAACAAGCCGGGTTGACAGAACCTCGGCACCCCTTCATGGTCCCGCGTTTTCCGCATTCATCATGATTTTTAAAAGTCTCTGTCGCCACGCCGGTATCGGCGCGAATTCGTACCTCCTTAAAACCAAGTCCGCCAAAGTCGTGCTGGACGCCGGGATGCACCCGAAACACGAAGGTTCCGAGGCCATCCCGCATTACGAGTTCCTCGAAGCCGGCACCGCGGACTCGATCATCATCACCCACTCCCACCTCGACCACGTCGGCACGCTGCCGGTTTTCCTCCAGGATCAGCCACAGGCGAAGGTTTTCCTCTCGCCCGAAACTGCCGAGCTGGCCTCCGCGATGCTCCACAACTCGGTCAACGTGATGCAGTCGAAGCGCATCGAGCACGGCATCGCCGAGTATCCGCTGTTCGAACACCGCGAGCTCGACCAGATCGAGGAGGACTTCCAGACGCGCAACATCGAGCGCATGTTCGACCTCGATCCGGCCGGCACGATCCGCGCCACCTTCCATGACGCGGGCCACATTCTCGGCTCGGTCGGCGTGACCATCGAGGCGGAGGGCAAAAAGATTTTCTACACCGGCGACGTCAATTTCGAGCACAGCACGTTGCAAAAAGGCGCGATGTTCCCGGAAACCACCGTGGACGCGCTCATCGTCGAAACGACCCGCGGCGAGCAGGCGCGCGACCCGAAATACGACCGCCCGACCGAGGAGGACGAGTTCGCCGCCGCCATCAAGGGCGTCATCGAGCGCAAGGGCTCGGTGCTCATCCCGGTCTTCGCGATGGGCAAAACCCAGGAGGTGCTCGGCATGTTGCACCGCTTCAAAAAGGAGGGACTCATCCCGAAGCACACGCCGGTTTACATCGGCGGCCTGAGCACCAAGATGACCCAGGTTTACGACCGTTTCAGCACCACCTCGCGCCGCCACCTGCCGAATTTCCGCTTCCTCAAGGACATGCAGCTCGAAGCCGGCAGCAAGAAGCGCAAGGGCCCGATCCCCTTCCACCCCGGCTGCATTTACGCGCTCTCCAGCGGCATGATGTCGGAGAAAACCGTCTCCAACACCTTCGCCCGCCAGGGAGTTTTGGAAAACGCCAAGCACGGCCTGTTCTTCGTCGGCTACGCGGACCCCGAGACGCCCGGCGGCAAAATCCGCCTCGCCAAGCCCGGCGATCTCGTCGAGCTCGACCCCGCCCACCCCGCCGTCCCGCTCAACTGCGAGATGCGGATCTTCGACTTCAGCGGCCACTCCACCCGCGACGCCATCTTGGATTACATCCTCAAGGTCGCCCCGAAAAAAGCCTTCCTCGTCCACGGCGACGACGGCGCGGTCGCCTGGTTCAGCCAGGAAATCAAACGCCGCCTGCCCAACACCGAAGTCATCGTCCCCGAGCCCGGCGTCGAATACGAAATTTAACTCCCACCCATCATGTCAGACACACTCACACTTCTGTCCAAGGTCCTTCCGCAGCTTGCCATCATCGCCGTCCTTTGCGGCTTCATCGGTTGGTCGCTGCGTGGCCGTCCTGCGAAAACGGCTCCCGCCAAGAGCTCCACGCCCATCGCCGACAAAGGCCAGCAGGACCGCGCGAAGAACCTCGAAGCCGCTCTCGAAAAATCCAAGGCAGCCCACAAGGCCCTGAAAGCCGAGTTGGAAAACCTCCAGTCCGGCTCCGTTTCCAAGGCCACGTTTGAAAAAACCACCGCCGAGCTCGCCGCCACGCGCAGTGCCCTCGACACCGAAACCAAGCGGATTTCCACCCTCGAGACCGACCTCAAAAAGGCCCAGGACACCGCCAAACAGCTCAACGCCCGCCTAAACGACGGCGAAAAAGCCCAGAAAGAGCGGAATTTCGCCCTCGAAAACGAACTCTCGAAAACCCGCGAGCAACTCACCGTTCTCCAGAACCGCCCTGACGACGCCGCCGAGCTTCACGCCGAAATCGAGCGCCTCCGCGAGTCCGTCGCCGTTTCCAGCCGCTTCGCCGGAGAAGTGAGAAAGCGCGAGGCCGCCGCCATCGAGGCGCTTGAAAAAGCCGAAGCCAAGCTCGCCGATCTCAGCGATCCATCCCGCCCGGCCGCCGTTTCCAAGAAAATCGGCCCCGTCGTCGAGTCCGACCGCATCGCCGCCGCCAAAGCCGAAGTCATCCGCCTCGTCGAGATGAACAAGCAAAAGGAAGCCGCCGCCGCAGTCGTCGCCGTGGAAGAACCCACTGTCATCGTCGAGGAAACCATCGTCGTCGCGGAAGAAATTCCCGTGGCCGTGGAAGAAACGACAGCCGACACGAACACGCCGACTGACGAGCTTTCCCCGCTCGCCTGAGCTGGCATTCTACCAGCCCGCCATGGCTTTCGCGGATGTTTTTCCTGATCTCTTGAAGCGCCCGACGCCGTTGATGCGGCGTTTTCTCCAGCTCGTTTCCGAGGAAACCGGCGGCCCGCTCGAAGCGCTCGCGCGGCAGAGCCAGCAGGTGACGCGGCGCCATTTCGGCAAGACGATGCGCTTGTTCGCGCCGCTCTACGTGTCCAACGAGTGCGTCAACAATTGCAGTTATTGCGGCTTCTCGCGCGATGCCGGGATTTTCCGCACAACCCTAACGGTGAACCAGGTGGTGACCGAGGCGCGGCATCTCCACGGGCTCGGATTCCGCAATGTGCTGCTCGTCGCCGGCGAGCACCCGAAGTTCGTTTCCGACGGTTATCTCCAAAACTGCCTCGACGCGCTCAAGCCGTTCATCCCCACGCTCGCGCTCGAAGTCGGGCCGATGGAGGATGACCAATACGCGGAAATCGTCGGTCACGGCGCGGAAGGGCTCGTCGTTTATCAGGAAACCTATCAGCGGGAAACTTACACGCAGCTTCACACCGCCGGGCCGAAGAAAAATTTCGACTGGCGGCTGAATTGCCCCGAGCGCGCGTATGCCGGCGGCTTCCGGCGCATCGGCATCGGCGCGTTGTTCGGACTGGCCAACTGGAAATCCGAGGCACTCGCGCTGTGCGCCCATCTGGAATATCTCTATCGGCATTGCTGGAAGGCGCAGTTCACCGTCGCCTTCCCGCGGATGCGGCCGTACGCGGGAAATTACGAATACCAGCCGGACCCGGACCTCTATCTGCCAGACAGGGAGTTCGTGCGCCTGATCGCGGTTTTCCGACTGCTCTTCCCGCAGGTCGGCATCGTCGTTTCCACCCGCGAGCCCGCGCCGCTGCGGGACGCGATCGCCACGCTCGGCGTCACCCACATGTCCGCCGGGGCCAAGACCGAGCCCGGCGGCTACACCGGCGCGGGCGGCGACGACCTCCACCTCACGGTGAAAGGCCGCCGCGTCGAGCTCACGGAAAAATCCGGCTGCGAGAAAGCGACCGAGCAGTTTCAAATCCACGACACCCGCAGCCCGGCCGAGGTCGCCGCGATGCTGCGCGGGCAGAATTTGGACCCGGTGTGGAAAGACTGGGACGAGTCGCTGCTGGCGCTGGCTTGACTAAAGAATGTGTCCCGGCTGTCTCAGCCGGATCTTCGCGCATCCGACTGAGACAGTCGGAACACATTCCCGCAAAGCGTCTTTGACGGAATGACGATCTATCGACAACCTGTGATTACATGACCGCACAGGAAGCACTCGTCGCCCTCAACATGCTGCCGAAGATCGGGCCCGTCCGGGTGCGGCGGCTGTTGGAGAATTTCGGGAATCCCGCGGCCATCCTCGGCGCGGCCAAGGACCGGCTGATGCGCGTGGACGGCATCGGCGAGGAAACCTCGAAGATCCTCCACAACTGGCAGGACCACGCCGACCCCGCCACCGAGCTCCGCGAAGCCGCCGAACGCGGGATCTCCATCATCACCCAGGATGACGAGGACTACCCGGCCCCGCTGCGCGAAGCCTATGATCCGCCGCTGCTGTTATACGTCTGGGGGAAACTGGAGCCGCGGGACAAGCACGCCATCAGCGTCGTCGGCTCGCGGCGGGCCACGCACTACGGCACGCAGGCGACCAAGAAGCTTTCCTACCAGATCGCGCAGGCCGGCTTCACCATCATTTCCGGCCTGGCCCGCGGGATCGACACCGCCGCCCACGAGGCCGCGGTCGCCGCGAACGGCCGCACCATCGCGGTGCTCGGCTCCGGCATGTCCAAGCTTTATCCACCGGAAAATCTCGCCCTCGCGGAAAAGATCGCCAACGGCTTCGGTGCGGTGGTTTCCGAGTTCCCGCTGCACACCTCGCCCGATCCGCAAACCTTCCCCATGCGCAACCGCATCGTCGCGGCGTGGGCGCGGGCGGTGTTAGTCGTCGAGTGTCCGGCGTGGTCGGGCTCCCTGATCACCGCGAATCTCGCCTCCGAATACGGCAAGCCGATCTTCGCGGTCCCCGGCCCCATCGACAAGCCGACCTCCGCCGGTTGCAACCAACTCATCCGCGACGGCGCCACGCTCGTCGCCGACGCCAGTCATTTGCTAGACGATCTGGGAGAACTCCCCTTCGCCCGCAAAGCCAGCTTCACCGAGCCCGCATCGGAGCTCCCCGAGCTGCCGGAAGAGGAAGCCGCCGTCTTCGCCGCCGTGACCGCGGACGAGTCGCCGGTGGATCTCATCATCGAGCGCAGCGGCCTGCCCGCGCACGTGGTGACGGCGAACTTGATGAAGCTGGAAATGCGGCGGCTGGTCCGCGCGTTTCCGGGATTCAGATATGCGCGACGATGAGTGACGCGCTTGAGAATGTGTTCCGACTGTCTCAGTCGGAAGCGGAGCCCCAGCGAAATCCGGCTGAGACAGCCGGAACACATTCTCTAAAACCCCTCGATAAATCCGCGCCGATCACCAAAACCCGCCGCATCCTCCCGCACTGGTCGCAGGACGGCTGCACTTACTTCGTCACCTTCCGACTGGCGGACTCCGTCGCCGCCCCGATTTGGAAAAAGTGGAAGGAGCAACGCGCCGCATGGACCGCGATGCATCCGAAGCCATGGGATTCAGAGACGTAAAAGGACTACAACGCGAAGTTCCCCGCTCAAATGGAGCTCTGGCTGGACGCGGGTTACGGTTCCTGCGCGCTCCAGGATTCCGCATTACGCGAGCTTGTCGCAAAGGCGATTCACCATTTCGACGGCCAATATTTCACACTCGGCGACTATGTGCTCATGCCGAATCACGTGCATGTGCTGGTGACGCCGCACGAAGGACACACGCTGGCAAAAATCCTCGCCGGCTGGAAACGAGTCTCCGGCCACGCAATTCTCCTGCTCACCGGCTGGCCGAAGCCGTTCTGGATGGCGGAAGATTTCGACCATGTGGTCCGCAGTGAGAAACAACTGCTGCTTTTTCAAAACTACATCGCGGAGAATCCGCGGAAGGCGAAGTTAGGCCCTGGCGCTTGGACGCACTGGACGGCTGCTTGAGAATGTGTTCCGACTGTCTCAGTCGGATGCGCGAAGATCCGGCTGAGACAGCCGGAACACGTTCTTTTTTCAGAGCGACTTCACCCGCAGCGTGAGGTGGTGGACGACTCCGGTGGCGGGATCGGTGGCGGTTAGGACGTGGGTGCCTGGAGTGAGGTGGATGATCGGCTCGGGGCTGGCGGGCTCGATGCGGAGGGTGGCGGATTGCCAACGGGCGGTGCCGGGGAGATTGGTGACGGGGCGGAGTTTGTCGGAACCGGAGGGGATTTCCGGGTCGAGGAGGAAGGTGGCGTTGTCGGCCGGGCTGATGATGCGGAGCGGTTCGGGCGCGCGGGCGGCGTCTAGCGCGAGTTCGTTGCGGCGGAAATTATAACGGCTGCCGAACCACTCGGCGCAGCTGGAATCGAGCAACGCCCGGCCGCTGGCGTCGTAGTCAGCAGCCGTGGCGGCGGGCGGAACCTGGTCGGCCGGGGCGAGGTCGGGGCGGGCGTTTTCGGCGTCGGAGGGGACGCGTTTGCCGGTTCGCGGGTCGATGGAAATTTCTATCAATCCGGCGGGGCGGGCAAACCAAGTGGGTTGGACGTCGCGGTGCAGGCGGAGCATGGCGCGGTTGAAAATGGGCCCGGCACCGGCGACGCCGGAAAGGCCTTTCATCGGCTGTTGCTCGAAGTTTCCCGCCCAGACGCCGACGGTGAATTCGGGGGTGAAGCCGAGACACCAGTTGTCGTGAAAATCCGAGGAGGTGCCGGTTTTCACGGCACACTTGAAGGGAAGATCCAGCGGGCCGCCGGGCGGAAATGACGGGGAGCGGGCGGCGGCGTCGGCGAGGATGTCGGCGATGAGATAGGCGCTGCGACCGTCGAACGCCGAACGTCCGACATCGAACTTCGAAGGGAAGAGCAACGCTGGCCGGTAAAGGCCTAACCGCGCGAGGGTGGCGTAGGCGTTGCTGAGTTCTAGCAGGCGGACGGGGGCGTTGCCGAGGGTGAGGCCGAGTCCATGGATGGAGGAATCGCTGCCGAGAGTGGTGATGCCGAGGTTTTCCAAGAGCTGCTGCAGCGGCTGCGGGCCGCCGAGGGAATTGAGCTCGCGGAGGGCGGGGACGTTGAGCGAACAGGCCAGCGCGGCGCGGAGAGTGACGGGGCCGCGGTAGTTGCGGTCGTAATTTTCCGGCAGATCGAGGCCTTGCGGGGTGCGGAACGGGCTGGGGATGTCGGCGAGGATCGAGGCGGGAATGCGGTGGTTGCGCTCGAGGGCGAGCAGGTAGGTGAAGGGTTTGAGCGTGGAGCCCGGCGAGCGCGGAACGAGCGCGCCGTTGAGCTGGCCGCCGCGCGGGTCGGCCCAGTCGGCGGAGGAAACGAGGGCGAGGACTTCCCCGGTCGGGTTGTGGATGACGACGACGGCGGCGTGGCGGAGGTTCGCCTCGCGGAGTCTGGCGGTTTCTTCGCGGACGATGGTTTCGAGGTCGCGCTGGAGCGGAAGGTCGAGGGTGGTGCGGATTGGAGATTGGAGATTTGAAACTCGAGGTTGGTTGGCGAGCCACGGGGCGGGCTGGGATTCGGCGAGCGGGCGGAGGGTGAGCGGCTCGGCGAGGGCGGCGGCGATGCGGGCCGGGTCGGCGTTTCCCGCCGCGGCGAGGCGCTTGAGGACGGTGTCGCGCCGGACAGTCGCGCGGGCGGGGTTGCGGATGGGATTGAGCCGCGACGGGGCTTGCGGGAGCCCTGCAAGCAGGGCGCACTCGGCGAGCGAGAGGTCGGCGAGGGGTTTTTGGAAGTAGAACCGCGCGGCTTCCGCGGTGCCGGTGCGGAGGTTTCCGTAGTCGAGACGGTTGAGATAGGCGGTGAGAATTTGGTTTTTCGTCCAGGTCATTTCCAGACGGCGGGCGGCGAGAGCTTCGTAGAGTTTGGTGAACGGACGGCGTTTCGCGGGCGGCGAGGAGATTTTCACCAGCTGCTGGGTGATGGTGGAAGCGCCGGAAACCACCCGCCGCTGGGCGAGCAAATCGCGGCCCGCCCGCAGCGTGGCGAGCAGGTCAATCCCGCCGTGGTGGTAAAACCGCTTGTCCTCCGCGGCGATCGTGCAGGCGATGAGATCGGCGGAAATCTCCTCCAGCGCGACCGGCGTGGCGCGCGACGAATCCGGCAGCGTGAGGTGCAGGATCGGCGCGCCGTGGCGGTCGAGCAACTGCGGCGAGGCCGCGGGATTTTCCAGCAGCCCGGCGGGCAGCGGCACGGCGAACGGCAGCGCGAACCATCCGAGCAAAACGGACGCGGACGCGCAAACGGCAAGGATGATCCGCCGCCGCCATTGGGATTTCGATTTCAAGCGCACCACCATGCCGGACGAGCGGGGAAAATAAACGCAAAATTTACGGTTGGAAAGGCGGGCGGATTTCGCTCGTATCCGCAGCACATGAAAAAACAACTGTTTCTATTGAGCTGTGCGGCGGGTCTGATGCTGATGCCGGCGGCTGGCGCGGAGAAAAAAGAGGAGTCGCCATTGGCCAAGCAAATGGAGTCCATGGACGACGCGTTCAAAGGCTTCCGCCGCGAGACCGATCCGGTGAAGGGCGCCGCCCAAGCCCGCGAGGCCCAGCAAGCGGCGTTGAAAAGCGCGCTGGAAATCCCGGAGCTGCTCGCGGCCATGCCGGAAGGTCCGGACAAGGTGAAGGCGCTGCTCGAATACCGCAAAATGATCGGCAAGCTGTTCGTGACTTTTTGCGAAGTGGAGGAAGCCTTCCTCAACGGCAAAATGGACGAGGTCGCCAAGATCGTCACCTCCATCAAGGAGATGAAAAAGGCGGGCCACGACAAGTTCATCGAAGAAGACGACGAGGCGGAATGATTTGAACCACAAAAGGCCCGGATGCGAAAGCGTCCGGGCCTTTTTGGTGATGGAAAACGAACTCAACCGGCGTCACTCGACGATCACGCGGGTCCCGGGTTTCACTTTGGAATAGACAATCGGCATGGTGGCGCTCGGCCCGCGGATGCAGGCGTGGGAGGCGGGGCGGCGTCTCACCGGACCGATGTGGTGGCCGACGCCGTCGTTGGTCAGGCGCATCCAGTAGCGCATCGACGCACCTTCGAATTTCCCGCCTTCGGGAATCGGGTCGAGTGTGGAATCGGCGTCGCCGTTCACGATCTCGCCGGCGGCGTCGTAGATTTTCCCATACTTGTTGGATTTCTTATCCACGACTTTTTCGAGGATATAGAAAGTGCCGGGAGGAGTGGGGCGGCTCGGGATGCCGGAGCAAATCGGATAGTCCAGGACCACTTCCTCGCCGTTCATGAGGAAGCCGCGCTGCTTGGCGAGGCTGATGACGATGGAGGAGTTCTCGGCGTCCGTGCGCGGGAGCAGCTCGTCGTTTTTCCAAACCGAGTAGGTTTTCGGATAGGTGGGCTCGGTCTTGAAATAATCATAGGTGCCGGCCGGATAGGGATTCACCGGCTTGCCGTCCTTCGTATAGGTGACGGCCGGCTTCTGGTTCGCACAACTGGCCAGTAAAAGCGTGGCGGCGACAGCGGTAAACCGGGCGATGATGCGGAGCGGGATCATGAGGATGGAGGCGTGGGAGGAGCGGAATTAGGACAGATCCCCCGCGATTGCAACCCCATACCCGCACGGGGTGGGGCCGCGGGCTGGTTTACTCGCCTCCCACTGGCCGGACCGTTGAGGCAAAAGGCCCAGGTCGAATGGCACGTAGTAAAGCGCGGGCACTCAAAGGAGCGCGTTCATTCTGAACGCTATTTGCCGCGGACATCCTGTCCGCCGCCCAGCCTTCGGCCGACTGAATGTCGGCCTGAAACAGTCGATAGAATATCGACGCTCCGTGTTCCAGAACCAGGATCGACGAAATCGGCCTTAACTACGTGCCATTCGGCCCGGGTCTTTTCCTGAGCTTGTCTAAATCACAATCATCTCCAGACTGATGCTATATGGTCGTTTCCATTCTTTTGCTGCTGGCTGGTGCCGTCCTGGCGTGGCTCGGCGGATCGCTGTTTGTCGATGGTTCAGTCGGGTTGGCGAAGTGGGCTCGGTGGCCGGTGGCGGTGATCGGGGTCACGGTGGCCGCGTTTGGCACATCCTCGCCGGAGCTGATGGTCGCCATCCAGTCAGCGGTGAACGGGGTGCCGCAGATTTCCTTGGGCGACGTGCTGGGCAGCAATGTGGTGAACATCTCGCTGTTGCTGGCCTTCGTCCTCTCGTTGTCCGGGATGAAGGTGGAGGATGCCGGCCTGCGCCGCGATTGGGCGTGCGCGTTGGTGGTTCCGTTGATCATGGCGGCGGTGTTATGGGATGGCTGGTTTTCGAGGATGGACGCGCTGGTGCTGATAAGCCTGTTCGCCGGGTGGCTGATGATGGTGGTGAGGCATGCGCGGCGACACCGGGCGAGAGCGGTGGCGGAGGTGATGGCATTGAAACGAAGCGCAATGTTGAAGACCGTGATCCAAGTGGGATCAGGGCTGGCCCTGCTCATCGGTGCCGCTCAGCTCGTTGTGCGGGGCGGCACCGGCATGGCGCAGGCGTTGGGCTGGAGCCCGTTCGTGGTCGGCGCGGTAGTGGTGGCGGTTGCCACCGGAACGCCGGAGTTGGCCACCACTATCTTTTCGCGCGTCCGGGGGCATCACGATGTGGGTTTGGGAAACATTCTCGGCAGCAATCTCTTCAACGCGTTGTTCGTGGCTTCGGTGGCCGCGTTGATTCATCCATTCCCGGTAAAGTTGCCGGAATTGATGCCAAGCCTCCTGTTTGGCGTGGTGACCACCTTGATGATTTTGCCCGGACGCGGCGGCGCGCTGGGACGCTGGCGCGGTTTTGTGTTGCTCGCGTTGTATGGCTGTTATGTGGCGATGACACTGGGCGCCGCCGCGACGTAGCGCCCGGCGGTGCGACATGAAAAACGCCCGCCTCCCTTGCGGGCGACGGGCGTTTTCAGATAGGTGTCGCGGAGTTACTTCGAGGAGGAAGTGAAGCTCGCCTGGCTGGCGCCCTTCTTGATCTTGGACGACTTGATCCAGCTCATGGTGGAGCGGAGTTTCTCGCCGACTTTCTCGATCGGGTGCTGGGCTTCGGACTTGCGGATGGCGTTGAAGTTTTTGTTACCACCGGCGTATTCGGCGGTCCACTCCTTGGCGAACTTGCCGTTCTCGATGTTCTTGAGCTGGGCGACCATGCGCTTCTTGACGGAGCCGTCGATGATCTTCGGGCCGACGGTGACGTCGCCGTATTCAGCGGTCTCGGAGATGGAGAAACGCATGCCGGCGATGCCTTGCTCGTTCATGAGGTCGACGATGAGCTTGAGCTCGTGGAGGCACTCGAAGTAGGCCATCTCTGGCTGATAGCCAGCTTCGACGAGCACTTCGAAACCGGCTTTGACCAGCGCGGTGGTGCCGCCGCAAAGGACGACTTGCTCGCCGAAGAGGTCGGTGACGGTTTCCTCGCGGAAGTTGGTTTCGAACACGCCGGCACGGGCGCAGCCGACGCCACCGGCCCAGGCGAGCGCGGTTTGTTTGGCTTTGCCGGACACGTCCTGATCGATGGCGATGAGGCCGGGAACGCCCTTGCCGGCGACGAACTGCGAGCGGACGGTGTGGCCGGGGCCTTTTGGCGCGACGAGGATGACGTCAACGTCCTTGGGGCAGGTGATGGTCTTGAAGTGGACGGCGAAGCCGTGGGAGAAGAGCAGGGTCTTGCCCTTGGTGAGGTGCGGGGCGATGTCCTTGTTATAAACGGCAGGGATCACGGTGTCCGGGGTGGCGACGAAGATCACGTCGGCAGCCTTGACGGCCTCGGCGGTGTCCATGACCTCGAAGCCGAGCTTCTTGGCGACTTCGCGGGATTTCGACTTCGGATAGAGTCCGATGATGACCTTGAGGCCGCTGTCCTTGAGGTTGAGCGCGTGGGCATGGCCTTGGGAGCCGAAGCCGATCACGGCGAGTGTTTTCTTCTTGAGAGGAGCAATCGGGGCGTCCTTGGTGGTGTAGATCTTCGCGGCCATGGCTGAGCGTTAGGTTGGTTCTATTAGGGCACGCCGCTGCCATCGGGGCTGCGGCGGGGCGGCACACTGGCGGGATGAAAAGTCCGGGTCAAGCCACAACAAGGGAAAATGGTGCATCGCCGCGCCGCAACCGACACGCGCCGGCGGTCCGGCGCAAGGGCTCATCCGAACACTACGCGATGACGGGGGATTTTAAGGTTGGCCAAGGCGGATGCGGATTGATATTTAAGAATCATTAATGAACGCCATCCTGCCATCGAAAGTGTTGATCGTCCTGCTGGCGTCGTGCCTGTTCTGGGCGGGCGGGATTTCGTTAGCGGTGATGTGGTTTGCAGGCACGCCGATGACGATCGGCTGGATCATGGCGGGCGCGCTGGTATTGGCGCTGCTGGTCTGGCTGGCGGTGATGTCTCATGAGATCCGCCACGCGATGGAGCTGCGGGCCGCCGCGGATCTATCTGGCAAGCGTGCGGAGCGGCGCTGAAGCAGGCTGGTTCCGGTGCTTTCCTAGCGAAAAGAAAAACCCGCCGGCCCTTGCGGGACGACGGGTTTTGATGAGGCGGGTCGCGACGACCGGTGATCGCCGTTACTTGGCGGCGCGAAGTGCTTCGTCCTTGGCCTTGGCCTTGGCGATGACGTCGTCGGAGACGTTTTTCGGGCAAGGGGCGTAGTGGCTGAACTCCATGGAGAACTGGCCGCGGCCGGAGGTCATGGTGCGGAGGTCGCCGATGTAGCCGAACATGGCGGAGAGCGGGGCCTCTGCCTTGACGCGGATACCGCCGGGAGTTGGCTCCTGGCCTTGGATCATGCCGCGGCGGCGGTTGAGGTCGCCGATGACGTCGCCGACTTTTTCCTCAGGGGCGAAGACGTCGAGTTTCATCATTGGCTCAAGGATTTGTGGCGCGCACTTGACCATCGTCTGGCGATACGCGGCCTTGGCGGCGATTTCGAAGGCGATGTTGCTGGAGTCCACGGCGTGGAAACCACCTTCGTTGAGCGTGACCTTGAAGTCCAAGCAGGGGTAGCCGGCAAGTGGTCCTTTATCGACGGAGGTTTTGAAGCCTTTTTCGACGGCGGGGATGAACTCTTTCGGGATGCTGCCGCCGACGACCTTCGATTCGAAGATGAAGCCGGTGCCGGGTTCGCCGGGCTCGATGGTGTAATCGATTTTCGCGAACTGGCCGGAGCCGCCGGACTGCTTCTTGTGGGTATAGCTGTCGTTGACCATCTTGGTGATGGTTTCGCGATAGGCGACCTGTGGCGCGCCGACGGTGACCTCGACCTTGTGGGTGCGCTTGAGGATGTCGATTTTGATGTCGAGGTGGAGCTCGCCCAT
>CAMCCX010000037.1 GCA_945873305.1 Akkermansia muciniphila
CAGCTTGCGCCGGTGCCTGTGTCCCTGTCTGTTCGTTCATGGTGTTGGTTGGTTTGAATTCAATTCCAAACAGGCGATGTCGGAACATCGCCCGATCAACCAGCACCAATCCATTTTAACGTTTTAACGGAAAAAAATCCGCTTCCCCAATACAACCTCACCTACATCGCCGCCGACGAGCGGGACGTGGTCCGCGTCCGGACGAACTATCGAAAAGGCGAGGACGCGTATCTCTACCGGACCACCGCCGGCCTGGCGCAGACGCGCGCGCGGTTTCTCGAATACATCGGCTCGATCAACCAACTCCGCGAAACGCCTCGCTGGTATAACGCGGTCGCCACCAACTGCACCACCGGGATCCGCAGCCAGCATCCGGCGGCGGAGCGCGCGCCGTGGGACTGGCGTTTGCTGGTCAACGGCAAGGCCGACGAACTCATGTATGAGCGCAAGGCCATCGAGACCGGCGGGCTGCCCTTCGTCCATTTGAAGCGGCGCGCGCTCATCAATTCCGCCGCGCAGGCGGCCAACCACGCCGCCGATTTCTCCGCCCGCATCCGCGAGGGACTTCCCGGCATGTGATTTCCTCTTTCCATAAAATCGCGCTTCACCCCGCCTTGATTCGCTGTCTTCATCTCACCACTACCTTATGAGCGCACAAATCCTCGACGCCATGGACGGCGTCATCACCGTCGAAATCACCGGCACCATCAGCCCCGCCCAGTTGGCTGCCAATCAAGCGGAAGTCCTCAAGCAACTCCAGGCTTGGGGAGGCGGCGCGATTTTGAATATCTGCGAGGAATTCACGGGCTTCGCCGATGGTGACTGGACCGATCTCTCGTTCCAAGCAGCGGCCGATCCGTTGATCCGAAAAATGGCGATCATCGGCGAAAAGCAGTGGGAGGCCATGGCGCTGGCATTCGCCGCCAAGGGCCACCGCCCGTTTCCGATCGAGTTCTTCCCGACCGGCCACCTGCGCGAGGCCAACGCCTGGTTGAAAGCCTGATTCACCCATCATGCAGCTCTTCCGCCATGCCGTGGTCTCGCTCTGCCTGGGGCTGGCCTCATGCTCTGTCGAGAAAGCCAGTCGCGCCGCGACGCCCACGGCGTTTCTAACGAACTCGGGCGCGGACCGCTCCGGCAGCCTCTCCCGGCTGCCCTTTGCCCAAGCATGGCGCGCGCCTTCGGCCGACGTCAGTCAATACAAGCATATCGTGATTCGCCCGGTGAGCACCGCCTATCTGCCCCGCCAGACGGATCGGAAACTATCCGGCAGGTTGGCCCGCAAGTTCCACGCCTCGCTGCGGCGTGAGTTCTCGTCCCCGCTGTGCGGCTTTTACCTAACTGAGAGCGCGGCCAAGCCCGGCACCGTGATTCTAGAAGCCGCCCTCACCGAGACGGGCGATGCCGGCTTCGTCGCCTTCGAGGCCCGCGTGCGGGATGCCGCCACCGGCAAGATCATCGCCACCGTGGCCGACCGCCGCGAAACCCGCACCGCTGAGGAGATCTGCGATGAATGGTCGCGCCAACTGATGGAAGCGACGAACAAGGAGCTTTTCCCTAGAGTCAAACGCGGCGCTTCGAGTCCGTTCTGAGAGGCCGGAAATTTCCCTCGAAGATGCTGGATTTGCGGAATTTTTGCAAATAATTGGGATTCCCATGCGCGGCATGGGCCATAGCATTCGGGGTGGCAGGAGGCGCTCGTTGCGTTGCCCACTCTTTCAAAATTTTGACTGCATGCATTCCTCTTCCGTAACCACCGACGATCTGGACATCGCCAACCTCGGCCCGCGAAAATTCTCCTCTCCCGGATGGCAGCGGGATTTCGCCGCGGAAGGCACCGGTTGGAATTGCGATGGCGACCGCATCTTACTCAACGACCACATGGACGCCATCAGGGCAGCCATGAAAAGCGGCGTCGAGCCGCCATCGATCGAGCTCGCCGGCCCGCGTGGCGAGATCTATTTCGATCCCGCGGACACCTGCTGCGCCATCGTCACCTGCGGCGGCCTCTGCCCGGGCATCAACGACGTGATCCGCGCCATCGTCATGCAGGCGCACTATGTTTACGGCGTGCGCCGGATTCTGGGCATCCAATATGGTTACGAGGGACTCGATCCCGCGTTCGGCCACAAGCCGGTCGAACTCACGCCGGGCAAGGTGGATAGCATCACCTCGTTCGGCGGCTCGATGCTCGGCACGTCCCGCGGCAAACGGAACACCAAGGTGATGGCTAACCGTCTCGAAGCCTTGGGCGTGAACATTCTCTTCGTCATCGGCGGTGACGGTTCGCAGCGCGGGGCGAAGGACATCCATGAGGAGATGCGGCAGCGGGGGAGTCAGATCGCCATTGTCGGGGTGCCCAAGACGATCGACAACGACCTGATGTTCATGGACCGCAGTTTCGGTTATCAGACCGCGTTCGCCGCTGCTTTCCACGCCGTGACGGCCGCCCACACCGAGGCGAGGGGATCGCGCAACGGGGTGGGTCTGGTCAAACTGATGGGCCGCGACTCCGGGTTCATCGCGTGCTCCGCGGCGCTGGCCACCGGCGAGGCGAACGCGGTGCTCATCCCCGAGGTTCCTTTCAAACTGGAGGGGGCTAACGGGCTGTTGGACGTGATCGAGCAGCGCGTCGCCAATCGCGGCCACGCCGTCATCATCACCGCGGAAGGCGCCGGGCAGGACCTCATTTCCCAAGCGGAGCACGCCACCGACGCGTCCGGAAACGAACTTCACGCCGACATCGGAAGTTTTCTCAAGGAAAGGATCAACCGGCATTTCAGGGAGAAGAACATCGAGCTCAATCTCAAATACATCGACCCGAGCTACATCATCCGCAGTGTTCCGGCCGCGCCCGAGGACCGGGTTTTCTGCCTGAACCTCGGCCGCCACGCCGTCCACGCCGGGATGGCGGGCAAGACCGGCATGGTCGTCGCCCGCTGGCACCAGCGCTTTGTGCATTTGCCGATGAGTCTCGTCACCCGCGGCCGCCGCAAGGTCGATCCTAACGGAGATCTCTGGCGTTCGGTGGTGGAGCTCACCGGCCAGCCCTCGAAAATGGGAGTCTGATTTCTCCACCGGATCGCTCGCGCGGTGCTTTTGAATCTTTACAAATCGGCGTGCCGCGTGGAAACATGATCCGTCGCGCAGGGATTTTGCCCAGCATCTATCAACCCCCTATCGCCATGATCAAGCCCAAGCTCATCAAGCAATTCCTCGTCGAACCCGGCACCGAAGTGAATCTGAAGGATTACGTCACCGACTGGACGGAAACCGACGAGGCGAAGGAACTCGGCACCGACGTGATCAAGGACCGGGCTTCGTTGATCCTCGAGGAAAACCGCAAGCATCTCGACTCCGCCCAGGAATTGCTCTACGCCAGCGACACCCACTCGGTGCTGCTCATTTTCCAGGCGATGGACGCCGCCGGCAAGGACGGCACCATTCGCCACGTCATGTCCGGGGTGAATCCGCAGGGCTGCCAGGTCTTCAGTTTCAAGAAGCCGTCCGCCGAGGAGCTGGACCACAATTTCCTCTGGCGCTACATGAAGGCGCTGCCCGAGCGCGGGCGCATCGGCATTTTCAACCGCTCATACTACGAGGACGTGCTGGTGGTCAAAGTCCATCCGGAATGGCTCGGACCGGGCCAGCCCGCCGATCCGGATCACAGGTTCTGGGAGAAGCGCTATGAGGACATCAACAACTTCGAAAAACACCTGTCGCGCAACGGCACGCTGGTGCTCAAGTTCTTCCTCCACGTCTCGAAGGACGAGCAGAAGCGGCGCTTCCTCGAACGCCTGACCAATACAGAAAAGCACTGGAAATTCTCCGGCGCCGACCTCGAGGAACGCGAGCATTGGAAGAGCTATCAGAAGGCGTTCGCGGACGCGCTTTCCGCCACCAGCACCAAGCGCGCGCCTTGGTATGTCATCCCGGCAGACCGCAAATACGTCGCCCGCGCCTTGGTGGCGGACATCATCGCCACCGCCATTCAGGATCTCAAGCTGGAGTTCCCCAAGGTGAGTCCGGAAAAAATGGCCCTGCTTGATGCCGCGCGGGAAAAACTCGAGGGCAAGGATAAGGATAAGGATCAGAAACCGCAGTCGTGATGGATTCTCCGTCACCTGCCGCCTCGGGGACATGGATGTCCGTGCTGGCGCGCCATGTTCCCGCCATCGGCTGGCTGCGCGGCTATCAGTTCGCTTGGTTGCGCGGTGATGTCGTCGCGGGAATCACGCTGTGCGCCTATCTGATGCCGGCGGGGATTGGCGACGCCTCGCTCGCGGGCCTGCCGCCCGAGGCAGGTCTTTGCGCGTGTATTTTCTCAGGGCTGGTATTCTGGCTGTTCACCAGTTCGCGGCAGACTTCGGTCACTGTCACTTCGGCCATTTCGCTGCTGGTCGGTTCCTCGCTCGGCGCCATCACCGGGGGCGATCCCGCGCGTTTTGCGGCGCTTGCGGCTGCAACGGCGGTATTGGTAGCCGTCCTTGCCCTGCTCGCCCGGATGGTCCGCGCGGGGGGCGTCGTGAATTTCATTTCCGAGACCGCGCTGCTAGGGTTCAAAACCGGCGTCGCGCTCTATCTGGCCAGCACCCAGCTGCCGAAACTGTGCGGTTTCAAAGGCTCCCACGGGGATTTCTGGGAGCGCTCCGGTCATTTCATCCGCCACGTGCGCGACACCAATCCCGCCTCGCTCGCGGTGGGCGGCGGCGCTCTCATCATTTTGCTTCTCGGGAAAAAATTCCTCAAGAACCGCCCCGTCGGGCTGCTGGTGGTGGTCGGCAGCCTGGTCCTCGGAGCGACCGCCGACCTCGGCGGACACGGCGTGAAATTGCTCGGCGAGGTGCCGCAGGGACTGCCTGCATTTGGCCTGCAAGGCCTGCACTGGAGTGACATCAACACCTTGCTTCCGCTCGCGATGGCGTGCTTTCTCCTCGGCGCGGTCGAAACCGCGGCGATCGGCCGGATGTTCGCGCGGAAGCACGGCTACCGGCTCGACAGCGACCAGGAATTCCTCGCCCTCGCCGGGGCGAATCTAGCGGCCGGTCTCGGCCAGGGATTTCCCACCAGCGGCGGCATGTCACAGTCACTGGTCAACGAGACGGGAGGCGCGCGCACGCCGCTTTCCGGACTCGTCGCGGCGGTGCTGATGCTGCTGGTGACTGTCTATCTGTCAGGAATGCTGCGCTACCTGCCGCAGCCGGTGCTGGCCGCCATCGTGCTCGTCGCCGTCACCGGATTGTTCCAGCTCACCGCGCTGAAACGGGTCTGGCACTTCAGCCGCGGCGAGTTCGCGGTGGCGTTCACGGCGCTGCTGGGGGTGCTCGGATCCGGATTGCTCATGGGAGTGCTTTTCGGGGCGATCCTCTCGGTGTTACTGCTGCTGCGCCGTGGCGCGCGCCCTCACACCACCGAGCTCGGCCGCGTTCCGGGCACCGAGTATTTCGCCGATATGATCCGCCATCGGGAAAACGAGCGCGTCCCGCAGACTTTCATTTTCCGGGCCGACGGGGCGCTGCTCTATTTCAATACGGAGTACGTCAGCGACCAGTTCTTCGCCCTGCTCAATTCCCGCGACAATGACGTCAAGCTGGTGGTGTTTTTTCTGGGAACCGTGCCCCAACTCGATCTGGCAGGAGTCGAGCTCCTGACTGAGATCCGGGAGGCAGTGGTCGGTCGGGGGATGGGCTTTCGTCTGGCAGAAGCCCACAGCGGCGTTCGCGAAACCCTGCGCCGCGCGGGATTCGAGAAGCAATACGGTCCGGTCGAGCCGGATCAAACGGTGGCCACCGTCATCCGCCGTTGGCAGGGTGACGTGGGTGGTTAGTCCTTCGACCAAGGCAGTTTGCAAAGTTGCCTGTAAAGCGAAACCAGAAGCGGGCCGCTCTGAGCGACCCACCAATACAACCCGAGTGGAAGCAAGTGGGCGAGGAAGAGCACGGCAAAACCCGCTGCACCGCTGCGGAACGACGCCTGCACGCCCGCCGCCATCGCGCTGCCAACGACGAGCAGGCAGAGTGCCGCCAGAATGGCGATGCTGATGGGGATTTGGGCGAGAATCGGCAGCCCGCGGCGCTTGGCGATCCACTCGGCAAGCGCGGTGGCCGGAAGAAAGAGCGTGAGGGAAAACACCGTCCCGCCGACGAGCGAAAGGAGCAGGCCAAGTGGATAGCTCGCCGGACTGCCGAGGCCTCCGCCGGAAACCGCCGCCCAGATGAGAAGCGCGAAGTAAGTGACGGTCCACAGCACGCAAAGAACTAACACCACGACAAGCGTGGCCAGCAAATGCCTGGCGCAAAAACCGCCGATGCATGCCGCGGTCCGGATGGCGTGTTCTCGATGCATGGCGGCAGTCTGCTTCCGGGTGGACCTCAGGGCAATTCCCAAGTCTCCTGAGTTCTTGACGGGATGGGGATCGACCGGTCATAGATGAGGGCTGCCCTGAACATTTCCCGCGATCATGAATCATCTGCCAAGGCTGAGCCGGGCGATTTCGCTGACGAGGCATGCGGACCATTCCATCCACTTTTCGCCGGTTCTGGCGGAGGTCGCGCTGTTGGAAGCGGGCGAGGTTTATGCCCGGATGAGGACGACTCCGGAGGGATTGAACGAGGATGAGGCTGCCAAGCGTTGGGCTGAAGTCGGGCCTAACGTGGTGGCGGCCAACGATCATCACGGCTGGCCGTGGCGCTTGCTCACCGCGGTGCGAAATCCTCTGGTCATCCTGCTCGGCGTGCTGGCGGCCATTTCTTTCGCCACCGGCGACGCGCGGGCCGGCGGCATGATGACCCTGATGGTGATTCTCGGCATCTTGCTGCGACTGGTGCAGGAGACCCGCGCGGACGCGGCGGCGGAAAAGCTCAAGGCGATGATCAAGGTGACCGCGGCGGTGGTGCGCGGCGGCAAGGAGGAGGAGATCCCGCTCAGGCAACTGGTGCCTGGCGATGTGGTGGAGCTCTCGGCCGGGGACATGATCCCGGCGGACGTGCGGCTGGTTTCCGCGAACGACTTGTTCATCTCCCAAGGCACGCTGACCGGTGAGTCGATGCCGGTGGAGAAACTCCACGCGCGCGAGACGCGGGAGGGGATCTCGCCGTTGGAAATGGCGAACATTTGTTTCCTCGGAACCAGTGTCGAGAGCGGCGCGGCCACGGCTGTGATTCTGGCGACGGGCCCGCAGACCTACTTCGGCAGCATGGCGCGGAGCATGACCGGCGAGCCGGAGCCGACGAGTTTCGACAAGGGCGTCAAGCAATTCACCTGGCTGATGATCCGCTTCATGGCGGTGATGGTGCCGCTGGTGTTTCTCATCAACGGCTTCACCAAACACAACTGGCACGAGGCGTTCTTCTTCTCCGTCGCCATCGCCGTCGGGCTGACGCCGGAAATGCTGCCGATGATCGTCTCGGTCTGCCTATCGAAGGGCGCGCTGGCGATGGCGCGGAAGAAGGTCATCGTGAAGCAGCTCAACGCGATCCAGAACTTCGGCGCGATGGACGTCTTGTGCACCGACAAGACGGGCACGCTGACGATGGACCAGGTGATCCTGGAGCGGCACTGCGACGTGATGCAGAAGGAGAACGACGAGGTTTTCCGCGACGCCTATCTGATCGCACACTTCCAGACGGGATTGAAGAACGTGCTCGACCGCGCGGTGCTGAGTCACCGCGAGTTCCACCATGAGATCATCGCGGGCTTCAGCAAGGTGGACGAGATCCCGTTTGATTTCGTCCGCCGGATGATGTCGGTGGTGGTGGAAATGCCCGACAAGGAGCACCAGCTTCTGACCAAGGGCGCGCCGGAAGCGGTCTTTCCGCGCTGCGGATTTTTCGAACTGGACGGGAAGATCTCGCCGATGGAGCCGCAGCTCGTGGGCGGGCTGATGGAGCAATACCAGCAGTTGAGCGCGGACGGATTCCGCGTGCTCGCCGTCGCCCACAAGCATCTGGCGGTGGACGAGTTCATTTCCAAGGAGGATGAGTGCGAGCTGATTCTCAAGGGCTACGTCGCCTTCCTTGATCCGCCGAAGGACAGCGCGGCCAAGGCGATCAAGGCGCTCGGCAAGCACGGCGTCACCGTCAAGGTGCTCACCGGCGACAACGACCTGGTCACCCGCAAGGTCTGCCAGCAGGTCGGCCTCGACGCCGCGGACATCCTTCTCGGCGGCAAGGTGGAAACGATGAACGATGACGAGCTCGCGGACGCCGCCGTGCGCACCCACGTCTTCGCCCGTCTATCACCCGCGGACAAGCAGCGGATCATCCGCGCGCTCCAGCGCAAGGGCCACGTCGTCGGCTTCATGGGCGACGGCATCAACGACGCGCCCGCGCTGCACGCGGCCGACGTCGGCATTTCCGTGGATTCCGCCGTGGACATCGCCAAGGCGGCGGCCGGCGTCATCCTCCTGGAAAAGGATCTGATGGTGCTCGACGACGGCGTGATCGAAGGCCGCAAGGTGTTCGTGAACATCCTCAACTACGTCCGGATGGGCGCGAGTTCTAACTTCGGCAACATGTTCAGCGTCATCGGCGCGAGCGCGTTCCTGCCCTTTGTGCCGATGGCTCCCATCCAGGTGCTGACGAACAACCTGCTCTATGATTTCTCACAGGTGCCGATCCCCACCGACAGCGTCGGTCCGGAGCAGACCGCGATGCCGCGGCCGTGGCACATCGGCGAGATCAGGAAATTCGTGCTCTTCATCGGGCCGATCAGTTCGATCTTCGACTACACGACGTTCTTCGTGATGCTTTACGTGTTCGGCTGTTGGGATCCCGCCCGCGCGTCGCTGTTTCAAACCGGCTGGTTCGTCGAGTCGCTGATCACCCAGACGCTCGTGGTGCACGTGATCCGCACCCGCAAAATCCCCTTCATCCAGAGCCGCGCGAGCTGGCCGCTCACGCTGACGACGCTTGCGGTCATGTCCGTGGCCATCTGGCTGCCGCACTCGCCGCTTGCACCGGCGCTGGGTTTTACGGCCTTGCCGCCGCGGTATTGGCCGATCTTGGCGGCGACGCTGCTGTGCTATGTGATCCTCACCCAAGCGGTGAAAATGTGGATCATTCGCAAGAATTGGTTATAGGTCGCGGCGAGGGAGGAATTCTTGAAAACGGGTTTTTGAGTTGTTGATCGAAATGCGGAGTCATGGTAAGTTTTACAGCTCGCTTCCTGGATTTTTCGTTCCGGGAAAACGGATCGTATTAACTACAGATTACCATGAACGCCTACCTATCTACCCTCAGTGAACACGAAGTCCGCATCCCTTGTTCCGGCGCGGTGCTCCACGGTGATGTGTCAATTCCAGCCGGAGCCACGGGCTTGGTGGTCTTTGCGCACGGCAGTGGCAGCAGTCGCTTGAGTCCGCGGAACCGGCTGGTCGCCGGGGAAATGCACCGCCGGCAGCTCGCGACCTTGTTGTTCGACCTGCTAACACCGGAAGAAGCCGTGGCGGAGGCGCGGACGGGTGAGCTGCGATTCAATATTCCGTTTCTCACCGAGAGGTTGATTGGTGCCACCCGCTGGGCGCAGCAGGATGAGAATGTCAAAGATCTTGGCATCGGCTATTTCGGCGCGAGCACCGGCGCGGCAGCGGCTCTGGTGGCGGCCTCGAAGCTTCCGGAGATCCAGGCGGTGGTATCCCGCGGCGGACGCGCGGATCTGGCGGGTGATGCCTTGGACCGGGTAAAGGCGCCGACTTTGTTGATCGTCGGCGAGCTGGACCACCCGGTTGTCGAGTGGAACCAGGAGGCGCTGGAGCGTCTGAAGGGCGAGAAGGAAATCATCCTGGTCAGCGGCGCCACCCATCTTTTCGCGGAGTCGGACGCTTTGGAAAATGTGGCCGAACTCGCCGCCGCTTGGTTTGAAGGCCATTTGACTAACATTAACGCATGAAAGAACAAAGACCATGAATGCCACTATCACATCACGCACCTTTACCGACCGCGAAGATGCCGGTCGGCAGTTGGCGGATTCGCTTTCGAAGTTCGCCGGTGAGGAAAACCTGGTCATCCTCGCCTTGCCGCGCGGGGGCGTGCCCGTCGCCGCGGAGATCGCCAAAGCGCTGCACAAACCGATGGATGTTTTGCTTGTCCGAAAACTCGGGGTCCCGGGCCACGAGGAAGTGGCGATGGGGGCGGTCGCCAGCGGCGTGCAGGTGTTGAGCGATGATTTGATCGCGATGCTGCAACTCAGCCCGAAACAGGTGGACGCAGTGATCAAGCGGGAAACCGACGAACTCGCGCGCCGGGAGAAGCTTTACCGCGATGCCCGTCCGGCTCCGGTCGTCGCCGGAAAAACGGTGATCGTCGTGGATGACGGAATCGCCACCGGCTCGACCATGTCGGCGGCGGTGGAACTTTTGCGCTATCAGAAGGCGGGTCGGATCATCGTTGCGGTCCCGGTCGCGCCGCCCTCCACGGTCGAGCGGCTGGGAGAGGAAGCCGACGAAGTGGTGACGTTGCTTGAGCCCGAACCGTTCGTCGCCGTAGGCCAGTGGTATGATGATTTCTCCCAGACCTCCGACGAGGAGGTTCGTTTCCTGCTAGCAGAGGCAATCTCGCCGCCGGATGCTCCCATGGCGAAGATGGCCGGGGTTGTCACCGGCACGAGCGTGCTCCACTGCATCCGTGAGCACGCCAGGCCCTTGACCGCGGAGTCGGAGGATTACGACGAGCTTCTCGAAATGATCGGCGGGGCCAGCGTGGTGCTGCTAGGCGAGGCGTCCCACGGGACCCACGAGTTTTACCGCGAGCGGGCGGAGATCACCAAGCGGCTCATCGTTGAAAAGGGATTCAACGCGGTGGCGGTGGAGGCTGATTGGCCCGATGCCTACCGAGTGAACCGTTACGTCCGCGGCGAGATTGGCGACCTGGACAGCGTGGACGCCCTTGGCGGTTTCGAGCGTTTTCCCGCGTGGATGTGGCGCAATGCCGATGTGTTGGATTTCATCGGCTGGATGCGCGACCACAATGAACACGTGTATTCGCTGGACCATCAGGTGGGGTTCTACGGCTTGGATTTGTACAGTCTCCACAAGTCCATGAACGAAGTCATCGCCTATCTTGAGCGGAGGGACCCGGAGGAAGCTGCCAAGGCACGGGCTCTTTACGGCTGCATCGACCGTTACGGCAAGGATCCGCAGAACTACGGTCTGATGGTCGGATCGGGGGTCGGTGACGGCTGCCGCGCCGAGGTGATCCAGCAACTCACCGACCTGCGCGCCAAGGAGGTTGAATACATGTCGCTCAACGGCCAGGCCGCGGCGGATGAGTTTTTCTTTGCCGAGCAGAACGCCCGGCTGGTGAAAAACGCCGAGCAATACTATCGAAAAATGTTCCGTTCAAATGTCTCGTCGTGGAACCAGCGCGACGAACACATGATGGAGACGCTGGTGGAGCTCGTCGCCCACCTTCAGTCCCATCACGGGAACGCGAAGGTGGTCGTGTGGGCGCATAACTCGCATTTGGGCGACGCCCGCGCCACCGACATGGCACGGCGGGGGGAATTGAACATCGGCCAGCTGGTCCGCCAGGCGTTTCCCTATCAGTCGAAGTTGATCGGTTTCACGACCTACACGGGAACCGTGACCGCGGCTTCAGGCTGGCACCTTCCGGCGGAGAGGAAACAAGTGCGCCCGGGAATGGATGGCAGCTACGAGCAGCTTTTCCATCAGGTGGGAATTCCGAATTTCTGGCTCGATCTCACCGAGGACAATCCGGCGGTCCAGGCCTTGCGGGAACCGCGCCTGGAACGGGCGATCGGGGTGGTCTATCTGCCGGAAACCGAACGGCAGAGCCATTATTTCAAAGCCGACCTCGCCGGTCAGTTCGACGCCGTGTTGCACTTCGACGTCACGCGCGCGGTCGAGCCGCTGGAACGGAGTGCCGAGTGGGCGGGGGACGAAGCACCCGAAACCTATCCGATCGGATTGTGAACGAGGGGCGCGGCGACCCGCAGGAATTTCGACGTCTATACCAACTCGGCGGCGATGGGATCGACGAGCGCGCGTCCGTGGTGGATGAGGACGAGCCGCTCGTCTGCGATGCGGGCGAGACCTTCGCTGGCGAGGTGGGCGGCGCGCTGGCGGGATTCCGGGCTGAGCAGGTCGAGGGAAATGCCGTCGCGGGTGCGCAGGCCGAGGGCGATGCGCTCAAGGCGGCGTGCCTCGCTATCCAGAATTTCCGATTCGGTTAGTGCGTGGCCGAGGGTCCGGACTTGCGTGACGTAGCGGGCGGTGTCGGCGACGTTTTTCCAACGGGTGCCGGCGAGCGTGGAGACCGCGGACGGGCCGAGGCCGAGGTAGTCTTCGCCGCGCCAGTAGCCTTGATTGTGGCTGGAGTGGTGGCCGGGTTTGGCGTAGTTGGAGGTTTCGTAGTGGTCGTAGCCGGCGGCGGTTAGGAGCTCGTCGGCGAGGTGGAAGAACTCGGCGTCGTGGTCCTCGTTCTCGCGCATTTCGCCGCGGCGGAGGGATTCGAAGAAGGCGGTGTCTTCCTCGTAGGTGAGGTTGTAGGCGGAGATGTGGTCGGGATTCAACGAGATCGCGTGCTCCAGTGTTTTCTGCCAGTCGGCCTTGGACTGGCCGGGGATGGAGAACATCAGGTCGATGTTGACCGAGGGAATTCCGGCCTCGCGGAGGATGCTGACGGACTCGCTGGCCTGGGCGACGGAGTGCTCGCGGCCGAGGATTTCGAGGACGTGCGGGGTGAAGGACTGGATGCCTAACGAGACGCGGGTGACGCCGAGCTCGCGGAAGAGTTTCGCCTTGGCGGCGTCGAAGGTGGCGGGGTTGGCTTCGAGGGTGACTTCGTCGAGTGTTGAGAAATCGACGGCGTGGTGGAGGGCGGTGAAGAGTCGGGTGAGGTGGCCGGGCGAGAGCATGCTCGGGGTGCCGCCGCCGAGGTAGAGGGTGCGGGGAATTTCGGTGATCCGGGATTTCGCTTCAGCGGCGAGTGCGTCCACGAAGCTACCGATAGATGTGTCGCCCGGCGTGTGTTTGTAGAACGAGCAATACGGGCAAATCCGATGGCAGAAGGGGATGTGGAGGTAGAGAAGCATTCTAATCAAGCGCCCTGCACGCGCGATACGTAGCGGGCGACGGCCTGGCGGGTGACTCCGGCGACTTCGGCCTCGGGCTTGGCGAATGGCGGGACGAACCACGGATACGAGCCGAGCAGGTCGGTGACGACGGCGACCTCGCCGTCGCAGTTGTTATTTCCGCAGCCGATGCCGATGGTGGGAACGGCGAGCGCCGCGGAGAGTTGGCGGGCGGTTTCCGGGATGATGGACTCGAAGACGATGGCGAAAACTCCGGCCTCGATGATGGCCTGCGCGCCCTCGCGGATGGCTTCGGTCTGCTCGGGGGTCTTGCCTTTTTTGTGGTAGCCGCCTTCTTCGAGGACGCGCTGGGGAAGCATGCCGAGGTGGCCCATCACGGGAATGCCGGCGGCGGTGATGGCGCGGATTTTTTCCGCCTGGCGGAGTCCGCCTTCGAGCTTCACGGCTTCCGCGCCGGCGGCGACGAGGCGGCGGGCGGTTTCGAGCGCTTGCTGCGGCGTGTCGTAAGTGTGGATGGGAAGATCGCCGACGACGAGCGCCCGTGGCTTGGCTCGGGCGACGGCGGCCACGTGGTGAAGCATGTGGTCGAGCGTGACGTGAGTGGTGTCCGGAAATCCGAGGACCACCATGCCGAGCGAGTCGCCTACGAGCAACACGTCCACTCCGCTTTCGTCGAGCAAGCGCGCGGTCGGGTAATCATAAGCGGTCAGCGCCGTGATCGGGCGGCCGCCTTTGCGGGCTTGGAGGGAGTCGGCTTTTTGGAGAGCTGTCACTTTGGAGAAATGAAGATACGACAAGCCTGGATACCAAAAAGCCCCCGCGGGGCGGAGGCTCTTATATATGGCGACCCGTAAGGGAGTCGAACCCTTCTTGCCAGGATGAAAACCTGGAGTCCTAACCGATAGACGAACGGGTCGTGTGTCGCGAAGCGGGCGGAAAAGAAACTCATCAGGCCGGACCTTGCAAGGTTTTTTCAGCAAAAATTTTCAAGGCCCCTGAATCATACTGAAAATGAGTGGGTTTTGTCGGATGATCGACCAATCGCCGATTGCTGGCTTGTCATCGGGCCGAGGATTTCTAGGTTCTTCGCACCCGCCCAGAATTTCAGGGCAGGGCATCGATCTCATGAATACGACCTTGCTTGCCAATACCGCCAATGAAGCCCGTGGCCTCGCCATGGATGCCGTCCACGCCTGTAATTCCGGCCACCTCGGTCTTCCACTCGGCTGCGCCGAGGTCGGAGCGGTGTTGTTCGGCGAATCCCTGCGCTACTATCCGGACGCGCCGAAGTGGCTCAACCGCGACCGCTTCGTGCTTTCGGCAGGCCACGGCTCGATGTTTCTCTACAGCTGGCTGCATCTGGCCGGCTATGCGGTTTCCCGCGATGATGTGAAAAATTTCCGCCGCCTGCATTCGATCACGCCGGGACATCCGGAGTTTCATGAAACGCCGGGCGTCGAGGCGACCACCGGTCCGCTCGGTCAGGGCGTGGGCAATGCCGTTGGTTACGCGCTCTCCGGAAAGCGCGCCGCCGCCCGCTTCAACACCGCGGAACACACGATTTTCGACCACCACGTCTTCGCGATTCACGGCGACGGTTGCCTCCAAGAAGGTGTCGCCAAGGAGGCGATCGCCTTCGCCGGGCACAACGGTCTCGATAATCTCGTCCTCATTTATGACTCCAACGACGTGACGCTCGACGCGATGGCCGATCTCACACAAGGCGAGGATGCCGAGCAGTATTTCATCTCCCAGCGTTGGGACGCGGTCACCGTTGACGGTCACGATCTAATGGCCATCGCCGCTGCCGTGGCGAAGGCCAAGGCTGACAAGAACGGCCGCCCGAAGGTCATCATCGTCAAGACGGTGATCGGCAAAGGCATCCCGGAAGTCGCCGGCACCGCGAAGGGTCACGGCGAAGGCGGCGCGAAATTCATCGAGTCCGCCCGCGCCGGTCTCGGACTTCCTTCCGATGAGCATTTCTACGTTTCTCCCGAGACGCAGGCGTATTTCGCCGGAAAAAAGGCGGCTTCCAAGGTCGAGTTCGAAGCATGGCAGGCGACTTACGACGCGTGGGCCGCTGCAAATCCAACGCTCGCCGCGGAGCTAACTGATGGCGTCGCGCAGTCCGTGCCAGTGGATCTCAGCGAGAGAATCCCTGCGTTCGCCGCGGATTACAAGGACGCCACCCGTTCCGCCGGAGCCACGGTGATCAACGCGGTGGCCAAGGCGATCCCGCAATTCCTCACCGGCAGTGCGGACCTTTTCGGCTCCACCAAGAATTACCTCAAGGACGGCGGCGACTACTCGGCGGCCAATCCGCTAGGCCGCAACATCTGGTTCGGCATCCGCGAGCACGCGATGGGCGCGATCTGCAACGGCATCGCCTACGACGGCCTGTTCCGCGCGAGCGGCGCGACCTTCCTGGTCTTCGCCGACTACCTGCGCGGCGCGATCCGCCTCGCGGCTTTGTCGAATCTGCCAGTCAGCTACATTTTCACCCACGACTCGGTCGGTGTCGGTGAGGACGGCCCGACCCACCAGCCGGTGGAAACCGTTAGCGGCCTGCGCGTGATCCCGAACCTCGACGTCATCCGTCCGGGCGATGCCGAGGAAACCGCCGGTGCCTTCGTCGCGGCGATGAGCCGCACCGATGGCCCGACCGCGTTGATCCTGACCCGTCAGGCGATCCCCCTGATGAACGATCTATCCGTCGAGACCCGCCGCGATGGTGTGCTCCGCGGTGGCTACATCGCCCGCAAGGAAACCGGCGAGCTGACCACGATTCTAATCGGAACCGGTTCCGAGCTCCAGCACGCGATGGCTGCGGCCACCGAACTGGGCGACGGAGTGCGCGTGGTTTCGATGCCCTGCTTCGAGCGATTCGAGCGCCAGAGCCCGGAATATCGTGAAAGCGTGCTACCGAAAGCCTGCACCAAACGCGTTTCCATCGAGGCCGGTGTCACCGATCTCTGGTGGAAATACGTCGGCACCGAGGGCAAGGCGCTCGGAATCGACCGCTTCGGCATCAGCGCTCCGGGCGATGTGGTGATGAAGGAACTTGGCATGACCAAGGAGGACGTCGCCGCCGCCGCGAAATAATTCCGGAAGCTAACATTCAATCGAACGGGCCCGGCCGGCAACAGTCGGGCCCTGCTTTTTTGACTGCCGATGAAACTCCGCGTGCGCGCCACTCCCAATGCCCGGCAGAGCGAAATCATCGGCTGGGAGGACGACCCGCAAGCCAGGATGATCCTGCGGGTGCGGATCGCCGCCGCGCCGGTCGACGGCGAGGCTAAGAAAGCGTTGCGGGATTTCCTGGCGAAATCGCTGGGTTTGTCGAAATCCAAGGTGGTGCTCGAAAAAGGAAGCTCGTCGCGGTTCAAGATCTTTGAGATCCCGGACGGGACTGCTCTGACTTGAGCGCGGACTCGAGCCGGGCTGCCAATTCCGCCAGACGATCCTGTTGGACCTGCACCGCTGGCGCCGGATCGAAGCGCAGCTGCTGGTGCAGCGCGATGGCTTCATCCAACGCGCAAGAATCCGCTAGATCCGGGCGCAGTCCGACGAACCACGCGCCAAACGGCTGGCCTGTCGGGCGGGAGCCGAGAAGTTTCTCCGCCTGCCGTTCGAGGCGATGGAGCGGCGTCCGGATGAGCGGGCCTTGATAGACCGTGGCGGCCCTTGCCGTTACCAACCGACGTTTGGATTTACAGAGCTTTCTGATCACGAATCCAGTCAGGCCGAGGCCGATGGCCGACATGACAAGCGAGACTGCCAAACGGTTCCCCGGCCGGTTTCTCCAGAGGAAGAAGTCTTCCCGCAAGCGCTTTACCGCGTCGTTGAAGCGTTGTGTGACGGAGCTCTGGGGTGACAGGGTTTCTAACCAGGATCCCGGCGTCGTGTCGAAGTCACTCCATCTGCCAGCGCCGTCGTCCCAGACCCGGCACCACGCGTGGCCGTGGGTGCCGCGGATGACGAGCTCTCCGCGTTTCATGTCCCGCTCCATCACGGCGTAGCCGGTCGTGTAGCGCGCCGGGATGCCGGCCTGGCGGAGCAGCAGGGTGGTGGCGGTCGCGAAATACTCGCAATGCCCCGAGCGCGAGCTCGTTAGGAACTTGGTGATCGGTGTGGAAGGGGTGCTGACGAATATCGAGCTGCGGATGGTCAGAGTCCGGGAGTATTTGAAATTCTGTTGGAACCAGGTGCGGACGATCGCGAGCTTTTTCTGAAGCGCGGCATTTTCATCCAGCCGGAGTTCAGTCAACACGCGCTGCATGGCTTCCTCCTCAAGAGCGGGGACTTCCAGGTCTTCGCGAGGAACGGGCGGGCTTTCAGGGCTCGCACCATTTTTCCAAAGCACCGTGCCCTCGATGACGGCGCGCTTCGGGAAGACGCGGACGGTGCCGAAGGTGTTGCGCTCGATCCCGTCGAGTTCGAAGTCCCGCACGCTGGCGGTGTCTCCGGGAAGCGGGAGCGGGCTCGCCGCAATGGCGGCTCCGCGGAGGCTGAATCGCGGCAAATCGCGGCGGATCGACCGCTTTTGCGCGTCTGCGGGCATGTCCCCGGCCAAGAGATGATAGATCTCGCCGGTGACGGGTTCGATGGTATCGAGGTCTTTGAAATCAGTGACACTCGCCCGCAGGTTTTGCCAGGTCGATCCGTGGAAGGTGTTATAAGTGGCGGTCCGCAGCAATGGTGGCGGCAAGGTGTTTTCCAATGGGCGCAGTCGCCACACGATGTCGGGCGACAATTGTACCGTGCCAGCCTTGCCGATCATGGTTGAGACGGAATTGGGATCAAACGGGGATCTGCCAGGCCCGCTGTTGCCGAACCAGTTCACCAGGCCTTCGATTCCATTCTGCCCGGCGACCGTGAGGCCTCCGGCGGCGACAAGGGCGACGATGAGAGAGAGTGGGCGGGTGCGGTTGGCTGACAGCAACAGCCAACCGGTGAGGATGATCATGCCCGGCAGAAACGGCCATGTGTTGGCGCCCGTGCCCAGGGTGGAGGCCACCATGGTGGCGATCAGATAAGCGTTGCCGAAATTGAGATGGATCGCCGCGTCTTCTGTGAGACCCAGTCGCAAATTTCGTTTGCGACGGTGGTTCGCGATGAAGGAAAAGGTGCTGAGCGGCAGAGACTCGCGCAGCCCGAAGGACTGGATGAACAGCATCGGCAGCAACAGCGGCGGCAGCCAGGTGAGAAGATTGGGAAGGGCGACGTAAGGGCCTCCGTCCAGGAAGATGACGATCGCCGCGGCTCCGATGGCGATGGTGGTTAGCTGCCACGCCCGGCTGCTGGCTTCCTCGTTGAAGTCCCAGCGGAACTTGGTCCAGCGCGGACTCTCGGCTAGCAGCGCGAGCAGGATGCCGGTCACGGGCCGTCCCGTCATCGCGCCCCAGAAGAGCAGGGACGCGCCGAGAATGAAGCGGGGAGGTGGATGGACCGTATGGATGGCGGCGGAGTGTTAGGATTGTGGTAGGAGGCGGGCCGGCAGGCGTTGGAGGTCGCGGGCGATGCGGCCGGATTCGAGCCAATGGCCGGGCTGGCCGGATGCGGGTGCCGGACCTTTTCCGATGATGAGCGGCGCGCAAAGAACGCCGCCGCGGGTGAGTGTGTTGAGAAACTCCGCGCGCGAGTCGTCCCAGCCGTTGAAGATGACGAGGCAGGATGTCAGGTCGTCGCGGTGGCGCATCACCAATTGCGCGAGAGCCTTGAAATTCTCGGTCCGTTCCGGCGAGACGCCGGCTAGGACTTCGAGCAGCTTTTCCGCCCGCTCCAGGCCCCGGCCGGCTGTCACGAGATGGGCTTCGTTTTTAATGAACATCAGGTCCAGCAGCGATTCGCTGGTGTCGATGGACGCGGCGAACGAGGTCGCCACCGAGATGGCTTCCTCGAACTGATGGTCAGTCCGGTCGCAGGAAAGCGTGTCAACGATCAGCCCGTAACGCGGATAAAAAGTGTCCTCCAGCTCCTTGACGATCGGGCGTCCGGTGCGGGCCCAGCTTTTCCAATGGATCTGCCGCAGCGGATCACCGGGGCGGTAATCGCGCAGGCCGACGAATTCTCCGGAGTTGCCGATTGAGTTAGTGTTAGCCTCGCCGGAGATTTTGAAAGCAGCGCCTCCCGGCAGCTCGATGGGAGGAAGCGGATAGCGGCGTGGCAAGACGGTGAGCGTGGCGGCGGACGCTTTGACTTTCCGGCAGCGTTGGAAGAGGCCGAACGGGTCGGGAAGCAGCACCCGCAGGTCGTCGAAGCGGATCACGCCGCGGCGCAGGGGGGTGATTTCCATGGCGACCCGTGCCTGTTGTCCGCGCTTGAGATCGAGGTGGTCGTTTGAAAATCCGCCGGAAAACAAAAGGTTTCCTAGCCGCAGCCATTGCCAGCGGAAGTAGGCGAAGCGGCGGTCGAACCCGTTGCGCTCCTCCTCGCCCGGTTCCCGCAGCGTGGTGAAATCCGCCAGGCTGGGCCGCGGATCCGGCGCGGAATCCGAGAGCCACGCGCGGCTGAGGCGTTTCCTGCCGTGGTGCCAGACGCGCACGGTGTAGCGCAGCGGCTCGCCCGCGGTGGCGAACCGCGGCAACTCGCGCTTGGCCTCCACCGACGCGCGGCGGCTCATCGCCCACGGGATGGCGATGAGGACCATTCCCAGAGTCAGTGAGAATAGTTGATAGGCCGAGGTTCTGTCGTGACCGATGCCGAGGCAGGTCGCTAACACCAGCACCAGCGAGAGCGCGATTCCGGCCGGGCGGCACCGGAGGGCGAGGAAATGATAAATACCCGATCCGTGAAAATAGATTTTGTGCAGCCGCCGGTCCAAGCGATACCGAAGCGGGTCGGTGGCGGAGGTGGGTGGGAGCGGGTTCATCAGCTCGCGAACTTAGACCGGCACTGGCGTTTGTTCAATGAGATCGGCGACGATTTGGCGGGCGCAGGCCCCCGAGTATTTCGCTTCCGGAGCGAGGACGATCCGGTGGGCGATCACGTCGGCCGCGACGGATTGGATGAGCTCCGGAGTGACGAAATCATCGCCTTGGAAGACTGCCAGCGCTTGGGAAATTTTCATCAGGGCCAGCGATGCGCGCGGGCTGGCGGCAAGCTGGATGGACGGGTGTCCGCGAGTCGCACCGACCAGCGCGACGACGTAGTGGCGGAGCTCCTCGCTGAATCGCACGTGCCGCGCGGCGTCCATCAGCTCGAGAATTTCCTCACGAGTGGCTACCGGAGTGATCCGGTCAACAGGGTGGGAATCGGCTTGGTCTGCTAGAATGGCGGCTTCCTCTGCGGCGCTCACGTAGCCCAGCGCGCATTGCATCGAGAAGCGGTCCATTTGGGCTTCCGGCAGTGGATAAGTCCCGCGGAACTCCACCGGATTCTGGGTGGCGATCACGAAGAAAATCCCGTCGAGATCGTGGCGCTGGCCCTCGATGGTGGCCTGCCGCTCGCCCATCGCTTCTAGCAGCGCGCTCTGTATTCGCGGCGACGCGCGGTTGATTTCATCCGCGAGCAGGATGTCGGTGAAAACCGGGCCGGGATTGAAACGGAATTCCTGGGTGCGCGGGTCGAGCACGGAGATGCCGAGAATGTCCGACGGCAAAAGGTCCGGCGTGAATTGCACCCGCTTGAACATCGCGCCGCTGATGGCTTTGGCGATGGCTTTGGCGAGGGTGGTTTTTCCGGTTCCGGGGAAATCTTCCAACAGGATGTGGCCGCCGGAAATCATGCAGGCCAAAACGCGCCGGACGACTTCCGGTTGGCCGCGCACGACAGAGCAAATGGCGGTTTCCAGGCGTGAAGCGGTGGCGGGGATACTCATGGGTTGTGGTGCATTCAGAGCCTGCGGGCGAGTTCGCGGACGAGCTTGGGCCCTTGATAGATGAAGGAGGTGTAAATTTGCACCAAGCTGGCGCCCGCTCGGATTTTCTCCTGGGCATCTTCCAGCGAGGAAATCCCTCCCACTCCAATGATCGGGATGCGCGAGCCGAGGTGGCTGGAAAACGCCCGCAAGGTGGCTGTGCTTTTTTCAAAAACCGGTCTCCCCGAAAGACCGCCCGCTTCCCCCGCGCGCGGGTGGCCGGCCACGAGGTCGCGGTCGAGCGTGGTGTTGGTGGCGATGAGCCCGTCGAGCCCGCCGTCGAGGAAAACCTGCGAGAGATCACGGATGTGGGATTCATCGAGATCCGGGGCGACTTTGAACAGAAGGGGAACCCGCTTGCCGTGCTCGGCGGCGAGCTTTTGCTGCTCCATTTTGAGAACCTCCAACAGCCGGGCGCTGGCTTCAGCGCCTTGGAGGTCGCGCAGGCCCGGCGTGTTCGGCGAAGACAAGTTTACCGCCACGTAGTCGGCCACCGGGTAGGCTTTGCGCAGGCAAATCAGATAGTCATCCGCTGCGTTTTCGTTGGGCGTATCTTTGTTTTTACCGATGTTGAAGCCGACGATTCCTTGGAATGATTTCGCCGCGCGGACGTTTTCAACACCCGCGTCGATGCCCGGGTTGTTGAAGCCCATGCGGTTGATGATCGCCTCCTGTTTGATCAAGCGGAAGAGCCTGGGTTTCGGATTTCCCGCCTGCGGACGCGGGGTGATCGTGCCGATTTCAATGCAACCGAAGCCCAACCGGCCGAGCGCGTCGATCGTGTTTCCTTCCTTGTCGAAACCAGCGGCGAGGCCGACGCGGTTCGGAAATTTCAAGCCCATCACTTCCACCGGCGCGCTGAATTTGTCAGTCGGTGAAACCAATCCCAGCAAGCCTGTCTTTTCGGCGATCCGCAGGGCGGCCATGCTGACGTGGTGGGCGACCTCCGCATCGAGACGGAACAACACGGAACGGGCGAGGGGATACATGGCGTCGGACACGCCCGGAAATTGATTCAAGACGGTCGGCTTGTCGAATGTCTCATGCGTCAAAATGGCACGAACCGTGCGAAAAATGCGACAACCGTAAGTTTTGTCACAGTCATCCATTTTAATTTTGTTGATGTTGAGTGACTTGTGATTCCAAGGAGGTAGGGAACGCGAATTGCTAAGAACTCCGCGTTCCTTTGGGAGTCGTCCTGAACTTTTATCAAGTATTCACAATGAATTCACTTTTTCAGAAAAAAGGCGAATAAAGGACCTTCAGTGGCGTTTAATAAACAGCAACCCCATCATACTATGGCCTACGAATCAGACAGCAGCCTGAAACTCTATCTCCGGGAAATTTCTAAAACGCCCCTTCTTACCGCTGAGGAGGAAGTTGTTCTCGCGGACCGCATTCAAAAAGGCGATCCCGAAGCGCGTTCTCACATGATCCGCGCGAATTTGCGCTTGGTCGTCAAAATCGCCCAGGATTATGCCAATTACGGCATGCCCGTGACTGATTTGATCTCTGAGGGCAACATCGGTCTGATGAAGGCGGTGGAGCGATTCGACCCTGAAAAGGGCGGAAAACTCTCCACTTACGCGGCTTGGTGGATCAAGCAATCGATCAAACGCGCCTTGGCCAACCAGTCCAAGACGATCCGCCTGCCGGTCCACATGGTCGATAAGATCGCCAAAATGCGCCGGATCGCGGCGATCCTGACGGAGGCACTGGGTCGCGAGCCGACCGATGAGGAATTGGCCGACGAAGTCGGACTTCCTCATCGCAAGCTCGCCTTGCTCAGGCAGGCTTCGTACCGCCCGACTTCGCTGGACGCGCCGATCAACGAAGGTGAAGCCACCGAATTCGGTGAAGTCATCAGCGACGAGCGTGCGGTGAGTCCGCTGGACATGCTTTCTGACAAGAATCTTCACGGCGAGTTGGACGGTTTGCTCTCGGTTCTCGACGAGCGGGAGCGGCGGATCATCGACGAGCGCTTCGGTCTCAACGGCAAAAAGGCACTGACGTTGGAAGAAGTCGGGCGCGAATTCGGGGTGACCCGCGAGCGCATCCGGCAGCTCCAAAACTCGGCTCTCACCAAAATGAGGCGTGCCCTGCGCAAGAAGGAAAAGCCACTTCCGAAGCCCGTCATGGGCGACTTTCTGGAAGCTTGATCGTGTGTGGATCCGGTGGGGAGTGTTCCGCCCGGGGGAAATGAAAAGGCGGATCTTTGGATCCGCCTTTTCTACTTTTCTGGCTCGTGCGCTCCCTTCGCGCGCGGGCGGGATGCACCTGTTGGGGAAATTTTTCTTTCCGTTAAATTGTTAAAATCTCAGCAGGCTGGCTGATGGACATTCGATAGGAGAATCCGATC
>CAMCCX010000038.1 GCA_945873305.1 Akkermansia muciniphila
CCAGCTTGCGCCGGTGCCTGTGTCCCTGTCTGTTCGTTCATGGTGTTGGTTGGTTTGAATTCAATTCCAAACAGGCGATGTCGGAACATCGCCCGATCAACCAGCACCAATCCATTTTAACGTTTTAACGGAAAAAAATCCGCTTCCCAGATGAACCCGGAAATTCCAAAGAGAGCAGTCAATATATTGTTGGAGGGCGTGCGTCGTTTTCCAGAGCGGGCAGATATTGCGCTCGGCCTCGCTCACGTTCAGCAAAAGATGGGATCGCAGCCGGAGTGCGTCCAAACGCTTATCAACCTCTTAGCGTTCGCAAGAAAGGATCCAGAATCACTTCGATTGAAAAAGAACGATCGACTGCCTACAGAGGCGAATCAGTTTATCCCCGAGGCAATTCAGGGCTACTCTGCGGAGCTCTATCAATCAGAGTCAGCGGAGAGCGACGCACTTTGTGCGAGGTTGTGCGACGCGACAATTGAGGCATTTCCCGATCACCCATTTGCTTACAATATCAAGGCTGCTCTTGCGTCAGCCGCTGGCAAGCAAGATGAAGCACTCGGCCTCCTTAAAACCGCACACTTAAAAGCACCTGATGACCCGCTAATTCTTTTGAACTTGGGTGATGCTTACATGAAGGCCGATCAGCACACCAAGGCGAAAGAATCCTACGGCGGCGTTTTGAAAATCAAAGACATTGATGAGTCACTGAAGGACCAAGCTCGTGACGCAATCCAGAATGCCGAATCGGGTCCCCGGGAGTAGTTAGCTCCCCGGTGCCACACCACCCTGCTTATGGCTCCGTAGAGGGCGGTTCCAGTCGGACTCAGGCATTCGGAATCCATGGGAATTTGCCGATTGAATCCGTGCGGGATGCGTGTCAGGTCTTGGAGTCGCTGAATTTCCAACACCATGAAAAATACCCTCACGCTCGCCGTCGCACTCGCCCTGGTTTCCCAAGTCCTCGGCCAATCGCCGGGCCAACAAGCCGAGGCGCTCTATCAAAAAGGACTCGCCGCCGAGAAAGCCGGCGATCCCGCCGCCGCCCGGGATTTCTACAAGGGCGCTCTCAAGCTCGACCCCAAGAACCCCAACGCGACCTACAGCCTCGGCCAGCTGAAACTCAACTCCCCGGCCCTCGCCGCGAAAGGCCGCGAGGCGAAATTCGGCAGGGTCGTGATCCCGGTTTTCCAACTCGACCAAGCGACGCTGCAGGAAGCGCTCACCGGCTTGAGCGTGATCATGGAAAAGGAATCCAAGGGCGGGGAGACGCCGAATTTCGTCATCGAAGATCCCAAGGCGCTGCTCGCCACCCAGAAGATTTCCCTGAACTTGAAGAACATGCCCGCCAAGATGGTGCTGAAATACCTGACCGATCAAACCGGCGCGAAGGTCCGCTACGACGAGCATGCCGTGGTGATCAGCCCGCGCTGAATTCCGCCAGGATCGCGCGGTGGACATCCTCCGCGGTGCTCACCGGACAGGCCGATCCTAACAAGATCGGGCGCTCGTCATCCGCCACGGCGTCGCGGCCGTGCGAACCCTTCACCAGCGAGGCGTCCAGCGGGATGACATCCAGCAACCCGCGCAGCCCGAGCTTCTTTTTCAACAGGAATTTCGCGATCCGCAGCTTGGGAAACTTGAGCGCCGGGTCGATGAAAAGCTCGCACGGATCGTAGCCCGGCTTGCGGTGGATATCGATGGTCCGCGCGTAGTCGGGCGCGACGGCGTCGTTCTCCCAGAAATAATAAGTGAACCACGCGTCCGCCGCGGCGATGGCGACGAAATCCCCGCCGCGCTCGGTCGCCACGCCCTCGCCCCAGATCTCCGCGGACGTGCGGACCTCGTCGATGCCCGGAGTGTTTTCGAGCAAATCCCGCACCTCGTCGCGGATCGCCGCGTCGTTCAGATAGACATGCGCCACCTGGTGGTCCGCCACGGCGAAAGCGCGCGACGCCCCGCAATCGAGCGTTTCCAAACCGAGCTCGTCCTTGATTTGCAGCCAGCCCTTTTCCCGGAACAAGCGGTTGAGATGGATGGCCCGGCTAACCGGGGAAATCCCGTATTCCGAAAGCACCAACACCCGCACGCCGCGCGACTCGTAATAACCGATGAGATCCGTCGCCAGCGCGTCGATCTTCCGCAGCTCCGCCGGGATGTTAGCCGCCGCCGGCCCGTCCTTCTGCAGCGGGTAATCCAGATGCGGCAGATAGACCAGGCTCAGCGTCGGCGAGTGTTTTTCCTCCACCCATTTCGCGGAGGCGGCGATCCATTCGGACGAAGCGATCCCCGCCGCCGGGCCCCAGAACGCCGGGAAGGGAAACGGGCCGAGGTCGCTTTTCAACGCGTCGCGCATCTCCATCGGCTGGGTGTGGACGTCGAACACCTTGCGCCCGTCCGCCGGATAGAGCGGCCGCGGCGTGATGGAGAAATCCGCCGACGAATACATGTTATACCACCAGAACAACTTCGCGCAGGTGAAGCCGGGAACCTCGCGCCGCAGCTTGTCCCACAGTTTTTCGCCGCGGACGAGGTGGTTGCTTTGTTTCCAGAAACGCACTTCCGCGCTTTCCCGGTCGTACCAGCCGTTCGCCACGATCCCGTGCTCCGCGGGCGAGGTGCCGGTGGCGATCGACGACTGCGCCGTGCAAGTCACCGCCGGAAACGCGGGCTTGTAACTTTGCAGCCCGTTCTTCTCCGCGAACCCGGTCAACCCCGGCATGTTTTCGCCCAACAGCGAGCGGGAAAGTCCGACGAGATTGATGACGGCGATTCGCATGTCTAGGTCAAATTGCCCGCCTCCGCCGGGTCAGTGATGGGCGGCGGGAGTGGGCTCGGGCTCGGTCTTCTTCTTCTTTTTGTCGGAGAACTTCTGGACGAAGACATAACAGACCGGAATCAGGAACAGGCCGATGAGGGTGGAAATGGTCATGCCATAGACCACGCCGGTGCCCATGGTGGCGCGCGAGGCGGCGCCGGAGCCGGTGGCTAACATCAGCGGCACGCAGCCGAGGATGAAGGCGAAGGAGGTCATCAGAATCGGGCGCAGGCGGAGTTTCGCGCCTTCCAGCGCGGCTTCGAGCGTGGGCATGCCTTCGTCGCGCTTCATCTTCGCGAACTCGACGATGAGGATGGCGTTTTTCGCCGCCAGGCCGATGAGCATGACGAGGCCGACCTGGGCATAGACGTTCATCTCGTAATTGTTGAGCAACAGCCCGACCAAGGTTCCGAGAATGACGGTGGGCACCGAGAGCAGCACCGCGAAGGGCAGCGACCAGCTTTCATACTGCGCGGCTAGCAGCAGGAACACGAAGATGATGGCCATCCCGAAAATCGCCCCGGCCTGGCCTTCGGATTTCTTTTCCTGAAGCGTGAGGCCGGACCATTCGTAGCCGATGTTGGACGGCATGGTGGCCATGACTTCCTCCATCGCCTTGAGCGCCTGCGCCGAGCTGTAGCCGGCGGCGGGCGCGCCCATCATTTCCGCTGACAGATAGAGATTGAAGCGGGTGGCGAAGTTCGGCCCGGACATCTTGGTGATTTTGACGAGGGTGCTGAGCGGGACCATCCCGCCGTCGTTGTTGCGGACGTAGAATTTCCCGATGTCGTCGGGCGTGTTGGTGAACTCGGGCTCGGCTTGCAGGAAGACCTTGTAAACGCGGCCGAATTTCACGAAGTCGTTCACGTAAAGTCCGCTGAGATAGGATTGCAGGGTTTGGAACACGCTGTCCACCGGCACGCCGAGGGTGCGGGCTTTCTCGCGGTCCATCTCGATCTTCACCTGCGGCGTGGCGGGATTGAAGGTGGTGCTGACGCGGCCGATTTCCGGGCGCTTGGCGGCCGCGGCCTGGACCTGACTGACCATGGCGGCGAGTTGCTCGACGTTTCCGCCGGAGCGGTCCTGAAGCTGCATGGTGAAGCCGGAGACGTTGCCGTAACCGGGCAGCGCCGGCGGGCCGAAGGCGAAGATGCGGGCGCCGGGAATGGCGGCGAACTTCTTGTTCCATTGCGCGGCGATCGCCTTGGCGTGCAGCTCCGGCGCCTTGCGCTCGTCCCAGTCGTCCAAGCCGATGAACATCAGCGCGGCGTTCGGGACGTTGAGGTTGTTGAGGATGTTCATGCCGCTGAGGGCGAGCGAGGAACGCACGCCAGGGGTGGAAACGACGATTTCCTCCACCTGCTTGAGCATTTCATCGGAGCGCTGGAGGGAGGAGCCTTCCGGCAGTTCGACGGCCACGAACATGTAGCCCTTGTCCTCGTCCGGAATGAATCCACCGGGGACCACCTTGCCGAGTCCCCAGATGCCGCCGCAGACGACGACTAACAAAAGCATCGAGAACGTCGCCTTGCGGGTCAGGCCGCCGACGATCTTGCCGTAGCGTTCGATGACCCAGTCGAAGAACGCGTTGAATTTCTTGAAGAACCAGGCGACCGGACCGCGGCCGGGAGTCGGCGCGCGCAGCAGCAGGGCGGAGAGCGCCGGGCTGAGCGTGAGCGCGTTGATGGCGGAGAAAATCACCGAGACCGCGATGGTGATGGCGAACTGTTGATAGAGCCGGCCGGTCACGCCACCCATGAAGGCGACGGGCACGAACACCGCGCAGAGAATCAGCGCGATGGCCACCACCGGGCCGGACACTTCCTGCATCGCCTTTCGCGTCGCATCCACCGGCGAGAGCCCGTGCTCGATGTGATGCTGCACGGCCTCGACGACGACGATGGCGTCATCCACCACGATCCCGATGGCGAGCACCAGCCCGAACATCGTGAGCGTGTTGACGCTGAATCCGAGCATCGGGAAGGCGATGAAAACGCCTAGCAGCGAAACCGGCACCGTCAGCATCGGGATGATGGTGGCGCGGAAACTCTGCAGGAAGATGAACACCACGATGAGCACGAGGATGATGGCCTCGAACAGCGTGTGGACGATGGCGTCCATCGAAGCCTTGATCGGCAGGGTGGAGTCGAGCGTGATGCTGTACTCCATGTTCGGCGGGAAGCGGAGTTTGGCTTCCTCCAGGATCTTTTTCACGTTGTCGGCGGTTTCAAGCGCGTTGGCGCCGGGTGCCAGATAGACGCCGAGCGCGCCGGCGGGGGCCTTGTCCAGGCGGGCGCGGAGGTCGTAGGTTTGCGCTCCCAGCACCACCCGGCCGACGTCTTTGATCTTCACCTGCTGGCCATTGGCGCTGGCGCGGATGATGATTTCCTCAAACTCTTTCGGGTCCTTGAGCAGGCCGAGGGCGCGGACGTTGAACTGGCTTTCCTGGCCTTGCGGTGCTGGCTCGGCACCGATCCGGCCGGCGGGTGATTGCGCGTTCTGCTCCTTGATCGCGTTGGAAATATCGGTGGGCGTGATGCCGAGCGAGGCGAGCTTTTCGGGATCCAGCCAGATCCGCATCGAGTAATCCTGCGCGGTGAAATTCTTCACGTCGCCCACGCCGCGGACCCGCTTGATTTGGTCCACCAGGTTGATGTCGGCATAGTTGCCGAGGAAGATGCCGTCGTAGGTGCCCTTCGGCGAGGAGAGCCCGATGGCTAGCAGAATGTCGGGGCTGGAGCGGTTGGTGATGACGCCCTCGCGTTTCACCGCGTCCGGCAGCTGGGCTTCCGCCTGGCCCACGCGGTTCTGCGTGTTGACCTGCATGATGTCCACGTCCGTGCCGACATCGAAGGTGACGTTGAGCGTCATCTTGCCGTCGTTCGCGTTGTAAGACTGCATGTAGAGCAGCTTGTCCACGCCGTTGACCTTGGACTCGATGGGCGTGGCGACGGATTCCATGACCGCTTCCGCAGCCGCGCCGCGATAGGTCGAGGTGACCTGGATCAAGGTCGGGCTGACGTTCGGGTACTCCGAAATTGGCAGTCTTGAGAGGGAAATGAGACCCACGATGCAGGTGACGATCGAGATGACCATCGCCACGATGGGCCGGCGGATGAAGAATTCAGCCATGACGTGTTAGTGCTTGGCGGGTTTCGCCTCGGCGGCGGGGGCGGCGGATTGCATGGCGGCCATCTGGGCGGCGGTCAGCGGCGTGACGGGGGCTCCTTCACGGACTTTCTGCAAGCCTTCGAGGACGACGCGTTCTCCGGGCTTGAGGCCTTCGAGAATGCTGACCTTGGAATTGACCAACTCGCCGACCTTGACCGGTCTCTGGCTGGCGGTGTTCTCCGGAGTGATGACCCAGAGGAAGGTCTTGCCTTGGAGTTCCACGATCGCGCGTTCCGGGACTTCCAAGCTGTCCTTGCGGGTGCCGAGATCGATGCGGACCCGCGCGAACATGCCGGGACGCAGCAGTTTCTGTTTGTTGGGAAACTCGGCGCGGATGCGCAAGGTGCCAGTTTTCACGTCCACCGCGCGGTCGATGAAGACGAAGCGGCCCCGGTCGGGGTGCTCGACTCCGCCGGCGAGGATCAAGCTCAGCGGCAGGCTGGCGATGTCGCGGCCGATCTCGCGGCTTTTTTCCTCGGCCTTGATGTAGTCCACCTCGCTGACGTTGCAGTAGAACCAGATGGGATCGAGGGTGGAAATGGTCGCTAACAAGGTGGGCTCGCCCTTGCCCACCAGCTCGCCGATGGCGACCTGGGTGGCGCCGATGAGGCCGGTGATGGGGGCTTTCACATCACAGTATCCGAGATCGATTTGTGCGGATTCCACTCGCGCCTGGGCGGTGGTCACGCCGGCCTTGCCGACCTCCACGGAGGCGATGGCATTGTCGAGATCCTGCTTTGGGATCGCCCTTTTATTGAAGAGCGGTTCGAGTCGTGCGACGTCCGCCTCATACTTGCCGAGGGCGGCGTTGGCCTCCGCCAGGGCTCCGGTGGCGGCGGCGAGTTTTTCGAGGAACGGCTTCTTATCGAGCTGGAACAAGAGATCCCCCTGCTTCACCTCGACGCCCTCGGTGAATGGCATCTGGTCCACGAAGCCCTCGACGCGCGCGCGGACCTCGACGTTTTGCGGCGAATCAAGCTGGCCGATGAGCGTGGAGGAAAGCGGCACCTCGGAGGTGGAGATTTCCATGACTTCCACGATCGGCGGCGGCGGCGCGACGACGACGGGTTTCTTGCAGCCGCAAAGCACGGCGACGGCGGCCATGGTCAGCACTTGGAGTCGCGGGGCGAGGATTGGATTCGAGTTCAAAGGGGTCGGGGATTGGCTCTTCTGTCGCAATGGCGGAGTGGGCGCTTTTTCGGGAAACCACCCGCTTCAGCACGCACAACCAAGGGCTAACGACCTGTGCAATACCTGTCAAATTGAAAGCCGCGCGGCGTCAGGGGGAATCCGGCCCTGCCGCAAGCCGTGGAGCATAGGAGATTCGAACTCCTGACCTCTTCATTGCGAACGAAGCGCTCTACCAACTGAGCTAATGCCCCTCACGTCCTTGCACCGGATTTCCTGCCATCTGGCGGTGTCCGGCGCAAGGTTGAAGTTTCCGCCGGGCCGACGCGCGCGGCGTTCCGCAAAAAATATCCGGGGCGATTAACTATGCTTTTGCCAAAGCCGTCCGGTACCCCATCATTCCCGCATGAAAGCGGTTCTTTGGATTTCCACATCCTGTATCTTCACCCTCGTGTTTTCCAGCTGCGCGAATTCGGGTCGTGGCAGTGGCGGCACCCAGCTGGCGGGCACCGGGCCTTTTGATAAAAATGGGCGCTACGTCGAGGAATGGGCCGACAATCCCTCGAAATGGCGCAAGCCCGGCAGCGCTCCCTCGCCGCACGAGTTGAAGTCCGATGAACTGCCGCAAATCGCTCAAAACGAACAACCGCCGCAGAATTCCATCCCGCTGGCGGTCGGCGGCAATTCCAAGCCCGCGCCGGTGATTTCGCAAACCTCGGTGACGACCAAGTCGAAATCCACCACGTCCAAAGCCCAGTCAACGGTCGCGAAATCCCAGCCCGCCGAGATCAAATCCAAGCCCGTCGTGGTAAAAACCAAGGCCAAGCCGAAACCGAAATCCACCCGCTACGTGGTCAAGAGCGGCGACTCGCTCTCCGCGATTGCCAGCCGCACCGGCTCGTCGGTTTCCGCGATCAAGAGCGCCAACGGCATCTCAGGCACGCTCATCCGGCCGGGCCAGTCGCTGACGATTCCGAAGAAATAAACTCACTCGCGGAAGAACGCCGCGAAGAAGGTCTCCGCGGTCAATTCGTTGCCGAGGGACGTCGGGTGGCTGCCGTCGTCCATGAAAAGCCCGCCGCCGCGGCCCGCGGAAATTTCGCGTTCCCAAGCGTCGCCAACCGGCACGACGACGAGATCGCCCGAGTCCCTGGCCGCTGCCTGATAGCCGGCGCGGAGCCGGGAGTTCATCGCGGCGAAGTCGTCATTCCGCAATTTGGGGTCGCCGTCGCGGCGGCCCCATGTTTGATAGAGGACCGGCTCCGCGCCGTGCTGGCGTGCCTCCCGCACGAGTTCGCGCAGTGGCGGAAACATCGCCGCCGCACGCTTTCTGGCTGGCAGCGCGGGGATCTCGCTTTGTTCCTGAATGACGACCACGTCCCAGCGCCCGCCGCGGATTTTCCTGAGCGTGGCTTCGTTCCCGGCGTGTTTCTGGAGCGTCCAGCCGCCGTAGGTCGCGTGACCGACGCGGACTTTTTTGCCCTGTCCGGCGGCGAGCTTTGAAAACGCCTTGGGCACCCCGAAACTGTAGCTGTTGCCCACGAAGAGCACCGCGAGCTCCGGCTTGGCCCGGATGCGGCCGACCAGCTCGGCACGCCCCGGACCGGCAGGCAGCGGCGCGCGGGTCGAACACGCGGAAATTCCGAAAAAGCTCAGGATGCAGGCGAGGTTCACGAGGAGGGATTTCACGCTCGGGGATGGGCGGTGTCGTAGGCTTGTTTGAGGCGCTCCTTGGTCACGTGGGTGTATATCTGCGTTGTGGATAGAGAGGCGTGGCCGAGCAGGGCCTGCACGCTGCGGAGGTCCGCCCCGGCGTCTAGCAAGTGGGTGGCGAAACTGTGGCGGAGTTTGTGCGGGCTGATGGCGAAGGGGATGCTGCTGCGCTTGAGGTATTTCTTGAGCAACTGATCCACCGCCTGCTGGGTGATGCGGCGCTTGCGGGTGCTGAGAAACAGCGGCCCGGAGGTGACCGCCGCTTCCTGGCGGTAGCGCTGGATCGCAGTGATGGCCGGCCCGCCGACCGGGACGATCCGCTCTTTCGAGCCTTTTCCCACGACCCGCACGGTCTCGCCGATGAAATCCAGGTGCTTCACATCCAGGGCTAGCAGCTCGGAAATCCGCAGCCCGCAGGAATAAAACAGCTCCAGGATCGCCGCGTCGCGCAGCGGCAGCCAAGGCGGCGATTTCTTGTCCGGATCGACCTGCAGCGGCATACCCAGCAGCTCGTCGATCTGCGAGAGGGTCAGCACCACCGGCAGCCCGCGCTCGGGCTTGGGCAGTTGCACTTCGGCCACCGGGCTGCGCGCCAACCCGCGGCGCAGCACGAGGAATTTGTAAAACGACCGCAGCGCGGCGAACCGCAGGCGGATGGTGGCGCGCTTGAATCCCTGCTTCATCAGCGCGAACAGATAGTCGCGGAAATCGTCGGCCGTTTCCCCGCGCCAGCCGGCGAACCGCTCGGCGCGCCACTTTTGATAGGCGGTGAGTGCGTCCCGATAGTTCGCCAACGTGCGGGGAGAAGCGCTTTTCTCCGTAGCTTGGAAATCGAAAAAAGCGATCTCGTCGCAGTCGGTCATCGGCGCGGAGGATATCCGGCGGGAAAGTGAAGCCAAGCGAATTGAAAAAGCCCTGCCGGAAACAACTCCGGGCAGGGCTTTGAGAACAAACCGGGATGATCCCGTTAGCGTGCCACCGCCTTGAAGCGGTCGCGGAGTTTGACGACGCCTTGGTTCACGCCGCTACGGACGGCCGCCCATGAAGTTTTCTCAGTCGCTGCGCGCTTCGAGCCGAGGCGGTGATCGACCAACGCCACCAGCCGCTCGCCGGTCGCGGAGTCGAGGATTTCTCCCTCGAACGCCACGTTGGACACGAAGCTGGCGACGGCGGCGGAACCCAGGTTGCCGGATAGAGTCGCGCGCGGCGCGGCGTGAATGGCGGTGACGCCCTTGCCGGCTTGGTCGGCGCTGATCACGTCAGTCAGGCCCGTGCGGACTCGAAGGGTTTTGGGGCCGGGAGAGCTGACCACGTTCAGCTCACCTGCGAGTTGGCTGCGCAAGGATTCGTTCAGGTAGACGGCGAGCTGATCCGTCACCGCGGGACTCACGTCTGGCGAGGCGACGACTGTGGTCACCGGATCGATGATGACGCTGTCGTATTGCTTGAGATCCGCACCCGGCTTGACGTAGGAGGAAACCGCGTTTTCCGTGCCGTAGCCGGCGTCCAGCTGCGAGAAATTCGATAGAATTCCGGAAGGCGATTTGCCGCCGGTGGCGCATGAAGAAAGCGCGAGTGCGGCTCCTGCGGTGGCAAACATGCCAAGTCGTGTGATGATGTTCATGAGATCGGTGTTTGGTTTTGAGATCGGCGGTCCGGTGAATGAGCCCCGCCTCGCGACTTTTTCTGTCACGCATCCAGCCACAGGTCAAGGGTCCGTCATGTTCATGCCCGCAGCACCTGCCACAGCCGGGTGAAATGCGCCTCGTCAACCCCCATCGCCTCTTTCAGCACGACGTCACGCTCGATCAGATTTGAAACCCCCGCCGCCCTCACCCGCGACCCGCCATCGATCAAGCCGCGGAGCCGGGCATACCACGTCCCCACCGGCACCGGGAAATCACTGCCATGGACGAAGCGCTCCAGCAGACCACAATCCAGAATCCGCCGCAGCGCCGCGCTTCTCAACGGCGTGTTCAGCGCGCTGGTATCGGCGTAGAGATTGGGAAACTCCGCCATCATTTCCAACAAGTCGTCGAAATAATCCCGGTCCCACAAACTGCTGCTGCTCGCCGCATGGGCGGCGATGACTTTCACGCCGATCTCCAACGGCCGCCGCAAATACGCCGGATCTTGATAAAGGACGTTCGCCACCGGCACCGTCATTTCGCCGCCGGTGTGCGCCAGCATCGGCAGTCCGGCCCCGGCCATTTTCTCCCAGAAAGCGTCATGCGCCGGCCGCGAGCAATTCACGTCGTGGCAGTTCGGCAGCAGCTTCAAAGCCCGCGCGCCACGGGCGAGGCAGCGGTCGAGCTCCTCCAGCGCGTCGCGCCGCGACGGATGGATCGAGACGGCGGGAATAAACTCGGGGTGGGTCTCACAAACGGAAAACAGGTAGTCGTTCGGCACATGGAACGAGCCGAAATCCCGCCGACTTCCGTCCTCGTTGTAAACCTCGTCCTGCGCTAACAACAGCGCCCGGTCCATCGACGACTCCCTGACCGATTCCGAAAGCCGCCGGACATAGACCTCGTCGAAATCGTCGTGCTCGAACCCCACCGGCATCCCGATCATACGGCACATCATCCCGCCCATGAACCGATGCCAACCGGCCATCTTGATCCAGCAGCCGCTGCCCTTCCGGCCGTTTCCGACCAGGTGGACATGGCCGTCCAACCTCGCCCGCGTCTCTCCCGCTTCAGTTTCCAGTGTCGGTTCTTGCACCCGCCGAGAATGGATGCGGCAAGGTCCGGCACAAGCAGGAAGATCCAAAGTCTATCCAAGCGCGATCCAAAGTCCATGCAACCATGATCCAAAGTCCATGCAACCATGATCCAAAGTCCATACGACCATGATCCAAAGTCCATACGACCACGACCCCAAGTCCGTGCGACTACGATCCAAAGTCCGTACAACCACGATCCAAAGTTCGTCCGACCACGATCCAAAGTCCGTCCGACTACGACCCAAAGTCCGTAAGAGCATGCCCCAAACCACATCCTTACTGGCTCGATATCTACGACTTACGGGAAATCCGAATGTGTCCCGGCTGTCTCAGCCGGGAGCAGAGCCTTGGAGCCGGCTGAGACAGCCGGCACACATTCTCATCCCGCATCCACCCTGAATAATGCCGATTTTGTGACTTCCCTCCAGCCCGAGCCGCTGACAGATTGTCAGATAGGTCCGGAGGAAATCCGTCACCTCAAAACACAAAATCAAACATCACCCCACCATGGACGACAACAACATCCGCCGCTTCAACCGCGTCACCCGTGTCAAAACCTTCGGCGAGACCTACGCCGCGGATTTCGCTCCCGGCAGCAAAGCCACCAGCCTCTTCCTCGAACTTCATCCCATCGTCGCCCGGCTCAACGAGGCCACCGTCGGCCAACTCCGCACTCCCGTCGGCAAGCCCGAGCTCATCGCCGCCCTCTCGCTCGACTTCAAGGACATCGCCCGCACCGCCCGCGCCATCAAGATCGACCAGCCGGGCTTCGACGATTCCGCCTACCGTCACCCGGCCACCTCCGTCGAGAAACCCGTCACCACCCATGCGGATTCCCTCCTGAAACTCCTCAAAGACAACACCGCCCCCGTGGCCGATGGCGGCGACACCCCCGCCCAACTCGCCGAAAAAGCCGCCCTCCGCGCCAACTTCATCGCCTACGAACTCCCCGCCGATTTCGTCGAAGACCTCCGCGCCGACCGCGACGCCCTCGATGCCTGCAACACCGGCAAACACAGCGACAACCTCGAAGGCGTCGAAAGCACCTCCGCCATCGACACCCTCCTCAGCCAGGCCCAAGCCATCGTCACCCGCCTCGACGCCGCCATCCAAAACAAATACAGCCGCGACCCCGACAAGCTCGCCGCCTGGAAAAGCGCCTCCCGCACCGAGCGCTCCGCAAAGAAAGCCGCCGCCCCCGCCACCCCGCCGCTCGCGGCTTGAATAAGAAGTGGGGACATCCGTGTCCCCACTTCCCTTTTCTTCCCCCCAATTGTATCGCTCGCGCCCCTGACCATCATCCACCTCTCCGTCTCTTCCTCAGCGCCTCCGCAACTCCGCGTTTCGCTTCATCCCATCCTCAAACCCCCATCGTCCCGGCTCCGCGCCCCTTCGCGACCTTTGCCCTTTGCGGTTCAAATCCTTCCTAGCTACCTGACATCCATCCTTGGCAACACACCTGAAAAATTCTAACTCGTTCAACAAATGATCCGCGCCGTTCTGGATACGAATGTTTTGCTCTCTGCCCTACGTTCGCGAAATGGCGCTTCATTTGAGATTCTGTCCCGTTTTGCTGACAACCAGTTCGTCATGGTCATTGGAAACACCGTGCTCTCCGAGTATGACGAAGTGCTCAAAAGAGAATGTCCGGCAATCGGAATCTCGCTGGAGACCGTTGACCGCTATCTCGATGCTATTTGCGCCCGAGCCAGTTTTTTCAAGACCTCCGCATTTTGGAAACCCGCGCTTCCCGACCCTGACGACGAGGCGTTTGCCCAGCTTGCCTTAGAAGCGAAAGTAGGGTATCTGGTCACTCACAACCAACGCCACTTTCCCACCGACCGCCTCCCAGCCCTGAAAATCACCTCGCCCAAGGAATTTCTTCACATCCTTCAAACCGCAAAGCCATGATCGTCCAAGCCACCATTCCCGATTATCTCATGCGCCAAGCCGCCGAAGTGGCCGAGCGTGAGAATACCACTGTGGATTCCATCATCTCCATCGCCCTATCCTCTCAAGTAACGGCTTGGCAGGTGCGAGACACCGTCGAGCAGCGTGCGAAACGCGGCGCGTCTTCCGACCTTGAATCCATCCTCGCCGCCGTCCCGGATGTTCCACCAGCCCCGGGCGACGAAAAATAGCAACCGGTTGTGAATTCATACAAGTCCACCGCAGTGGGTTCATAGTGGGGTCATCACATTTACCCACCTCTCCACATCTTTCTCAGCACACTCCGCAACTCCGCGTTTCGCTTCATCCCATCCTCAAACCCTCATCGTCCCGGCTCCGCGTCCCTTCGCGACCTTTGCCCTTTGCGGTTTAAATTCTTCCCATTTAGCAGACATCCATCCTTGGCAACTTAACGGATACCCCATATTTTCCACTCATGAACGAAATCATCTTTGAAGTGCGGGAAGATGAGTTGGACGGCGGCTTTGTCGCCACCGCCCTCGGTCATGCCATCGCCACCCAGGGCGATACCCTCGAAGAACTCCGGGAAATGGCCCGCGACGCCGTGCGCTGTCATTTTGGCGACGGGGCGCCCGGCCCGATGCCGAAGATCATCCGCCTCCACTTCGTCCGTGACGAGGCCTTGGTGGTATGAAAATCCCCCGCAATATCGGCGCGTCCGAACTCATCCGAACTCGTCCGCGCCCTGCGGGTGCTCGGCTACGAGTCGGTGCGACAGGACGGCTCCCATATCAGACTGACTACCACACTGGGCGGAACGCACCATGTGACGATCCCGAATCATCGCCCGCTGAAAACCGGCACTCTGCTCAGCGGCGTCTTGAAACCCGTGGCCGCTCACCACAAGCTTACTGTCGAGGAATTGCTCGCCAAACTGGAGCTGTGAACCCGATCACTCCGCCCCCATTCAATCCATCCCTCTTCCCTTCAACGTTCGATGTTGGGCGTTCGATGTTCGATGTTGGGCGTTCGATGTTCGATGTTCTCTCCCTCTTCCCATGGGCTTCACCCTCACATCTCCCGCCGTCCAAAGTGTCCGCCGTCCGCGCCAATGCTTGTTAGCCGGGACCCTGTCGAATAATGATCGCAATCGCTCAACTGATTGATACGGCCAGTCAAAGCACTGCCAGTTATCTGGCTTTGCTCACCCAAGCCGGTAAGGGAGAAACGAGACATTCCGCATCAAATGTCAGACCGTCACCGAAGAACATTGCCCTGATTGGCAATCAGTCATGGCCTGTCATCCTGTGCGAACTGCCGAATTACCAGAAATTCCCTCCGGATTCTGGCGCGATTTTCGTGTCTTCCAGCCATCCAGGGAAGCAGATCGGCGCGCAGATTCTTGCCTATGACAGTCGTTCGGGCAGAACCGAAATCGCAGTCGAGGAGATACCGTCCGGCGAAGAGGGAGAACTCGTGATCGACTTCAAGTGGCTGATCAAACGCTGCTTGGATTGGTTGACGAAGAATGGAAGCAACATCTCCAACCCGTTTTTGTTGCCGGCCCGTCATTCTGTTCAAAACCGATCTGCATTGAGTCACGTATCTTTAAGCGATGAACAGTCCGATGCAATCCAATCGCTTCTTTCAAAGCCAGTGGGTTATGTTTGGGGACCGCCGGGAACAGGTAAAACGCGACATGTTCTCGCAGAAATGGGACACGGTTTTCTTCAGCGCGTCCGATACGGGGCATCTCGCAGGGAACGGCCCATTCTTGGCCGACACTTCATGCCCCGAGGGCAAGCTCGTCGTGAACACCGCGATCAGTCGCGCGAAAAAATACCTACGATTCTTTTTTGACCGTCAATTTTGGAAAGGTCGGGCGGTGCCGAGTTTATTGACGGAAGTCGCTCAATGGAATTCACGAGTCCAAAACGTCAGCCCCGACTAACAAGCATCCGGGCCGTCAAGAGGCGGGGGAGGATGCGGAGTTGAGGGAGTGGCTGAAAGGAGAACGGCTGCGGGCTGGAGGATGAAAGACAAAAGCTGAAATTGAAGAGGCGACAGCGCAGCGATCCTTCGCCGAAGTGATTTTCCGGTGTTTGCAGTGGCGAGCCGTCATGTAGTCTGCGCGCAGCCGTGAAGCCCGAGTCCATTCTTCAAATCCTGCTCGTCCGCGCCGCCGAGGAAGCCGACCCGCGCGGCGAGCTGGTTCCGTGGACGGAGCGCGAGCAGGCGACCCGCGAGGCGATCGCCCTCGCCGGGGAACCGGAGCCCGCCGCCGATCATGCTCCGCTGGATTCCGGTTTGTGGAAGTTTCTCTCGGTCCGCGCGGGCTTGCTGCAGGATCGCGCGCTGGCCTTGGTCGGCCCGGTTCCCGCGATCCGGGATTTGAAATGGCCGGGCATCGGCTTGTGCGCGGCGGCTTTCGTCATCGGCGGGGCGTCTCACGGCGCGGGGCTTTCGCGCTCGTTCGATCTGCTGGCCGGGCCGTTTCTGCTAGTGCTGGTTTGGAATGCCGTCGTTTACCTCCTGCTAGTCGCGGAGCGTTTTCGCCAACCGGGGGAAACATCGAAGCGCGGGATCATCGCCACGCTCGCCGACCGCATTCAGTCCGCCACGGCAGGCAAGCATCCTGCCAACAAACCCGCCGAAGCCTACGCCCGCGCGGTCGCCGCGTGGACGCGGTCATGGTGCGCGCCCGCCGTCGTCTCGTGGTTTCACGCCGGCAGCGGCTGCTTCACGCTCGGCCTGCTCGCCGCCATCTATTTCCGCGGCCTCTTCACCGGCTATCTGGCGGGCTGGGAAAGCACCTGGCTCGACGCGCGCGGCGTGGGCGCGTTTTTGGAAATTCTCCTCGGCCCGGCATCGTGGATCACCGGCCTCCCGCTGCCTGATTCTAATGAGGCCTGGGAGTTGCTGCGGCGCACGGCCTCCCGCGAAGGCGTTCCCGCCGGGCCGTGGATTCACCTTTACGCGGTCACGCTGTGCGGATGGATCATCCTGCCGCGCATGATCCTCGCCTTGGTTTCCGGCATTCATTCCGCCCGCAAGCGCGCAACGCCGCCGCCTTGGACGCGCAAGGACCCCTATCTGCGGCGGACGCTCGCCCTCGCCAAACAAGGCGCCAATCTCGGAATCGCCGTGCTGCCCTTCGGCTTCAAAAACACCGCCACCATCACGGCCGGCCCGTGCCATGACGCCGTCGAGCGCGTCGTCCGGGAAGCATGGGGGCAAAACGCCCGCGCCTGTTGGATGCCGTGTGCTGCCTATGGCGATGAGGACGCGATCTGGGATGATCTCTGGTCGCCTGCCGCGGATTGCGGCGGCGCGCTGCTGGTCTTCGACGCGCACGCCACTCCGGAAAACGAGGTGCATGGCGCGCTGCTAGACTCCGTGTGGGCGCGGTTCTCCAACGAACCCGGCGGCCTGCTCGTCGCCCTCGAATGCGCGATGTTCGACGCCCGCCGCCTCGATGCCCGCGTCAGCGCCTGGTCCCAACTCGCGCAATCGCGGAAATTTCCGCTCCTCCTACTGCGAGGCGGCGCGACTCCGGGCGCGTCCCTCTCGCCAGCCGACTGCTTGCGTCGGATAGAATGAATTTTCCAACCATCCCGTCCCATGCAACGCATCGCGCTCAGTCTGGCAGGTCACACGAACCTCGGCAAAACCACCCTCGCCCGCACGCTGCTGCGCCGGGACATCGGCGTGGTCGATGACCGGCCGCACGTCACCGACATCGCGGACGGCCACGTCATGGCCAGGGACGAGCAGGCGGAAGTGGTGTTATGGGACTTGCCCGGCTTCGGCGATTCGGTGCGTCTCAAACAACGGCTCCAGCGCACCGGAATCGTCGCCTGGCTGCTAGGCGCCTTTGACCGCTGGGCGGACCGGCCGCTCTGGTGCAGCCAGCAATGCCTGCTCAACGCGAAAAACGACGCCGACGTCGTGCTCTATCTGCTCGACGCCCAGGCCGACCCCGCCGGCAGTCCGGAAGTGCGCGCGGAAATGGAAATTCTCGGCTGCATCGGCAAGCCCGTGTTCCTGCTCCTCAACCAAACCGGCCTGCCCGACGACAAGCGCGACAGCGTGCTCGTCCAGGCCTGGCGCGACGCCCTCGCGGAATTCCCCTTCGTCCGCGACGCCATGCCGCTCGACGGCTGGATGCGCTGCTGGGTGCAGGAATCCCTGCTTTTCCAACGCATCGCGCCGCTGCTAACCGATGAAAAGCGCCCGCACTTCGAGCGCCTCGTTTCCTCGTGGAAGCAAGTCCACCACGACGCGGTTTTCACGAACACGATCCACCTGCTCGCCAAGGCCCTCGCCGCCACCGCCACTGACCGCGCGGTGGTGGAAAAGGAGTCGCTCGTGGAGCAAGCCGTCGCGCTCGCCACCCGCAAGCCCACTCCGCAAAACGAGCGCGCCCGCGCCGCGCTCACCGCGTCGCTCGTCGAGCGCAGCCACCAGACGATGGTCCAACTGCTCGCCGCGCACGGATTGGAAGGCGTGCCGCGCGACCGCGTGGAATCGATGGTGGACGGTCTCCGCGCCCGCGATCCAGAGGCCCCGCCGGAAGTGTGGGCCATCCTCGGCGGCATCGGCTCCGGCGCGATCGGCGGCCTCATCGCGGACGTCCACACCGGCGGACTCAGCTTCGGCGGCGGCACCGTGGCCGGCGCGTTCATCGGCGGGCTCGCCGCCTATGCGCTCGGATATGGCTATCAGAAAATGAAGGGCGACGACGGCGTGAACCGCTTGCAATGGAGTGAAAAATTCTTGCTAGACGAATGGAAGGCCTCCGCCCTGCGCTACCTGATGATCGCGCACGTCGGCCGCGGCCAGGGCCGTTGGGAGGAGCCTATCCCCTCCGCGTGGCCCGCCCGCTGGAAGAAATTCATCGATGATTGGGCCGCGAATTACAGCAAGGAGATCTCCGCCGCCCTCGCCGCGGGCGATATCGACGCCATCCAGGCGCTGATGGAAACCCAGCTCCGCGAAATCCTCGATCACCTCTATCCGAAGAAGAGCTGAAGGTGGCGGGAGTTGCGTATTTCCCGGATCTGCGACAAATTTCCGCCCATGTCCGAATCCGTCCGTGCCGATCTATGGCTGTGGTCCACCCGGTTTTTCAAAACCCGCGGGCTGGCGGGAGACGCGTGCGCGACCGGCAAGCTCAAGCGCAACGGCCATCCGCTGAAGCCCGCCTCGCCGGTGCAGCCGGGTGATCTGTTGGAAGTCCCGTTCGTGGAAGGGCCGGGAGTGCGGCAGATTTCGGTGAAGGCGGTGATCGTCAAGCGAGTGGGACCTCCCGAGGCGCAGGCGTGTTACGAGGATCTGACGAAGCCGGAAATTTACGAGGCTTTGAAACTCTGGCAGATTGCGAGACAGGAGGCGGCCAAGGGGCGGCCGACGAAGCGCGACCGCCGGGAAATCGACAAGATCCACGGGTTCTGGGATTGATGTCACTCGCTCAGCACACTGTAGAAGCATTTTTCCGGCAACGGCGGGGGAGCGCTGAAGGTGAGCGTCGCGGAGCTGGCGCTGCGGGCGGCTCCACTGACAGGGTTCCAGAAATCCAGCTCGGTGCTTTGCCACATCGTCTGGGTGGCGGCGGGATTTTCCGGCACGGTTAGGTTGAAGCCGGTCGTGTCCACCGAGTGGCCGAGCGGGGAAACCGTGGCTGCGGTGGTGTAGCGGCCGAGATTGAAGCGGAGGCGGTGATAGTAGGACTGGTGGGTGTCGTTCACCACGTCGGTGGTGGCATAAGTGGTGCTGGTGGTGTTGACGCCGTTGATGGTCTTGGTCCAATTGGAATAGTCGGTTAGGCCGCCGGTGGTGTTAGGAAGATGCCTCACAGCGGCCGACGTGCCACTGCTGAGATGCCATTTGCCAAATGAAGCTGCCGCGATGCTGAGATTGCTGTTTTGGGTGATGACTTCCGGCAAGGTCAGTTCGGCGCTGGTGAGCGAGCTTGCCCCTGAAGCCACGTCGCCGACCCCGGTGCGGAAACCGAGCCGGCCCGTCAGAATGGTGGCTCGCGTGGGGGCGCAAACCGGGCAGGCATAGGCTTGGGTGAAGCGGACACCGCTGGCGGCGAGCGAGTTGATGTTCGGCGTGGGGGCGGTGGTTCCGCTGGGATTGTAAAGGGAATGGGCGTCCACGCCGTAGTCGTCCGCGATGATGAGCAGGACGTTGTTTCCCGCCGTGGCGGCCGCGGTCATTGCGAGAAAGAGGAGGAATTTCATGGGGCGGGGGATGCTGCCGACGTTAGGGTTTTGAGGAAAGCGACTAGAGCGGCCTTGTCGGCGGTGGCGAGGTTGAGGCCGTTTGCCGGGTGCTTCGCCAGGTTCGGATCGAGGGTCGGGCTGCGATGGACGCCGCTGCTGTAATGCTCGACGACTTCTTCAAGCGTGGCGAAGCGGCCGTCGTGCATGTAGGGAGCGGTGAGGGTGATGTTGCGCAGGCTCGGAGTTGCGAATTTGCCGTGATCGGCGGTGGACCCGGTGACTTTCGCGCGGCCGCGGTCGTCGCCGGAAAGGCCGTTGTTGTGGAATTGATGGTCGCTGAAAAGGGCGCCTCCGTGGCAGTGAAAACAATCGGCCCCGAGCTGTCCGGTGCGCGGTTCGTATTCGGTCATGAAGAGCTCGAAACCGCGGGTTTCCTGTTCGGTGAGCTTGGTTTTACCACTGATGGCTTGGTCGAATTTCGCGTCGCTGGCGCTGAGGGTGAGCAGGAATTGTTCGAGGGCGAGGGCGATCTTTTCCGCGGTGATGCCTTCCGAGCGGAAGGCGGCGGCGAACAGGCGGGCGTAGTCGGGTAATGCGGTTAGTTTGTTGCTGACGTTCTCGAGCGACTTGTCCATCTCGCGGTGATCCGCAATGGGCATGAGGACTTGCTCGCGCAGCGATGGCGCGCGGCCGTCCCAGAAGAATTCGCGTTTCCAGGCGAGATTGAAAAGCGGCATGGCGTTGCGGTCGCCCTTTTGGCCGTCGATGCCGACGCTCAGCGTAAGCCGGTCGGTGAAGGCGGCGTCGGCGTGGTGGCAGGAGGCGCAGGAGATGGAGCCATCGCGGGAGAGGGCTTTTTCATGGAAGAGTTTCTCTCCGAGTGTGACGCGCTCCTCGATGAGCGGGTTGTCACGCGGCAGGTCCGGGATGGGGAAGATCCGGCTCATGGTGAAACGAAACGGCGTGAATTTCCCGGGGAGATCGATGGGCGTGACGGGCGGCAGGTTTCTAACGATCGGAGCGGAGGAGGCGAAGCGGTGGACGCGGAAGGAGCCGCGAAGATTGGCGACGAGGGCGGCGGCGATGGGATCGCCCTCGCGCGAGTGGGTGGCGGTGCCGTCGTTTTTCAAACGAGAGCGGGCGGGGGGCGTTGAGCAGGTTGGCGAGGTCGGAGTGGACGATCACCGCCGCGTCGTGGGTCAAGTCGAGCGGCGTGTTGAGGCTGATGCGGGTGCGGTTGGGATCTCGGGCGAGGGGGTGGGCGTAGCCTCTGGGTTCGGAAGTGCCGTTGCGGAAGAGACCCTCCACGGCCATGAAAATGAAGCCGCCCTGCCAGCTCCAGTGAAGGCCGTTGAGGCTCGGATTGAGCGGGTGGCCGGCGGGGAATCTCGCGACGTCGGCGGCGTTGGTGACAGCATCGGGGCCGATGTGGAAGCGGATGGATCGATAGTTTTTTTCGGGTAGGTTTTCGAGCCGGACTGAGTTTCGCGGTGAGGCGGAGTCCATCCATGCGACGGTTGCGGGAAGCTCCAGCCATTTTCCGTCGTCGCGCTCCACGGCGAATCCGCTGAGCAGGTAGCTGAGCCGTGTGACCGAGAGTGTTTCGCCTGCGGCGTTCTGATAGCGCAATGAATCGAGGCGCAGCGGTTCGCCCTGGAATACGGGCTCGATGATGATTTCCAAGCTGGAGGCGGCCGCGTGTGTGGCCAAGGCGGCAAGCAGGATGGAAGCAAGTGCCTTCATCTAGCTGATGGTGAAGGTTCCGGTCATCGTGTAGGTGGGTCCGGGGAAGGTGACGACGATGGTTTGCAAGCCGGTGGGTGCGTTCGCGGGGATGACCATGCAGCCGCTCGCACCGAGAGCGGTTAGGGACTTGGTGGCGGGGATGATGGGATTGCGCGGAATGCAGTAGGTCTTGGCGGAGTAGGCGACCTGACTGACGCCGGCATAGGTCGGCGCGCTCTGAACGCCCGCGCCTTTGCTCCAGGTGGTGGAGGTCGTGCGGGCGGCTTCCGCGGCGGAGGTTTGATAGATCCGGGCGTGGCGGCAGGAGTATTCGGTCTGCCAAGAGGTTAACTGCGGGTCCGCCATCGGCATGGCGCTGAGCAGGACGAACAGTAGAGAGAAATGTGATTTCATGAGTCGGGTGAAATGTGCCGCCCGGGCTGGTGGGCCCGGGCGGATGAGTGGGTTTTCTAACGGCATTCCGGACTTATTCGACATCGGGCTCGTGAGCGGCGGGCGGCGGCCCCTGGGGGCGGATTTCCTCCGGGGAAAGTTCGCCGTCGGCGTTTTTGTCGAGTTGCTTGAGTGATTCAGGCGCGCTTTCGAGTTCGCTGGCGGAGATGGTGCCGTTCTTGTCGGCATCAAGTGCCGCGATCAACGGCGGAGGGCCGAAACGCGGCGGCGGTCCATTCGGGCGCTCGCCTTTCGGCGGGGCCGCTTCGCCTTCGGGGTGCGGCGGTTTCAATTCGTCTCTCGTGATTTCACCGTCGTCATTCTGATCGAGAGCGGCAAGGGCGTCGGCCGCGCTCTGGATCTCGGCGACGGAAATTTTCCCGTCTTTATCTGCGTCGAGCGCGCCAAATAAGACTGGCGGCGGCCGACGGTCGCGGGGAGGTCTTTCTTCCTGCGCGTTCAGGGCTGTCGCCGCGAGGGCGGCGAGGATGAGTGGGAATTGATACGTTTTCATAGTGTGGTGGAGTTGGTTTCCAACTCGTGGAAACGTGACGATGAAACCATGGGATTGTGAGGTCCGTGTGACGATCCCTGCACAAAATGTTAAGTTTGTGTAAAACGTGTGGGCCGGGCCCGGCGGCACCTGCTATGAGACGTCCAACGATGGAACCCCAAACCAAGCGCCGCCTGCTCGTGGTGGATGATGATCGCAAGCTCGCCGGGCTGATCCGCGACTATTTGACGCCGATGGGCTATGAAGTGGAGCTTCGCCACAACGGACCGGACGCTCTGGCCGAAGCGTTGGCGTTTCCTTACGAAGCGGTGATTTTGGACGTGATGATGCCGGGCATGGATGGCTTTGCCGTGCTGCGGGAACTTCGGAAAAAATCCGATGTTCCCGCCCTGATGCTGACCGCGCTTGGAGATGAGGCGGATCGCATCGTGGGTCTTGAAGTCGGCGCGGACGATTATCTGCCGAAGACGTTTTCCTCCCGTGAGCTTCTCGCCCGTCTTCGCGCTGTGACCCGCCGCACCCGGATTCGCGAGGAGGCGGGCATCCTCAAGGAAATGGTCATGGGGCCGCTCCGCTTGTGCGAGGAAGCCCACACGGTGGTTCTCGATGACGTAGCGTTGGATCTAATGGTGCTTGAATTCGCTATCCTCGCCGCATTGATGAAATCGAAGGGTCGCGTCAAAACACGGGAGGCTCTGCTGG
>CAMCCX010000039.1 GCA_945873305.1 Akkermansia muciniphila
ACCGGCATTGGCTGTATCACCCCACTTGGCAACGACTTGACCACGACTTGGGAAGGTCTGAAGGAGGGGCGGAGCGGCATCGGAACCATTTCCCAGTTCGATCCTTCACCGTTCGATTGTAAAATCGCCGGCGAGGTCAAGAATTTCAATGCCGACGATTATTTCAACGTCCCCAAGGACGCCCGGCGCTCGGACCGCTACGTCCAGCTTGCCGTCGCCGCGTCGAAGATGGCGATGAGTGATTCGGGAGTGGATGTTTCCACCATCGATTCACGGCGCTTCGGCGTGATGGTCGGCAGCGGCATCGGCGGTCTGGCCACGCTGGAACGCGAACACTCGACGTATTTGAACAAGGGAGCCAAGCGCGTCTCGCCGTTCACCATCCCGATGATGATCTCCAACATCGCCAGCGGAATCATCTCGATGGAATACGGCCTGCGCGGGCCTAACATGGTCATCGTCACCGCTTGCGCGACTTCCAACCACAACATCGGCGAAGCCTGGCGGATCATCAAATTCGGCGATGCGGACGCCTTCGTCTGCGGCGGCGCGGAAGCCGCGATCCTGCCGATGGGTCTGGCGGGATTCGCCAGCATGAAAGCGCTCAGCACCCGCAACGACGAGCCAGAGCGCGCCTCGCGGCCGTTCGACAAGAACCGCGACGGCTTCGTCATGGGCGAAGGTGCCGGCGTGATCGTCATCGAGGAGCTCGAACACGCCCGCAAGCGCGGCGCGAAGATTTATGCCGAGCTCATCGGCTACGGGGTGAGCGCGGACGCCTATCACCTCAGCGCTCCTTCGCCTGATGGAAGCGGCCCTGCCTACGCCATCGGCATGGCGCTCAAACACGGCAAAAAGAACCCCGAAGACGTCGACTATCTCAATGCCCACGCCACTTCCACCGGCCTCGGCGACGTCGCAGAAACGAAGGCGATCAAGCTCGCGTTCGGCGATTACGCCACCAACGGGCTGGTGGTGAGTTCCACCAAGTCGATGACCGGCCACATGCTCGGCGCGGCCGGCGGCGTGGAGCTCATCGCGAGCGTCATGGCCATCAAGGACGGCGTCATTCCGCCGACCATCAACGTCGAGGACCAGGACCCCGAGTGCGATCTGGACGTCTGCCCGAACGTCGCCCGCGAGGTGCCCGTCAAGGTCGCCCTCAGTAACAGCTTCGGCTTCGGCGGTCACAACGCGTCGGTGCTAGTCAGCAAGTTCGAGTGAGTTTTCCCATGGAAAATCCGGTCTTTCGGCAGGCGGGTGGGATCGCGTTCGGCGATACCGATGCCAGCGGCTGGATGCACTTTCCGAATGTTTTCAAATACGTGGAGGAGGCGGAGCACGCGTTCCTGCGTTCGCGGAATGTGCTGGTTTTCGACCGGGAAAAAGGCGGTTGGCCGCGGGTGAAAGTGGCCTGCGATTACAAGCGGCCGTTCCAATGCGGGGATCCATTCGAGGTCCTGCTAGACATTCCGAAAATCGGCGCGTCGTCGATCACGTGGGATTTCGAGGTCATCAACGCCGCCGGGGAGATCGCGGCTTTCGGCAGCATGACCAACGTGCGCGTGGATCGCGAAGGTCGGCCGAAGCCGATCAGCGAGGATGAGCGCGCCGCACTCATTTGATATGGAACCCACTCCCGAAATCTCCGGCCGCATCATCCTCGTCCCGACTCCCATCGGCAACATGAGCGACATCACGCTGCGGGCCTTGGAAATCCTCCGCAGCGCCGACCGCATCGCCTGCGAGGACACCCGCCACTCCGGCCAGCTGTTAGCGCATCACGGGATCTCCGGCAAACCGCTCGTCTCGCTCCACGAACACAACGAAGCCCGCCGCGCGCCGGACTTGATCGCCGCTGCCAGAGCGGGTGAGACCATCGCCGTGATCAGCGACGCCGGCATGCCCGGCATCTCGGATCCCGGCTATCGGCTGGTGCAAGCCTGCATCGAATCGGGCACGCCGCTTGAAGTGCTGCCCGGCCCGTCGGCGGTGATCACCGCGCTGATCGGTTCGGGATTTCCGTGCCACGCGTTCCGCTTCGGCGGATTTCTCTCGGTGAAATCCGGCAAGCGCCGCAGCGCGTTGAGCGCCGCGCTGGAGTCGGGGGAAACCGGGATCTTTTTCGAGTCGCCGCACCGGATCGTTTCCACCTTGGAAATCCTAGCGGAAATCAACCCGCTCGCCCGCGCCTGCGTGGCCCGCGAGCTGACCAAGAAATTCGAGACCTATCACCGCGGCACCGCCGCCGAGGTGCTCGCGCATTTCCAAGCGCATCCGCCGAAGGGGGAGATCGTGTTGCTGGTGCATTCTGAAGTGTAGTCCTCGACTCCTTTGCCTCCTCACGGCCGATAGGCGTGCCTGTTCCGCAGGACCGACTGGAACACCGGCGGCGGGTTGCAGACCCGGGTGATCAAGGCGTCCCAGATTTCCTGCCCCTTGAGGATCTCCACCTCGATCCGCAGGAAATAGATCGGCACGTCGATGGAGGCCGGCTTGGGAAACCGCACCGCGTCTTTCTCGGTGGTCACGATGAGCTCCATGTCCCGCTCCACGCAGCGCTGCATGAAATGCTCCACTTCGCTGCGCGAAAACCGATAGTGGTCGGAAAACCGCCGCTTGATTTCCACCCGCGCGCCGAGTTTCGCCAGCGAACCTTCGAACGCCTCGGGCACCGCGATCGCGCTGATCGCCCCGACCCACTTGTCCCTCAGAAACTCCAGCGGCTGCCGCTCGCGCGTGAAGACGTTTTCCAGATAGATCGGCCCGTGCGTGCACTCGATGATTTCCGCCGTCTTGTTATATTTCCGGATGCGGGAGACCAGCGCGTCGTTCGGGCTGCCGGTGCATTTCGTGATGAGAATGTAACTCGCGCGGCGCAAATTTTTCGGCGGCTCGCGCAGCGTTCCCCGCGGCAGCAGCGCCTCCGTGCCGAACGGCGAACCGGCGTCCACCAGCACGATGTCGATCGAGTGCGCGAGATCGAGATACTGCATCCCGTCATCGAGAAGCAACGTGTCCGCGGCGAGCTGGCCGACGGCGAACAGCCCGCCTTTCACCCGGTTCTTGTCAACCACCACGGCCACCCCGTCGAGATTCCGGGCGAGCATGAACGGCTCGTCGCCCGCGTGTTTCGAATCCAGCAACAGCTCGCTGCCCGTCGAGACCACTTTGGGCATTTTGTCCTCCCGAATCGCGCAGCCATTCGAATCCAGCCACTTCTGCGGCCGGTCGAGCTTCTTGCTCTTGTAGCCGCGGGAAAGAATCGCCACCCGCCTTCCCCGGTCGCGCAGCGATTTCGCCAACAGCTCGACCACCGGTGTTTTTCCCGTGCCGCCCACCGTGATATTTCCGATAGCCACCACCTGCGCTCCCAAATAATGCTGCGCCCGCCAGCCGCTGCGATAGCGCCAGAGCCGGATTTGCACGATGATCCGGAAAACCCCGGACAGCGCCCGCATCGCGAACCGCATCAGCGCCGCCCGCAAGCCTTTGGCGCGCCCGAAAATCACATCCGCTCCCCAGCGTTCGAGTTCTTCGATGAGTTCCTTCATGGCCTGCACCGACCATGTCCCGCCACTTCGCCTGCGGGCAAGCGCCAAACAGCCGCTAAATTTTCCGCAACGCGCCGGTCGAGTCGCCGAAGCGTTTTTCCTTCACTCCGAACTCCTCGAGCATCCGCAGATAGAGATTGGCGAGCGGGACGTCTTCTCCCAGCTCGACGTGGCGGCCGGGGCTGAACGCGCCGCCGGCATTTCCAGCGACGATGATGGGAAGGTCGTTGTGGTTGTGCTTGTCGCCGTCGGAAATACAGCCGCCGTAAACGATCATCGAGTTGTGCAGCAGCGACTTGCCGTCGACGTCGGGAGTGTTCTTGAGCCGGTCGAGGAAATAGGCGAGCTGCTCCATGTAGAAGAGGTCGATCTTGGCGAGTTTTTCCAAGTTTTTCGGGTTCCGCTGGTGGTGGGAAAGGCTGTGATGTCCGTCCGAAACGCCGATGTCCTGGAAGCTTCGGTTGCTGCCGTCGTGGGCCATCAGGAACGTGGAAATGCGGGTGGAGTCGGTTTTGAAGGCGAGCACCATCATGTCGAACATCAGCCGGAGTTGCTCCTTGTAGGAATCCGGTTGGGCCTCGGGCGCGGGGACTCCGGGATCGGCGGGGATTCCCATGGCCTCGGCCTTTTCGATCTGGCGCTCGATCTCGCGCACGCCGGTCAGGTATTCGTCCATCTTGTGGCGGTCGCTGCGGCCGAGGTATTTCTGGAGCGCCTTGGCGTCCTGCTGGACGAAATCGAGCACCGACTTTTTCGAGGCGTAGCGCTGGCCGAGGCTGGTCGCGCGTTCCTTGACGTCGCCCGCGCCGAAGAGCCGCTCGAAGACCGCGCGGGGATTGGATTCGGGAGTCATCGGCTGGTTTTCCGAGCGCCAGGAAAGGTTGAACTGATAGGCGCACGAGTAGCCGGAATCGCACTGGCCCGCCTTGCGCACGCCGTCGGCGGAGAGTTCCAGCGAGGACAGGCGGGTGGAGCTCTGCGCGGCCAGAGCGGCGATCTGGTCGGCGGAAATGCCGAGGCTGATGTCCGAGCCCGCCGTCTTGCGGGCGCGGGCGGAGGTGAGGAAAGTGGCGACGCCGCGGGCGTGGTCGCCGGCACCGTCACCGCCGGCGCTGGCGTTTTTCTGTTCGAAGCCGGTGAAGATCTGGAAGTCGTTGCGGAGCGCTTCCATCGGTTTGAAAGTCTCGCCCATCTTGTAGCTCGAGTTGCCGCCTTCGGGCCGCCAGAACTCCAGGTTGACGCCGTTAGGAATGTAAAGGTAGGCCATCCGCAGGGGCGCGCCGCTGGCGGTGGTGGCCACGGCTTTCTCCACTCCGGCGGCGAGCAGCGGGCGGAAGATGTCGAGCGCGGGCAACGCGACGGAAGCGCCGAGTCCGCGGAGGAAGCCGCGGCGGCTGGTGCCTGGGAATGGATGGCTCATGGTGGTGGGTGAGTGAGATGCTTTGGATCAATCGTCGCCGCGGCGTTTTTGGAAGGGCGCGCTTTCAACGATGGATTGGATGAGTTCGCGGAGCTGGCCATCGCTTTGGTCCATGCGGGTGGCGAGTTGGTCGATGGTGGTGGCGTCGTAATATTCCATGCCGCGGCCGATGGCGTAGGTGAGGAGTTTTTCCGAGAGGCAGCGGTAGAAATCCTGTTTGCGCTTGCCGGCGATGATTTCCTTGAGGGTGGCCACGTCGGCGAATTTCTCGCCGGTGAGCAATTTGCCGGAAGTGTCGATCGGCGCGCCGTTCTCGGTGGTGCGGAACTGGCCGAGGGCGTTGAAGTTTTCCAGTCCGAGCCCGATGGGATCCATCCGCGCGTGGCAGCTGCGGCATTCCGGGCGTTTGCGGTGGATCTCCATCATCTCGCGCTGGGTCGGGTTGGCCTTGCCGGTGGTGGCGTCCTCGAGTTTCGGGATGCCCGGCGGCGGTGGCGGAGGGGGAGTTCCCAGCAGGTTTTCGAGCACGAACAGGCCGCGCTTGACGGCGGAGGTGCGGGTGGGATTCGAGGTGACGAGCAGGAAGCTGCCTTGCGTCAGGATGCCGCCGCGCTCGGGGTGCTCGGTGAGATCGACGGGCCGGAATTTGTCGCCGGTGACGCCGTCGATTCCGTAAAACTTGGCGAGCCGCTCGTTGAGAAAGCTGTAGCGGGCGGAGATGAGTTCTTCCGCCGGGCGGTTCTCGCGAAGGATAAAATCGAAAAGCATTTCCGTTTCCCGCTGCATGTCGGAACGGAGGCGCGAGTTGAAGGTTTGCGCGGCTTCGCGGTTGGTGGGAGTTCCGAGAATGGTTTTCGCGCTGACGGCGACGGTCTCGACGTCGCGGGCCTGGAGCCACTGGCCGACGAAGTTTTTCACCAGGCGCTGTGAGCGCGGGTCCTTGAGCATGCGGTCGATCTGTTGGGAGAGATTCGCGCGGAGCTTGGTGTTGAAGGCGAGGCTGAGCAATTCGTCGTCCGGGACCGAGCCCCAGAGGAAGAACGAAAGGCGCGAGGCGAGCGAGTATTCGTCGAGCGGGACGACCTTCGCCGGGTTGTTCGGCTCCGGCTGGATTTCCACGCGGAACAGGAAACGCGGCGAGGCCAGGCAGGTGGCGATGGCTTGCTTGATGCCGTCCTGGAAGGATTTCCCCGGTTTGCCAGAAGCCTCTTTGTGGATCGCGATGAGGCGGTCGATCGTCTGCTCGTCGAGCGGTTTGCGGAAGGCGCGGCTGACGAAACTGCGCATGATCTTGCGGGCGTAGCGCTCGCTGCCGGCGTCGTCCCGCGGCGCGGGGCCGTCCACGAAAATCATGCGGTAGCCTTTGGTGAATTCCTGCTGCTCGCCGCCGAGCGGGCCTTGGATGATCACGCGCTGAACGGTGAGGGAGAGTTCTTCCTCGCCGGCGAGCGGACGTTGCTTGGGCGTGAGTTCGAGCTTGATGCTCTGGCGGCCTTTTTTCAAAGCGACCTTGCCGGTGAGTTCGATCACCCGCCGCTGGTCCCAGCCGAGCGCGACCTCGCCGATCGGTTTGCCGCCGGCGGAAATTCCGAGCTGCGCCTCGTCCGTCGTGGCCTCGGCGGCACCGTGGATGGAATACTCGACCTTCACCTGATAGTCGCCGTCCCGGAGGATTTCCCGGTCCACTTGGACTTGTTGGAATTTCGCGAAGGGCAGCCAGCTTCCGGTTATTTTCGGATCGCCGGCGGCCTTGAAATCCTCGCCCTCGATGTCCACCCGCGGCACCTGCGCGGCGGCACCGTCGGGCAGGGCGAGCGCGACCACCTCGTCCGCCGCGGCGAGGTATTTCTCCATCAGCAGCGGCGAGATGGAGAGGACCGCGCCGATGTTATCAAAGCCGTAGCCGGTGTCGTCCGCCGGAAAAACCTCGCGGGTGTCGTATTCCACGCCGAGCAGGTCGAAGACGGAATTCCGGTATTCCGTGCGGTTCAGCCGGCGGATGGTGACGCGGCCGGGATCCGGGTTGGCGGGGTCGAGTTTGAAGACGTCTTTCTCGATCCAGGCGAGCAGCTGTTGGGTCTCGGCGGCTGTCGGCTGGTCCTCTTCGGAAGGCGGCATGACTTGGCTGCGGAGATTGTGCCAGACGGGCAGCCAGTGTTTCCGGTCCGCCAGATGGGCGGGCAGGTTTTTGAATTCATCCATCGAGAACTTGCCCTTGGACACGCCCTCGCCGTGACAGCTGAAGCAGTAGTTTTCCAGCAGCGGGAGGATTTCCTTCTGATAGGTCGTGGCGGGGTCGGCGGTGGCGAGGGAGGCGATGGAAATCCCGGCGACGACTCCGCGAGCGGCGATCTTGCGTGCGGCGGAATGGAGGACGGAGGAGTTCACGAGGCTGGAAATTATTTCACCGGGTAGCCCTGCCACAGCCATTCGAGAGCGCCGGGCAGGCGGCACACAGCGAAATCAGAACGGAACAGCAAACCTGGCGGGGTTTTTTCATGTCGGCGCTTCAATACACCCGCCGGCAAGACGTTCTGTCGTCGCGAAAAAGCGCCCGCTGTCACGGGCGCTTCGTTCCATCAATTCTCATTCCGGCGGCCGCCGAGGGCCATCATCAGGAAATAAGCGAGCTGGGCGATGGAGCCGACGGCGGCGGCGAAGTAAGTCATGGCGGCCCAGAACAGCGCGTTTTTCGCCTTGTCGTGTTCCATGCTGGCGGCGACTCCGCTGCTTTCCATCCAGGCAAGCGCGCGGCGGCTGGCGTCGAATTCAACGGGCAGCGTGACGACCGAGAAAACGGTGGTCACGCCGAAAAGCACCACCCAGGCCCACAACATCATCGGGCTGTGAGCCACGCCGATGCCGAGGATACCGATGATCATCAGCCAGTTGAGCATCTTGCTGGAGAACTCGACGGCAGGCACCAGCTTGGAACGCAGTCCGAGCCAGTGGTAAGCCTGCTGGTGCTGGACGGCGTGGCCGCATTCGTGGGCGGCGACGGCGGCGGCGGCCACGGAGTTCACCGAATAGACCGACTCGCTGAGATTGACGGTTTTTTTCGTCGGATCGTAGTGGTCGGTGAGGTGGCCGGGCGTGCAGATGACCTGCACGTCGTTGATCCCGTGTTGGCGGAGCATGGCCTCGGCGATTTGCGCGCCGGTCATGCGGATCGGGATTTGCGAATATTCGTTGAAACGGCGCTTGAGCGTGCCGCTGATCAGAAAGCTCGCCAGCATGGAAACGCCGATGATCACGATGTAAGTCATCGAGAAGCCGCCGGGAGCGAGGCCGACTTGGGCGAGGGAGAGAATTTCCAAATTCATGAGCGAAGCTTTACGGCCCTTTGATTTCGTCGCAACTGATTTTCCAGTGGAAACGGCCGGGGATTTTCCAATGGGAAAGTGTTCCGGCCGTCTCAGCCGGATCTCAAAAATTTCACCAATCGGCTTGCAAAATCCAGCACCGCAAGCCTAGTCCCTCAACTCAGCGCCGCTTAACGGCCCGATTTCACCATGGGAAAAACACTCATCATTGCCGAGAAACCGAGCGTCATGACCGACCTCAGCCGCGTGCTCGCCAAGGAGCTCGGCAAGTTTGAAAAGTCCGGCTCCGGCCGCGACGTGTTTTTCGAAAACGACCAGGCCGTCATCACTTCCGCCGTCGGCCACCTCGTCGAGCTGCGCATGCCGATGGGGCCGAACGGCAAGAAGCTGCCATGGAATTTCACCGTCCTTCCCGCCATCCCGGACAAGTTCGACCTCGATCCGATTCCCGACTCCGAAGCCCGCCTCAAGCAGGTGCTCAAGCTCGCCAAGCGCAAGGATGTGGACCTCATCGTCAACGCCTGCGACGCCGGCCGCGAGGGTGAACTCATCTTCCGCTACATCATGGAAATCGGCGGCATCGACAAGCCGGTCAAGCGGCTCTGGATGCAGTCGATGACCAACGACTCGATCCTGGAAGCCTGGAAAAACCTCCGCCCCGGCGAGTCCATGAAACCGCTCGCCGACGCCGCGAAGTGCCGCTCCGAGTCGGATTGGCTGGTCGGCCTCAACGCCACCCGTGCCCTCACTTGTTTCAATTCCCGCCACGGCGGCTTCAACATCACCGCCGCCGGCCGGGTGCAAACGCCGACGCTCGCCATCCTCGCCCAGCGCGAGGCAGAGATCCAGGCCTTCCGGCCCACGCCGTATTTCGAAGTCCACGCCACCTTCGGCGTCGAGGCCGGCGAATACCTCGGCAAATGGATCGATGAATCCTGGAAAAAGGACGAAAACGCCCCGCTTTCCAAGCCCGAGCGCATCTGGGACAAACTGACGGCTGAGGCCATCCAGGCCCGTTGCCAAGGCAAGACCGGCAAAGTCACCGAGGAAAAGAAGGCGAACTCCCAGATTTCCCCGCAGCTTTACGATCTCACCACGCTGCAACGCGAGGCGCCGTTTTCCGCGAAGGGCACACTCCAAATCGCCCAGGCGCTTTACGAAAAGCACAAGATGATCACCTACCCGCGGACCGATTCGCGGTATCTGCCGGAGGACTACACCGGCAACGTCCGCGAGACGATGGCCGACGTCGGCAACAGCGATCTCGACGTGGCGAAATACGCGAAAGCCGTGCTCTCCGGCAGCGATGAAAAAGGCCCGCGCCTGCACAAATCGCGCCGCGTTTTCGATTCCAAGAAGGTCTCGGATCACTTTGCCATCATCCCGACCGGCAAGTTTTCCAAGCTCAGCGAGGCCGAGCAGAAACTTTACGACATGATCGTGAAGCGCTTCATCGCCGTGTTCTATCCTTCCGCCGAGTTCGAGCAAACGACCCGCCTCACCCGCATCGAACAGGATTGTTTCAAGACCGAAGGCCGCATCCTGGTGAAACCCGGCTGGCTCGAAGTTTACGGCCGCCGCCCCGGTGTCGCCGCCGGAAAGGACGAACTCGTCCCGGTCCGCGCCGGAGAAACCGCCCACGCCGATCCCGTTGAAGTCCACGCCGAGGAAACCAAGCCACCCGCCCGGATGACGGAATCCACGCTGCTTTCCGCGATGGAAGGTGCCGGCAAACTCATCGACGACGAAGCGCTCCGCGAAGCCATGGCCGAGCGCGGTCTCGGCACCCCCGCCACCCGTGCGGCGACCATCGAAGGCCTGATTTCTCAAAAATACCTCGCCCGCGAAGGCCGCGAGCTCTTCGTCTCCGGCAGCGGCATGCGCCTCATCGACCTCGTCCGCGAGATGAACATCGAGGGCCTCTACTCGCCGAAATTGACCGGCGATTGGGAGTTCAAACTCCGCCAAATGGAGCAGGGAAATCTCAAGCGCGGCGATTTCATGAAGGAGATCATCGCCTACACCGACGAGATCTGCACCAAAGCCCGCTCCGCCGCCGATCTCGCGAAAAGCGAGGTCTTCCCCGACCTCAAAGTCACCTGCCCGATGTGCGGCGCCCCTTCGCTCAAGCAAACCGAGGCCACCTACGAGTGCCGCGAGCCGGAGTGCAAATTCAAGGCCAAGAAGCACATCGCCGGCCGCCTGCTCACTGAGGAAGAAGCCATCCAACTCTTCACCACCAAACACGTCGGTCCGCTCACCGGCTTCCGCTCGAAGTTCAACAAACCCTTCGACGCCGCGCTGGAAATGGACGCGAAGTTCAAAATCAACTTCGTCTTCGAAGGCGACGATCGCGACGGGCCGCCCGAGCTCACCGAAGAGCAGTTCATCGGCGAGGCGAAAACCGAAGAAGGCAAGTCCTACAAGGTTTACGCCACGGAAAAAGCCTATCACGTCCCGGAAATCGTCACCAAAAAGGACCCGCACGGCATCCGCATCGGCAAGTCCATCCTCCAGTGCGAGATCCCGCAGGACCAGATGCTCAAGCTCATTTCCACTGGCAAGACCGACGTGCTCAAGGGCTTCGTCTCCAACCGCACCAAGCGCAAGTTCGACGCCCACCTCACCTTCGAGCCCAAGGACGGCAAGATCGGTTTCGACTTCCCGCCGCGCCCGGTGAAAAAGGTCGCAGCAAAGAAAGCGGCGAAGGCGAAGGAGGCCTGAAAAGTAGTCTAGGACTTCAGTCGCCCTTCCTCCCTCCCTGAACTCGTCCGGCCAAAATGGCTGTCAGGTCGAAACCGCCACCCTGAGGGTCCCTGCGGCCGGAAACCGACAGCCTTGAGACGCGTCAACATCTTAGCGCCATCCAGGGCGTTTGGTTATAACACCGACGTGAAAGTCATCCTCGATGCCTTGGAAGGCGGGGACTACGCCTTGGCGACGCACCGCCGGCCGGCGAGCGGGCGACACGAGCTGGCTTGCGACGGGCATCAGGATTGAATTTTCGGAAAGTAGCGGACGTGCGGGAGGTCTTTGAAATCGGCGTCCTGGGTCCAGAGGGTGGCGTTTTGATCGCGGGCGGTGGCGTAGATGAGGGCGTCGGCCATGGCGAGTTGGTGGCGGATTCCCAGGGTGGCGGCGGGGGTGGCTTGATCCGGCATTTCCAGCATTTCAGCTTTTACCCAAAGGGGCGGATGCGTTCGCGGCGACCGGTGATCGCCGCCACCTGGATGCAAAAACGCCCCGGGACCTTGCGGTCGCGGGGCGTTTGGCGAAGGGATGGAATTTGAATCAAGCGGAGACGGAAGCGGCCGTCTTGCGCAACTCGCGCATCAGGATGCGGGTCTCGGTTTGCCAGCCGTTCATGACTTCGCGGGAGAGCTGGACGCGGTCGGTCACGGCTTTTTCAAGCTCGTGGTAGTTGGCGGAAAGTTTCTCGACGATTTCATGCAGCGAGTCGGCGGCGGAGCGGGCGGCGGCGGCGGGATGCTCGCGCAGTTCGGCAAGATGCTTCTGTGCCTTGCGGCGGGCTTCGCCCATCTCGGCGAGGAGGATGCGGCCGTCCGGCACGCGGCGGAGGCCATCGACGAGGCCGAGCTTGGAGAGCGTCCAGATGGTCCACTTGCTAGGGTCCCACTGCCATGGCTTGACGCCGTTGCGGTAGTCGTGCTGGAACTCGTGGTGATAGTTGTGATAGCCCTCGCCGAAGGTGAAGAAGGCCATGATGGCGCTGTCGCGGGCGGTGTGGCTGGTGGAATACGGCTGGCGGCCGATCATGTGGCAGAACGAGTTGATGAAGAACGTGCAGTGCTGGGCGACGACGATGCGGGCGATGCCGGGGATGAGAAATCCGCCGAGCGCGCCGAGCCATGGGTCCAGACCCATCTTGAGATTCCAGACGTAACCGAGCACGGTCGGGATCACGAGGCCGACGAAGAAGCCGATCCAGTGGACGTATTTGTGCTGCCACATGACGAGCTTGTCTTTCCGCAGGTCGGCGACGTTGTCCATCGGCTGCTCGGGGTTGAGTTTGAAAATGAGCCAGCCGATGTGCGCCCAGAAGAAGCCCTTGGAGATGTCATACGGGTCTTCGTCATGATCCACGTGCTTGTGGTGGAGGCGGTGGTCGGACGCCCAGTTGAGGCAGGAGTTTTCAAACGCGCAGGCGCCGAAAACGAGGGTGAAGAACTTGACGGGCATTTTCGCCTTGAAGGACAAGTGCGAGAACAGTCGGTGATAGCCGACGGTGATGCTCATCATCGTGGCGGTCACGAAAAAGAAGAACATCGCGAACTGGAACCAGTCGAGGCCGACTTTAACCAGATAGATGGGAACCCCGATGAGGGCGGTGAGGGCGGTGCCGATGAGGAAGGAGCTGGTAATCCAGTCCACCCGGTTGAACGGAATGCGGTACATTAATTTGTTTTTTAAAACCCTCGGGCAGCCGGATGTTTAACCGGACGGTCGGCGCAATTGCGCGTCGATAACCAAAGGACGAGGCTCAGTAGCCGACTTTGGCCGCGCGTGCAAGCCCCCCTTTTTTGAGATTTGCGGCAGGTTCCGTCTTGACAAGGCTGGGTCGATCCGGCATCTAGCGCGCCCCGAAGAAACTGCGGAACCAACCAAACCAACCAAAAATCATCGCATGCGTGGAGTGACTATGAAGAAAGGCGAGCCCGTTGACCGGGCTCTCAAGCGCCTCAAGACGAAACTGGATTCCGAGGGCATCCTCGAGGAAATGCGCCGCCGCCGGGCATTTGAGACCCCGACCGAGCGCAAGCAACGCAAGCTGCGTTCCGCTTCCAAGCGCAACAAGATCCGCTGGCGCTTCTCGAACGCTCCCGCGGCCGCTCCTTCCGACTCCGCCGAGTAATTTTCCCAGGTTCCGCAAACTAGGGTCAGAAACGGATGCCAAACGGCATCCGTTTTTTTGTGCCCGCGCGCGGCGACGATTTTGATTTCCTCCGGGGAAGCGGCGCGTGATGCTCGCGGCGATGGTGGAACGTGAATTTCTCGGATGGGAGCGGCCGTTTTTAACGCAGGCGGCGGCGTGGCTGCTAGAGCGGCGCGACGAGCTGCCGGGCATGCTGGTGGTGGTGCCCACGGCGCAAAGCGGACGCCGTTTGCGCGAGGCGCTGGCGGAGGCGGCGGGCGCGCTGCTCGCGCCGAAGGTGGTGACGCCGGGGTCGTTTTTACAATCCCGCGATGACGAGGCGGCGGCCGACTGGGTGGAGCGGGTCGCCTGGGTGGAGGTGCTGGAAAACGTGGCGGATTGGCAGGAATACGAGGCGCTGTTTCCCGAGCCGCCGGGCGAGGGCACGAACTGGGCGGGCGGACTGGCGCAGGAGATGATCCGGCTGCGGCACTCGCTGCAGGAAAACGGCCTGCTTCTATCCACCGCCGCGCGGAAACTATCCGAAACGGTGGAGGCGGAGCGCTGGGAGGCGCTCGGCAGGCTGGAGAATGCGGTGGAGCGGAAGCTGCAATCCTGGGACGTGAAAAGCCGCAGCCGCGTGCTATCAGCCGGCTTGCGGATGCCCGCCGGGGTTTCCCGGATCGTGCTGGCCGGGGTGGCGGAAATGCCGCCGCTGGTCGAGCGGGCATGGCTCGCGTGGGAGGGATCGGTCACGGTGCTCATCGGCGCGCCGGAGCAGGAAGCGGAGCAATTTTCCAAAACCGGCAAGCCACTGTTAGGCTGGACGCTGCGGGCGCTGCCCTGGCCGGACGGCTCGGTGCAAGTGGTGGCGGACCCGCGGCAGCAGGCGGCGGAGGCGCTGCGCGTGATCGCGGAAGCGAGGACTCCATCGGACGAGGTGGCATTGGGGTCGGCGGACACCGAGGTGGGCGACGAGCTGGCGCGCACTCTCACCGGCGAGGGTTGGCCGGCGTTTCACCCGGCGGCGGCGGTGGTGTGCGGCGGGCTTTCACTCTGGTTCAAAATTTGGGGCGAGTGGCTGACAGAACCGTCTTTGGCGACGCTGGCGGATCTTCTATCACTCCCGGAAACGGGGATCCTGGTAGCAGGCAAGCGAGCGCAAAAGGCCAAGCGCCTGGCCGAGCTGCGCGACCGCTGGATGGTGGTGCGGACGGAGGACTTGCGACGGCGCATCACCACGGAAAATTTCCGCAACGAGTGGGACAAGGAGTCGGCGGAAGAACTTTGCAAGGCCGCCGAGTCGCTCGAAAGCTGGCGCGCGAGTTTTCTGGGAGAAAATTTCAGCGGAGCGATGGAGCGGCTGCTAGGAGTCATCGGCCGCACCGGCCCGGTGACGGAACAAACCTCTCAAGCCATGGCGGACTGGATCGCCGGGGCCGCGCCGCTGATCGGCCGGGTGAAGCGCGGGGCGGGATTCTGGATCGAGCTGATGCTTTCCGAAACGCCCTCCCCTGCCCCGCTGCCGCCGGCGGGCCGGGTGATCGACGTGCAGGGTTGGCTGGAACTTTTCCACGAGCCGGGCCGCCACTTGGTGCTGTGCGGGATGAACGACGGCAAGGTCCCGGCGCGCAGCGGCGGCGAGCCGTGGCTGAGCGAGTCGAGCCGCGAAATGCTCGGCCTGATCAAGGACGCCGACCGCGCGGCGCGGGACGCTTATTTATACAAAGCGATGCTGGAGGCCCGCCGCGATGGCGGGCGGGTGGACGTGATTTGCGGGAAATCGGGGGCGGGCGGCGAGTCGCTGCTGCCGTCGCGGCTGTTGTTAGCGGGCGAGCGGGACGAGCTGCCGGAGCGGGTGAAAACGCTTTTCAAAGAAGTCGAGCCGCCGGAAGCCGGCCTGCGCTGGCACGCGGACTGGCAGTGGACGCCGCGCATCGCCGCGCCGCCAGCGCGGCTGGATGTCACCTCGCTTGGAGACTATCTGGCCTGTCCATTCCGCTACTATCTCAAGCACGCGGTGAGGATGCGCGGCTCGGAAACGGGCCGGGGGGAGTGGAACGCCCGCGACTTCGGCAATGTGGCGCACGAGGTTCTGGAGCGATGGGGCCGCGACACCGAGGCGAGGGAATTGGAAAAAGCGGAACCGCTGCACGGCTGGCTTTCCGCCGAGCTCGACCGCGTGGTCGCGGAGTGGTTCGGCAAGCGCGTGCCGCTGGCCGTCCGCATCCAGACCGAGGCGCTGCGCAACCGGCTCCTGTGGCTGTCGCGAGTCCAGGCGGACGCCCGTTCGGACGGCTGGCAGGTGATCGAGGTGGAGCACAAGGTCGAGCTGCCCGTGGGCGAGGCGATGATCGTCGCCAAGATCGACCGGATCGACCGCCACCGGGAAAGCGGGCGGCTGCGGGTGCTCGATTACAAGACGGGAAAAATGGACGGCGTGGACAAGGCGCACCGGAAAAAACTTCATGCTAACAGCAAGATCCCGCGGCACTTGGATTTGGACTGCCCGGCGGTCCATGCCGGCGAGGACAAGGGGAAATCCGCGAGCTTCCTCTGGCACAACCTGCAGCTCCCGCTTTACGCCGCGGCGCTGGTAGCGCGCGGGGACCCGATGCCCGCGCCCTGTTATTTCATGCTGCGCTCCACCGAGGCGAACGTGGAAATCCACGAGTGGTCGGATTTCGAAACGACCGATCTGGAAGCCGCGCAAGCCTGCGCCGCCTGGGTGGCGGCGCGAATCGCAAGCGGCGTCTTCTGGCCGCCCGCGGAAAAGGTGACTCACGACGACTACGAAATCCTCGCCGCGGGACGGGCGTTTGAAGACATGTTCCAAAGATCGCCCGGAACATCGCCTCTCAAGTAAAGCTTGCACCCGGCACTGGATAGCGGCTTCATTATTACGTGAAACTTCTTGAGCGCATTACCATCGAGTCCGACAAGTGTGGCGGGAGACCCTGCATCCGTGGCTATCGGATGCGGGTTACCGATATGCTGGAATTGCTCGCCGCCGGTGCGTCGCACCAGGAAATTTTGGATGATTACCCGTTCTTGGAAGCGGAAGATATCACCGCCGCCATCACCTATGCCGCCCGGCAGGCGGACCACACCATTCTGGTTGCTGTGGCGTGAAGTTCATCGTGGACAATCAGCTTCCTTGGTCACTGGCACGATGGCTGTCCGGCAAGGGGCATGATGCGGTTCACGTCCTAGACCGGGATCAGGGGTAGGTGGCGGATCACGCCTTGTGGGAGAACGCCATTGCGGAAGAACGGATCATGGTCAGCAAGGATTCGGACTTTTTTCTCTTTGCCATGCGCCCGGATGACCGTGGCAGACTGCTGTGGTTACGGGTGGGAAATTGCCGGAGAAACGCACTGTTTGCCACGCTGGAAAACGTGTGGCCCGCGGTTGAGGAAGCATTTAAGAACGGACAGCGAGTGGTGGAAGTCCGCTGAGAGATTCTAAAACAATCCCAAGGCTCGCCTCTCGATCTCACTTTCAAAACAGCGACGAGTCGGGGAAGAACAGCCGCTGCACCGCCCATGTGATCCCGGCGAGGGCGACGAAGGCGGAGCCGGCGGTCTGCACGCGCCGCGTCCATTTCCTCAGCGGCCAAAGCACCAGGAACGCGGCGCACAGCACGGTGATCTGGGCGAGCTCGACGCCGACGTTGAACCCTAACAACGGACCGGCAAGCTGGTCGCGGGGGATGCCGCCGAGCTTGTCGGCGAGCACGCTGGCGAAGCCGAGGCCGTGGAGAAGGCCGAAGCAGAAGACAAGGATCAGCCGCTGCCTGCCGAGCTTGCGGGTCAGCAGGTTTTCAATCCCGACCCAGGCGATGCTAACGGCGATGAGGACTTCCACCAGTTTTCCGGGAACGTGCACGACGCCGAAAACCGCTAGAGCGAGCGTGATCGAGTGCGCCAGGGTGAACAAAAGCGACTGGCCCATCAGCGGCTTCCACTTGGGCAGCAGCAGGAAAAGCCCGAGAATGAAGAGCATGTGGTCGAGCCCGAGCGGCAGGACGTGGTGGAATCCCGACTGCACCCAGCCGCCGCTGACCCGCTTCTCGACGGGCGCGGACTTCCCGGAATCCGTCTGTTTCAAAAGCATGAGATTTCCGCCGGGCAAGGTGCTGACAATCTTCGCATCATCGCCTTCCTCGGTGAGAATGATCAGCTCGGTCTCTTGCTCGCCCGCCCAATGCACGCGCAATTCCCCGGCTCCGGGCAGGGCGTCGATGATCAATCTGACAGAAATCAGGGCGATGTCCCCGGCTTCCGGCGGCAGGTCGAACGGCTCCTTTTCAAAGTCCGGAAACTCGACCCGCCACGCCGCGTCCTTGTCGGCGAAGGAGAAACGCAGGAGCTTTCTCAAGGTGTTTTCCGTCTCCTTGCGGATGCGAGCGAACTCCGCGGGCGAGGACTTGAGCGCCGCCGCGCGGCTCAGCGGCAGCCCGCCCGGCACGCCGCGCGTCTCGGGCAGCATGTAGGCGATGTCCATCTCTCCGAGTAGCCGCCACTGGGTGTCTAACTTCTGAAACTCCAGCTCCACGGTGGCCACCTGGTGCGCGTGAAGCGCTGGCGGAAGACCGAGGAAAAACAACAGGCAGGCGAATAATCGGGCGAAATTCATGCGGCGGGAAACTTGCGGCTAGGCTTACGAGGAAGTCCGCATTTTGACCACCACGAACCGCGAAAGCCTCATTTCACGGGGATTCCGGGGCGGGAAATTCCGGCAACTCGCCGCTTTACAAGGCCGGAAGCGCCACCCATATTCCGCCGCCCATGACTCTTGCTGCAATTAATTGGCTCTCAATCAGCATCGACCTGCTGCTGGTGATCTTCGTGATCGTCTGCTTCCTGATGACTTTGATCATCCTGATGCAACGCCCGAAACAAGAAGGCCTGGGCGCGGCATTCGGCGGCGGCGTGACCGACCAAGTCTTCGGCGCCCGCACCACTAACGTTCTGCAACGCGGCACCGTCTATCTGGGCTCGCTGTTCTTCATTCTGAGCCTCGCGCTCGCCGTCTTGATCGGCCAAAAGAACAAGACCATCAGCACGGTGACCGAGACCGCGGCCAAAGTGGAAGAGGCGCCAGCGCCGAAACCCGCGGAAGCCCTCGCCCCGAAATCACTCAGCGAAGAACTTCCCGCCGAAACGCCAGCTCCAGCCGTGACTCCCGCACCCGCGGAAACCACTCCGGCAGCAGAAGCTCCAGCAGAAGCGGCTCCAGCAGAAGCGGCTCCAGCAACTCCGGCAGACAAATAAACGGGTCCCTAACGCTCTCCCGGCGTGACGGACACCATTCAGGAAAATTCCGACAGCCCGGTCTGGGCTCGGCAAGACGCGTTCCCGCCAGCTCCTGGTGGATGGGGCTGGATCGACTCGAAGAGGAAATCCCACGCCTGCGATTCGCTGGAATCGCTTGCCGCCGCCATCCGGGACGACCGCGATGCCAGCGTGACCCTCGTCTGGGCTCCCGCTCACTCGCGGATGATGCTGCCGGAAGAGCTCGCCGGCATGGGTGACGCCCTGCGGACCGCCCGCGCGCGCTGGTCCCGCGATGACTTGGATGACGCGACGCACAGGCTGCGTAGGTTCGGAATGATGCTGCTAGGATTGAGCGCTTACGTTTTCTACGGCGGCTTTGTTCTAGCGGGAAAACTCGCGGCGCAGTCCGGCACCACCGTCGAATTGTCCCAGCGCTTGAAATTCGCCACGAGGGCGGTGCTCGACTCCACCCCGTGCGGGCTGGCCTTGCTGATGTTTGTGATTTTCGCCTTCATCCCCTGGTATCAGGCGCGGAAGCGGCGGCAAGAATTGGCTGGCTGGACGGAGGGGGGGATGGCCGAGCTCGTTCCCACTCTCCGCTTCGAGACATGGCTGGACTGGCAGAAAGCGCCCCTGACGAAAGTCTTCCTCGGCCTGATAGGGCTGGTGGCCGTGGCGCAAATCCTCAGCGGGCTTAAAGCCGCGGGCTGGAGCTCGTTGATTCACAACTGGGACGGCACGGCCACCGCCGGTCTGGTGAAAGAGCACTACTTCCATGGCGAGTGGTGGCGGCTTTTCACCGCGCCGTTTCTCCATGGCAACGTGGTGCATTTCCTGATGAACGCCGCGGCACTGGCTTATCTGGGGAAACGCGTGGAAGTGTTCGCCCGCTGGCCGCATCTGCCGCTGGTTTTCCTGTTCGCCGCCTGCGTCGGCGGCGAGGCGTCGGCGCGCTTCGTGGCGGCTCCGTCGGTCGGCGCGTCCGGCGGGCTGATGGGCTGGCTCGGTTTCCTGCTAGTATTCGAAACGCTCCACGCGCGCCTGGTCCCGCGCCAAGCGCGACGCCGGCTCGCCGCGGGCGTCTTGCTCACCGCGCTGATCGGCCTGGTCGGCTATCGCTACATCGACAACTTGGCCCACGCCGGCGGCTTGCTCGCGGGCATGCTTTACGCCGCCATTGTTTTCCCCGCCTCTTCATCGCCAGTCCGGCCGCGCTCCACCATCACCGACCGCGTCGCCGGCGTGGCGGCGCTTGCGGTTCTAATCGCTGCGGCCCTGTTCGCGGGCTGGCGGGTCGCGGCGCTCTAGATGCTCTCTTTTTTCCCGCTCGCGATGGACCGATAGATCGCCTCGATCACCAGCAAGTCGCGCAAGCCCTCCGCGCCCGACGGCTCGAACGGCTTGCCTTGGAGAATCGCCTGCGAGAAGGCGTCCATCTCCGCGACAAAGTGGTCGGTCTGCGGAAAGGCGAGCGGGATCTTCGGGTCGGACGTCCAGCCGGTCTGGCCTTTATAACCATAACAAGGCTTCATCCCGAACCGACCTTTGGTGCCGTAGGCCGAGAAATCATCGCGGCCGTTGAAATGATAGGTCGTCAGGCAGTTCGCGGTGAGGCCGGAGGGAAATCTCATCGACCAGGTGATGGTCTCATCCACCTCGGCGAATTTCACCGGGTCGGTTTTGGTTTCGAGCGCCACCACCTCCAGCGGCTCCTCGCCCGCCAGATAGCGGCAGGCCTGGAGCGCGTAAACGCCCACATCCATCAGCGCGCCGCCGCCTGCCAGATCCTTGCGCAGACGCCATTGCTTCGGATCGCCGATGGCAAAGCCGAAGCCGGCGTCCACGTGCTGGAGCGGGCCGAAAACCTGCTCGCGGGCGAAGCGGATGGCTTCCCGGTGGTGCGGCTCGAACTGGCAGCGGTAGCCGATCCCGAGCTGGCGGTTCGCGGCCTCGCAGGCGGCGATCATTTCCCGGCATTCCTTCGCGCTGTTCGCCATCGGTTTCTCACAGAAAACATGCTTGCCCGCCCTCGCGGCGCGCAGCGTGAACTCGTGGTGCATGCTGTTGGGCAGCACGATGTAAACCACGTCGATGGAGGGATCATCGATGATTTTGTCGAAGTTCTCGTAGGAGTAAACCTTGTCCTCGGCGAGGCCGTATTGCTCGCGCCACTGGACGCCTTTTTCCGGGGTGCCGGTGACCACGGCGGCGAGCTTGGAGTGCTGCGTCTTCAGCAAGGCCGGGGCGATTTGGTTCTTGCTGAGCGAGCCGAGCCCGACGAGCGCCCAGCCGAGTTTTTTGCCGGCCGGCGGCGCGTCCTGCGCTTTGGCGGTGAGTGTGGCGAGCGAGGCTCCAATGGCGGTTTTCAAAAACGGGCGGCGTTTGATCCTCACGATTTCGGTTAGTCCGTCGGACGGTGGTTCATTGCAGCCCCTTGAGGATCTGCCGGCGGACTTCGACGATGTCGAGCTCGCCGCTGTGGCGCCAGAGGATCTTTCCGCCGGGCGCGACGAGCACGGTGTGCGGCAGCGCGCCGGTCCATTCCGGATCGATGGCCTGGGCCATGGTGTCGGGATTTCCGCCGGTCCAGTGATAGTTGTTGGAGGCGAGCCCCTGCTCGCCGAGGGATTTCGCGGTCGAGCCGGGGGCGGCGGCATGGAGGGATTCGAGGAACTTGACGACGGCGGGTCGCAACGCGACCGGATCGAGACTGATGGAAATGAACTCGACCGGACGATTTTGAAAACGGCGGCCGGTATCTACCAGATCGGGGAATTCCTTCACGCAGGGACCGCAACTGGTGGACCAGACATTGATGAGCCGGAGGTTCTTCGATCCGTTGGCGCGCAGCTTCTTGGAAATCTCCTCGTCCAGATCCGCCACGGTGACGGGTTTCTTTTCCCACGCCTCCTGGTCGGCGGCGACACTGTTGGTCTTGAACAGCCACTTGGTCGAGCAGCCGAACGAGCGGGTGACGGGTTCTTTCACCGCGGTGCCGGCGAGCACGGCGTCGAGCGCGTCTCGCAGATAGCTCTTGTCCACCGCGCCGGCGTTGCGCCCGCCGTCGTCCATCCGGCCGGTGTAGCGCAGCTTGCGCTCCGCGTCGAAAACGAACACGTGCGGCGTGGATTGCGCGCCACAGGCGGCGGTGAATTCCTGCTGCGCGCCGTCATAGAGATAGGGAAAACTCCAACCGAATTCCTTGGCGAAGGGCGCCATTTCCTCCTGCGAGTCGCCGAAGGGCGAGTAGCCGAGCTCGTCCGGCGTGAGGCTGGCCGGGTTGTTTCCGTTGACCGCCACCAGCGCCACGCCCTTGCTTTTGTAGTCTTGATAGATCTGCTCGGTCCGTGCTCCCGCCGCCACCGAATCCGGACAATGGTTGCAGGTGAAAATCACGCACAACACCTTGGAGTCCTTGAAATCCGCCGCCGCGTGAGTCTTCCCGTCCGTCCCCGTCAGCGAAAATCCCGGCATCCCGGCACCGATCGCGAGCACCTTCGGCACCTCCTGCCCCAGCACCGGCATTACCAGCGCCGCCGCCAAGCCCAACAGCATGTTTGATTTCATCATGTCGCCAGATACCATTCCCAAGCTCGGTTTCCTGCAAGAAATTTCACGAACCCGTCATGCGTGCCACGGCGCGCGGCGGGGCTGGCTGCACATTTTGTTGGCTTCGTCGTCGCCGATGAATTTCTCGGTGGCGGGGTCGAAGCGGACTTTGCGGCCGAGCTGCCAGCCGATGGCGGCGGCGTGGCAGGCGATGTGGCCGTTGCGCGTGACCACCTCGTTCGCCGCCGGCGCGCCGCGGGATTTGACGCAGTCGAGGAAATCGCGGACGTGCTTGATGGGGTTGGTGCCGGAAATTTCTCCGGTCGGCATGCCGACTAACAATGCGGGATTGCTGGCGGCGATCTTGCCGAAATCCGCGGTCTCGACCCAGCCTTCCTCGCCCTCGAAGCGCACCGGACAGGTGCCGGGGACGACCCAGTCGCCCTCGCCTTGGAAGCAGGCGAGACGCATGACCAATTTCACCCCGCTGGCGTAGCGGCCCTCGATGAGCGTGTCGCCTTTGCTCTCGAACTCGACCGGGGTGGTGCCGTCCGCGTTCGCCGCCCACTGGCAGAGGTCGAGCGTGTGCGCGCCCCACTCGGGCAAGCCCGCGCCGCCGTGGAAGGCGTAGTGGCCGCGCCAGCGGCCTTCGACGTATTTCTTGTTATAAGGGCGCGACGGGGCGGGCCCCAGCCAGCGCTCCCAATCGATCAGCGCCGGATCCGGCAAGGGCTCGCCGGGCAGCGGGGCGAGGTCCGGCTTGAGAGGGAGGATCCCGGCGTGGACGGTGTGGATCTTGCCAAGACGGCCGCTGCGGGCGAGCTCGGCGGCGAAGCGGAAATT
>CAMCCX010000040.1 GCA_945873305.1 Akkermansia muciniphila
CCAGCTTGCGCCGGTGCCTGTGTCCCTGTCTGTTCGTTCATGGTGTTGGTTGGTTTGAATTCAATTCCAAACAGGCGATGTCGGAACATCGCCCGATCAACCAGCACCAATCCATTTTAACGTTTTAACGGAAAAAAATCCGCTTCCTGCGGCCGTCCTCCAATTGCTTGCCCGCAAAAATGAGGCGCTGTTGATCGGGTGGAATACTTTCTTTGTCTTGGATCTTTTGCTTCACGTTTTCGATGGAATCAGATCCATCCACGTCGAGCGTGATCGTCTTTCCCGTCAAAGTTTTGACGAAGATTTGCATGCTGGCATCGGCCTGCGGAGCCAAAGCGAGTCCGAGGAGCATGGAGAGAAACCAAATGAGTTTTTTCAAAATTAGATGAATGAGGCGGGGGCTGGCTTGATAGCGCTTGAATTTAAGTTGCCGGCAAATTGGTTTGGCGGCGGTGAAGACCGCAGAGAAAGCCAACGTGAGAATCGAATAATTGGAAGAAGTGGTTTGTCGGGGAAAAGTGGATTTGGGTAAAGCTGAAACGCTGAAAACTGAAACTTGAAATGAGGAATCCGCAAAAACAGTCGGATGGCCGGGACCCCACACTGAGAAGAACCGCAGGGCGCGGACATTGAGGCCGTGGAGGCGCGAGTTGCTGATTTTCGGTTTCATTGGATGTGCTGGTTCTGGTGATGGGGCACATCAGCGGAAAGCACTTACACAAAAATTATGACACCCCCGAATCCGTCGCCGCTGCGCTTTGCCGGGACAAGTTTTTGGATGGGGAGACGGGGCTTCGAGTTCTTTGTCGTTCAAGAGCATCTCGCTTCGCGGGCGAGCTGGAGCCGGAAATTCTGGACGGGACGCGTCCCGGTATTTTCTTCGACCGGAAATCCGCACGATTCATGCCCAGCTGGAAGAACGCTGAGCCATGGACCGATGAGGTCTTCGAGGAGGGCGGTGGTCAAGCTACCGCGAGTTCCCGCGCGTGTGGGATGTCCCGTGTCGCGAGGGTGCGCAGTTGGTCACGCTCTAGTGTGAGAAGAGCCACGGTGTGTCCGTCGTAGCCGACAAATTCCACCTCGTAAGCCACGCCTTCGCCATGCACCAGCACGGCGGTGCCTACGTCTCCCGCCATCAAGCCGTGCTCCGGCAGATCGCAGGTCAGTGCGACACAATCGAGTTCATGGATGGTATTCATGGTTTTGGTAAAGGATGTGCGGTGATGAAGCGCGGCGTCTCAGTGCCATGATCGATAAACCAAGCGGTGCGGATGTTCAAGCTCTTCCCTGTCGGTGCGACAAGTGGGCCATCCACGGCGTAGCGGATACCGTGGGGGTTCTGGTCACTGGCAACTACTTCGTTTTCCAAGGCATGGTGGAGGAGTCTTCCGGCGAGCACCTGCCATTGTTCCAGCGTAAAACCATGGTGCAGAAAAAAAATCGCTTTCGCCCCACCAATAGGGTGCGCCCTGTTGAGCAGGTAAAGAGCCACCTTTCGTTCCGGCACGATGGCGAGTTCTGCGTTTGGGAGCTTCATGGGGCGGTGCCCTCCACGATGGTGATTTCGGTGCGTTTGAGCCAGGAATGTCGCAACTCCTTATCGGGAGCGGGGCGGCGTTCGATGGCGGCGGCGAGGAGCACGGGGTTAGGGAAGCGGGGATTTTGATAGATGGCTAGGAGAAACGAGCGGGGAAATTGGGATGATGGATTTTGAATTTTGAATTTTGGATGTGAGACGGGGATTTTTTAACCGCAGAGACGCAGAGGCGGCAGAGGGGGCGCGGAGCCGGGACGATGGGGAGTGGGAAAGATCAGGAAGCTTGTGGCGAGTCATCGGGAGGGGTGGGGTAGCCGACTTCAGCCAGTTTGATGGCCGCCCAGGTCCCGAGGCGTGCAAGGGAAATATAGGGATCGATGACGGCGAGATCCTCCGTTTCCGGAATGCGGACGACGTTTTCATCGTGCAGGTCGTGGGCGAGCACGCCGGTGACGGGATGGAGGTAGGCGAAGTAGCCGTCGTCGCGGATGCCGTCGTGAATCAGCTGCACAGGCGCGAAACCCATCGTGGCCATGAGGTCGTCGGTCTCGGACTTGGTGACCAGCGGGCGCGTAGTGTCCACCTCGACGTGGGGTTGTGAGACGACGGGGGCAAGGTCCTTGTTTTTCGGATTGATGGTGAATCCTTCCAGCCGATAGGCGGTCTCGGGGAAGATTACCGCGTGGAGGCGCATTCGGACGAGGTAATCGCCGAGTGTGCTGGAGTTCACGCCATGGTAGAGGCGCTTGAACCAGCGCCCGGCTTCCTGATCGTAGTAAACCTGATGTTCGGCTCCACCGCGTTGTCCCTGCTCCGTCCAATGTTGGAAGAAGCGGTGCTCATCGAACACGTAACCGTGTCCCTCCGCCCATTTTCTGAGAGCCTTTCGGCCGGCGCGGTCCACAGGCGCGAGACGGCTTAGCTGCCGGAGCTGGTGCGGGAGCTGCGGGATTTCAGGTAATCGTAACCCCTGAGCGCCTGCTCGGTAGTGAGCTTCGGCCTCTTCGAAACCACAGCCGCCGTGGCCTTCTTCGCCGGGGATTTCGGCGCAGGCACGGTGATATTGAAGAGCGGCTTCGATGGGGTGAAGTGCATGGCGATGTCGGGAACGTAGCTGAAATGCTTGAAGGGTCAAGCCGGGGAGCGCGGGATCAAGACCCGAGCCAGAGCCAGCCCCGTCCGGATTCCGGCGAGGGGTGGGTTCGGGAAGTTCGGGCGGGCGCATGGGGCAGGAGCGTAGAGGCGTTCGATGGCGGCGGCGAGGAGCACGGGGTTAGGCAAACGAGGATTTTGCTAGATGGCTAGGAGAAAGTGGCGAAGGGGAACATTGAACGTGGAACGTCCAACATCGGACGTCGAAGGGGAGAGCCCGGCCTCGGGCGGGAGAAGGCGGCGTGGGCGCGCGGGGCGGAGAAGAGGAAGAAGTTGTGAGACACTCCTGACACGTTCGGGTGCGGTGGAAGCTTTTTCCGCGCCGGGGGGAGAGCCTCTCCCGCCCTTGGAAAGCTTTTCCCTGCCGGGGGAAGAGCCTTCCCCGCCCGCGGAAAGCTTTTCCCTGGCGGGGGAAGAGCCTATCCCGCCCGCGGAAAGCTTTTCCGCGCCGGGGGAAAAGCCTTTCCCTCCTGTGGAAAGCTTTTCCCCGCTGGGGGAAGAGCTTTCCCCGTCCGGGTAAAAGCGTTGCACCCACTTTTCCAACGCGGGGGCTGGGCACGTGTAAGGTGCCAACGTGTGTTTGAAGCATCGATGACGATCGGCAACCTTGGAGAAAGATGTCGGGAACAAGGGGCTTGCGGCAGGGGGCGATTTGAAGCGGTCACTTGGCCCTGGGAGGCATTGTAGTTCTGGAAGTTGCAGGCTTTCGGGCTTTTTCTAGCAGCGTGGCGAAAATTTCCGACCCACTAGGGATGTGAATAACATGCGAGTAAATCAACCAACAGTCCTAGAGCATCATCACTCTTTACATGGTAAAGCCATCCCGAAAAGCGCTATATCTTGTATTGTGAATAATTTGTGGATACTACATGATGAGAATCGGTTTGCCTCGATCCAATAAAAGTGCAGGATGCACGGCGTGTTCGAGAAAGTGTCCAGCGTGTCTGATATCGCCACAGTTTCCCCGGCACGTTCACCAAACCAGCCAATGGCTAACAACAAAAACAAAAATGTGTCGTTCCGGCGCGAAAAATTCCTGGCCGCATGGCTGGAATTCGCTCCGGATGCGACGTTCGCCGGATCCACCCTCGCCGAGTTCGAGGAGGGGTCCAAGGAGTCGATTCAAATCCGTGAGACGATGAGAGCGGCGCAAACCAAACTGGCGGGTCTGCAGCTGACCCGCGCCAAGGCCGACGACATGCTCAACGAGAAGTTGATTCTGATCGCCAATTCGATCCGGGGCACCCCGGAGTTTGGCCAGGACTGTGAGCTCTATCGCTCGCTGGGATTTATTCCCAAAAGCGAGCGGAAGACAGGCAAAGTCGCGCGGAAAAAACCGGAGGTGACAGCTCCCGAGGCTCCGCCGCCGAACACGGACGTTGCTTGATCTGACCGTCGAAAGATGGATCAAGCAACGCCGCATCGCGGTAACCAGGGGGTCGCCGGTCCGCAAGGGCCGGCGGCCTTTCTTGTGTGCAGAGTGAAGGCTGGAAAACCGGGGCATGGGAAGCGAAAACTTGGGGAAGGGAAGTCGAAGGGGCCGTTGCGCAAAGGCCGAAGGGGCGGTTGCGAACCGGATCCGCCCGAGAAGAAGTCGTGAGACACTCCTGACACATTCGGGTGCCCTGCGCTCGCCTGGGGCGGATCTCCGGGTGGTTGAACGGGGCTGCCGGGCCGTCAGAGCCGCCGAACACGGACGTTGCTTGATCTGACCGTCAGAAAGATGGATCAAGCAACGCCGCATCGCGGTAACAAGGGGTCGCCGGTCCGCAAGGGCCGGCGGCCTTTCTGGTGTCCAGAGTGAAGGCTGGAAAACCGGGGCTGGGATCACGGCGATCAAGCCAGGGAGCATTGGCATTAAGGATTGGAAACCCGAGGAGGGGCGGAATCTGTCCGCCCTGTCCATGAAAAGTCCAATGTGAGGAGGCGATCCGCGAATCATTGTCATCTCATGGGATACGGCGGACAGATTCCGCCGGTCCTTGTTGGGGATTTGCGCAGCATCCGGAATGGGAAGGGGCGCAAGAGGCGAGGGGCGAGTGAGAGATGGGCACTCAAAGGAGCGCGTTCATTCTGAACGCTGTTTGCCGCGGACATCCTGTCCGCCGCCCAGCCTTCGGCCGACAGAATGTCGGCCCGAAACAGTCGATAGAATATCGACGCTCCGTGTTCCGGAACCAGGATCAACGAAATCGAGCTTAACCGCGTGCCATTCGTCCCTCCCGTTGTGGGGCTGGGGCGGGAGAGGAAGAAGTCGTGAGACACTCCTGATACTTTCCGCCGAGGCGCGTGGGGACCCATTCCGGGCGGAATTTTCCAAGACGATGCCTTGACCCGGCGAGGGATGGGGGAATAGGGTCCGCGCGATTCTCCGTTTGAGCGCACGATCCCAGCCGCCACCATGAACATTCACGAATACCAAGCCAAAGAGCTTTTCGACCGTTTCCAAGTCCCAAGCCCGAAGGGGAAAGTCGCCGCCACCGCCAAGGAAGCCTATGACGCGGCCAAATGGCTCGGGGTGAAACACTTGGTCGTGAAAGCCCAGGTCCACGCCGGTGGCCGGGGCAAAGGGACTTTTAAAAACGGCTTCAAGGGCGGCGTGCACCTCGTGGAATCCGCGGAATCCGCCCGCGATGTGGCCACCCAAATGCTTGGCGAGGTGCTGGTCACCAAGCAGACCGGCGACGACGGCCGTCTGGTGCGCAAGGTGATGATCGCCGAGTCGGTGACCATCAGCCGCGAGCTCTATCTGGCCATCCTGATGGATCGCGAAACCAGCCAGCCGGTGATCGTCGTTTCCACCGAAGGCGGCATGGACATCGAGGAGGTGGCCGAAAAGACTCCGGAGAAAATCCTGCGCGAATACATCCACCCGCTGGCGGGCCTGCAGGCCTATCAAGTGCGCAAGATCTGCCACAACCTGGACATGGGCACCAACGCCCGCCAGTTCGGCCGCCTGCTTCACTCACTCTACAAGCTCTTCATCGACTGCGACTGCTCGATGGTCGAAATCAACCCGGTGGTGGTGACCACCGACGACCACGTCTATGCGCTGGACGCGAAATTCAACTTCGACGACAACGCGCTCTATCGGCATCCCGAGATTTCCGCGATGCGCGACACCGACGAGGAAGACCCTCGCGAAGTCGCCGCCGCGGCGCATGATTTGAACTACATCGGACTCGATGGAAACATCGCCTGCCTCGTCAACGGCGCCGGCCTGGCGATGGCGACCATGGACATCATTAAGCACTTCGGCGGCGATCCGGCGAACTTCCTCGACGTGGGGGGCGGCGCTTCCAAGGAGCAGGTGACCGCGGCGTTCAAGATCATCCTCGGTGATCCGAACGTGAAGGGCATCCTCATCAACATTTTCGGCGGCATCATGGATTGCAACATCATCGCCGAAGGCGTGATCGCGGCAGCCAAGGAAACCGGCCTGCCGATCCCGCTGGTCGTCCGCCTGGAAGGCAACAACGTCGAGCTGGGCAAAGCCACCCTGGCCGCCTCGGGCCTCAACATCGTCTCCGCCGACGACATGTCCGACGCGGCCCGCAAGATCGTCGCCGCCGTCCAATAACCTCTTCATTGGCCACTAACCACTTCTTCCCATGTCCATCCTCATCGACGAAAACACCAAGCTCCTGATCCAAGGAATCACCGGCAGCTTCGGCGCGCGCCACGCCTCGCTCTCACTCGCCTACGGCACGAAGGTCGTCGCCGGAGTCACCCCCGGCAAAGGCGGGCAGAAGTTTGAAGACGTCGTCCCGATCTTCGACACCGTCAGTCACGCGGTCAACGAAACCGGAGCCACCGCCTCGGCGATTTTCGTGCCGCCGGCCTTCGCGGCCGACGCGATTCTCGAAGCCGCGGATGCGGGGATCGAGCTCATCGTCTGCATCACCGAGGGGATTCCCGTGATGGACATGATGCGCGTGAAGGAAATGCTCAAGGGCTCGAAGTCGCGCCTGCTCGGTCCTAACTGCCCCGGCATCGTCACTCCCGGCCTCGGCGAGAAAAGCCACGGCGGCTGCCGCATCGGCATCGCCCCCGGTTACATTCACAAGCGCGGCAACGTCGGCGTGGTTTCCCGCTCCGGCACGCTCACTTACGAGGCCGTCTGGCAGCTCACGCAGCTCGGTTACGGCCAGAGCACCTGCGTCGGCATCGGCGGCGACCCGATCAACGGCACCAACCACCGCGAGGTGTTGGAGATGTTCAACAACGATCCGGAAACCGAAGCCATCATCATGATCGGCGAGATCGGCGGCAACGCCGAGGTGGACGCCGCGCGCTGGGCCAAGGAGCACTGCAAGAAGCCCATCGCCGGATTCATCGCCGGAGCCACCGCGCCTCCGGGACGCCGGATGGGCCACGCCGGCGCCATCGTCGGCGGCGAGGACGACACCGCCCAGGCCAAGAAGCGGATTCTGGCGGAATGCGGCATCGCCGTTTCCGAGACTCCCTCGGACATGGCGAAGACGCTGCTCGAGCGCTGGGGCAAGTAAGCCCGGTTCATTTCACGAAAGAGGCGGAGCGCAGGCTCCGCCTTTTTCGTGGGCGGGAGGTGAAGAACGGACTGAAGTCCAATGGCTTTGAGGATTGGGCTGGTATGATTTTGCCCTGGCAGGGGCATGTGAAATTAGCCGGTGGCGCAAGCCACCGGATTACGGTATGAAACGAATCCGTGCCCCAGCAGGGGCACTGGAAACCGCCGCCATGCCATCGACCCATCTCTCGCTCCATTTTCATGTCGTTTTCTCGACGAAAAACCGGGAACCACGGATCGCCTCCGAATGGCGCGAGCGACTTCATGCCTATCTTGGCGGGGTGGCACGGAAATCGGGCTCAATCCCGGAGGCTGTAGGCGGCGTGGACGATCATGTTCACCTGCTTCTCGGTTTGAATGCCACCACCCGCCTCGCCGATGTGGTTCGCGATATCAAAGCGGTTTCCTCGAAATGGGTCCATGATGAGACCGGCGACCGGGCCTTTGCATGGCAGGAAGGTTACGGCGCATTCAGCGTCAGCCCGTCCTACCGCGAAAACGTCCGCAGCTACATCTCGCGGCAGGAGGAGCATCACCGGAAACGGACGTTTCAGGAGGAATATCTGCAACTCCTGCATCGCTGTGGAGTCGATTTCGACGAAAGGTTCCTATGGTGATTCGCGGCCATCCGGCGCCCCTCCGGGGCTGAATCATGTTGATGCCCGAATTCCGGTGGCTCTCGCCACCGGCTAATTTCAGCGATCCCTCCGGGATCAAGAGCCGAACTGGCGGGATCGAATCCTTAAAGGCATTGGACTGAAGTCCGGGACTACTTTGGGCCGGGCGCTTGATCCTCGCGGAGGATGAAAAAACATGCGAGGTGCGCCCGATCAGATGTAGAACATCGGCGCGCCTTGGTTGCTGGCGAGGCTTTCCACCGTGATCTGATCCAGTGACTGCTGGAGTCCGCTGGAAACCTGCTCCCACGCGCGCCGCACCGCCTGGCCCGAGTCGCCGTCGCGGGTCACCGAGCACTGCAAGAGCGCGGGATCGACGGCCTCGACCACCTGCCGGAGGGTGATTTGGTCGGCGGCGCGTCCTAGCAGGTAGCCGCCCGCCTTGCCGCGGCGGCTTTCGATGAGTCCCGCGCGGCGCAGGTCGTTGAGGATTTGGACCAAAAAATTTCCGGACACTGCTTCGCGTTGCGCGAGGTCCTCAAGCCGTGTAAGAGTCCGCCCGTCATGGTATTTCGCCAGCTGGGTCATCGCCCGGCAGGCGTATTCCAATTTCTGTGAAATCTTCATGAGCGAATCTCAACAGGCCGGAACTCTCCCGGCGAGCAAGAATCCCGGCAAGCTTTGCTCGGGAAAAGTCGCGGACGTCCGCAACGTCTGGGAAACCCTCCGCAGCGAGGCCGCCCGCGTCGCCGAGGAAGAACTGACGCTCCGTCACCTCGTCGATGACGTGATCCTTTCCCGCGAGACGTTAGCCGCCGCGCTGGGTGCCCGGTTAGCCCGGCGGCTTGCCCGCGAGGACATGCAGCGGGGAGTGATGGAACCACTGCTCACCGGCGTTTTCGAGGGCCATCCCCACATCGTCCACTCGGCTTCGCGGGATTTGCTCGCGATGTTCGAGCGGGATCCCGCGTGCTTCTCGCCGCTGGAGCCGCTGCTGTTCTTCAAGGGCTTCCTCGCCCTCACCACCTACCGGGTCTCGCACCAGCTCTGGCAGGACGACCGCCGCTGGCTCGCCTTGTATTTCCAAAGCCTCGCCAGCGAGACCTTCGCCGTGGACATTCATCCCGCCGCCCGCATCGGCTGCGGGATTCTGTTGGACCACGCGACCTCGTTTGTGGTGGGGGAGACGGCGATCATCGAGGACGACGTGTCGATCCTTCATGAAGTCACGCTCGGCGGCACCGGCAAGGCGACCGGCGACCGCCACCCGATCATCCGCTCCGGCGTGCTGCTAGGCGCTGGCGCGAAAATCCTCGGCCGCGTGGAAATCGGCACCGGCGCCAAGGTCGGGGCCGGCAGCGTCGTCCTCAACGACGTGGCGCCGCACAAGACCGTCGCCGGAGTGCCCGCCATCGTCGTCGGGGTGACCAGCGGCGAGATGCCTGCCATTGAAATGAACCAGAGTCTCGACGGCGGCTTCCAAATTTAAGCGCATGAAACCCAATGTCCTAACGATAGTCCTGCTCGGCCTCGCCTCGTCTTCCTGCGACAAGGTGGAGGATCTCGCCAACAAGGCGAAGTCCGCGGTGGAAAGCCTGATCGCCAAGAAAGCCGGCGAGTCCGGAGCCAGCCAGTCGGATCCCGCGCTCCAGAAGCTCGTCGATGAAACTCCCGAGGGCTTCGTTTTCCGCAAGGACCTGCCGCTTCCCGGCAAGATCGAAGTGAGAACCACGCGCATTCACGAACTGTCAGGCCGCTTCTTCGAGGCGTCCGCCATCGAGAGCCATGCCCAAGTCGTCAAGGGAACCCAAACCACCGTGACCAAGCTTGAGCGCGCCGGCAGCCAAGTCCGCTACACCCTCGAGCAATCCACCTTCGCCGAGCCCGTCATCGAGGGAGCCGACAAGTCCAAGCAGCCCGCGGTCAAGGAGTTGGCCCCTCCGTCCAAGCCGCGGGTTTTCGGCAAATCCGGCACCGCATGGAAATCCGACAACAGCGAGGGCTTCCGCGCCGCCGCGCTCTCCCAGCAACTCGGCCCGGTGTTCGATTCGCTGCTCGTCGAAAACGCGCTCGCGCCTCGAGCCCTCTGGTTCGGTAAGCGGCGCTTCAAGGTCGGCGACACTCTAGCGGTTTCCGGCGAGTCCCTGCCGATGCTGGTCACGGGAGACGCCAAGGGATCGCTCGATCTCACATTTGAATCCGTCGAGGCGGTCAAGGGCCATCCTTGCGGCGTCTTCGCCGTCACCGGACATTTCAGCCGCAAGCAGTTTGCGGACTTTGAGGGGAATTTCAGCGACGAGGACGTCTCCATCCAGTCCGGCAAACTCTGGCTCTCGCTCATCTATCCGCTCATCCTGCGTGAAGAAACCGACACCATCCAGAGCACCAAATCCGGAGGCGGCGGCGGCCTCGCCGCACGCGGCCAAGGCTCGGTCAAAGTCTCCGTCATCCGCGAGTGGAAAGCGACCGGGCCGTAAGTTTCCCTGCCAAAACGATTGACCCGATATTCCGCCACCTCATGAAACTTCTGACGACCGATCGCACCAACCGTCGGCTGCCAGCGGCGGGGTTTTGGGTGCTCGGATTGGCCGGGATGATTTTCGCTTCGTTCGTTCCGGTTTCGGCCCATGGCACTCATTCCACGTTGTTGGCGCGGGTGGACGAGCTTTTGGCGGCGCAGCCGTCGAGCGGGGATCTTTGGTATCAGCGGGGTGTTTTGGAGTTCGAGCATGAGGATTGGGCGGCGGCCGCCGTGGATTTTGAAAAAGCGCAACGTCATGCTCCCGGAAAATTCCCCGTCTTGTGGTGGCAGGGCCGGATTCTCGACCAGCAGGGAAATTTCACGGACGCCAAATCCACTCTTGATCGGTTTCTCGCGGAGACTCCCGGCCACCGGCGGCGCGAGTTTCACGGGCAGCCGCATTCCGGATCTGAATCTCCAAATGGGGGATAACGCCTACACCAGCGGCACCGATGCCGAATATCAAACCGGCTACTTCAACATGTATGCGAACATCTTCCGCAAGATGCCGCAGTGGAGCACGCTTGGAAATCATGACGCGAACAACGGCAGCACCAATCCGCTGGCGAATTTCCCCTACTTCGACATGTTCACGTTCCCGACCGCGGGCGAGTGCGGCGGCGTGGGATCCGGCACGGAGCATTATTACAGCTTCGACTACGGAAACATCCATTTCATCTGTCTCGACTCGCAAGCCAGTGATACCAGCACCATTGAGACTAACGGGAGCGACGGTCCGATGGCGGTCTGGCTCCGGCAGGATCTCGCCGGCATCACGGCCACCTGGATCATCGCTTTCTGGCATCACCCCCCGTATTCAAAGGGCAGCCACAACTCCGACACGGAACCCCAGATGGTGAGGATGCGGACGAACTTCAACCCCATCCTGGAAAACGGCGGGGTGGATCTCGTCTTCCTCGGCCACAGTCACAATTACGAACGCAGCGTCTTGCTGGATGGATTCTACGGGCGCTCCGACCAAGTCCCCGGGATTACTGCCGCCATGAGAAAAAACGCGGGCAACGGCAGCACTTCCGGTTTCACCACGACCGCTAACGGAAAGATCCGCAACGCCGCCAACGGTTTCATCGCGACTGACACTACCGCCGGCACCGTCATCCCGCCCGATGGCGCCTACATCAAGCCGCTCACCGGCCCGCGCGACCGTTTCGGCGCGGTTTACAACACGGCCGGGATGTCCGGTCTGGCGGATAGCGGGATGATCGACCACCCGGCCATGTATGTTTCTTATAACAACGTCGGCACGGTCAATCTCGACGTGAACGGCAATTCGTTGACTTGCACCTTCGTCCAGTCCGGCGGAGCCACTCCCGACAACTTCACCATCACCAAACAAGGGGCGGCCGATACTGACGGCGACGGGATGTCCGACGCCTACGAAATCGCCCACGGGCTGAGCCGTTATACCAACGACGCGGCATCCGGCGCGGACACTGACGGGCTTTCAAACTTCCTCGAATTCGCCTTCGGTCTGAACCCGACCGTCAATGACGGTGGTTTTCTGGAAGCGGATGTCTCCGGTGGAATCGTCACCAAGCGTGGCAGGCCGTCGCCTTGGTATCAGACATCTACCAGCGGCACCGATTTCCGGGTGGTTTATATCCGCCGGAAAGACGCCGCCGAAGCCGGCCTCGTTTACATCCCGCAGTTCAGCGGGGACCTGGTCAACTGGGCGGACAGCACGGTCACTCCGACTGTCATTGCGGAAGATGGGGAGGTTGAGGCCGTAAGCGTGGAATACCCGCTGTTTCCCACGCCGCAAGACGGCGGGTTCTTCCGTTTGGGCGTCCGCTCCACCCACTGATCCGACGGGCCGGCATCAGCCACCGATGTCGGTGCGGCCGGAGAGCTGGGCGCCTTCTTCCATCGAGAAAATCTTGGATTTGATGTCGCCGTTGATTTTCGACTTGTCCTTCAGTTCGCAGCGCTGGGAGGTGATTTTGCCTTCGACCTTGCCGTAAACTTTCACTTCGCCGGCGGTCACATCGCCTTTGATCACGGCGTTTTCGCCGATGGTCACGCGGCCCTTGTCCGAAGTGATCTCACCGTCGATTTTCCCATCGATGATCATGTCGTTGGAGAAGCGGATGGAACCGGTGATTTCGATTCCGCTGGAGAGCACGTTAGTCGGATTGGCCATGAGGGGATTAAATGAGCAAAGCCCCGGCGGATTGGCAATGGCAAAGATTTCACGATTCGGAGGGGGAATGTCCGGCGCAAGGCGAGGTCATTTTGGCGGGGATGCGCTTTTCCTCTCGTCAGCGGGGCTCCCGATGGATAAGTTCGGGCCGGAAAATAAATGAAAGAGGCGGTGAATTGGCACGCTCTTTGCTTTTATCTCATTACCAATCCTGCCGAACTATGAAAAAAATCGAAGCGATCATCAAACCATTCAAGCTTGAAGAAGTTAAAGAGGCCCTCGCTGAGGTGGGTGTGCAAGGTATGACAGTTACCGAGGTCAAGGGCTTCGGCCGTCAAAAGGGCCATACGGAAATTTACCGTGGTTCCGAATACACCGTGGATTTCCTGCCGAAAGTGAAAATCGAAATCGTGGTGGACGACGCCCAGGCAGAAGGCGTCGCCTCGGCCATCGTGAAGAGCGCCAACACCGGCAAGATTGGTGACGGGAAGGTATTCATTTCCAACGTCGAAGAGGCGATCCGTATCCGCACCGGTGAGACCGGCACATCGGCCGTGGCAGTCAACTGATTGCGGTCCATTTCAAACTTAACGACCAATGGTTTTCCACGTGGAGGCCATTGGTTTTTTGTGATTGTCATGCGGTGAAGCGAATCATTTTTTGCAAAATGCCAAACTGGAAAACATCCGTGGGACGGGTCAGGATTTGCGGGACGATTGAAGGCGTTTCGTTCATTGTGCTGATGGGCGTGGCCATGCCGCTCAAGTATTTGGCGGGCATGCCGACCGCGGTGAAGTGGCCGGGATGGATTCATGGGATTTTGTTCGTGGTCTATTGCCTGGCGATCCTGATGGCGCTGGTGAACGGACGGCTGTCGTTCGGGAAATCGGTGCTCGCCTTCGTGGCTTCGCTGCTGCCGTTCGGGCCGTTCCTGATCGACCGGACTCTTGCCAAGGACGAGGCGGAGGAAATCTCGGACGGCGCGATTTCCTAGCGGCGGGAGGATTTCCAATCCTGGAAGGCGGCTCCGAGAAAATGAAGCACGTCGCTCGGCGCGAGTGATTCCTCGGAGAGGTTTTCCTGATTTAAGGCGACTTCCGCAGCGCGCCCGCAGAGCCACGCGCCGAGCGCGGCCGCGTCCACGGGGGAGTCGCCGATGGCCAGGCGGGCACCGATGACTCCGGCCAGCAAGTCGCCTTGGCCCCCGGTCGCCATGCCGGGGCTGCCGGTGGAATTGCACCAAAGCGGCCGGCCTTGGCGGGTGACGATGGTGCGGCAGCCTTTCAACAGGAGGGTGGCGGGGACGCGGTCGGCAAATTTGCGCGCCGCTTCTTCCCGTGGCAAATCACGGAGATCGGGGGCGAGCCTCGCGAATTCTCCCGGATGCGGGGTGAGAAGGTGGTTTCGCCTGAAAATCTCCGTTTTTCCGGACTTGGCGATGAGGTTCAGAGCGTCCGCATCCAGGACGGCCGGGGCGGGGGAGTTTGAAATCAACTCCAGCAGTCCTTCCGCTGTCGGCGTGTCCATTTCCCCCAATCCACAGCCGATGACCCATGAATCGAATGTGAGTTCCATCAATTCCCGTGGATTGTGAAAGCCGCGGACGATGAGTTCAGGCGGGCATTTTGCAGAGATTGAGTCCCGGACGGCGTTGGGAACGAAAAGCGTGACCAGTCCGCCACCACCGCGCAGGGCTCCGGTCGCGGCGAGAACCGCGGCTCCGGTGTAGGCGGCAGAGCCCGCCAGAATCGCCACTCGCCCGGCCATGCCTTTGTGGAAATCAAACGCGCGCGGTGACTTCCCGCAATCGAGCGTTTGTGGCGATATGAGTTCAAAGTCGCCCGGCCGGCTCGAGGTGAGGGGCTCGACAGGCACCACGGCAAGCGCCCCGGTGGCTGGCGCCGCATGGCCGAAGAGTAGTCCGCGTTTGGCGTTGCCGATCATGAAGGTGACATCCGCGATGACGGTGTCAGGGGAAATCCGGCCGGTATCGGGATCGATTCCCGACGGCAAATCGACGGCTGCGACGCGCGCTCCGGCATGCTGTCGGAGAGCCGCCATTTCAGCGGCGAGTTGGACGAGTGGCGCGCGCAACGCGCCGCGGGTTCCGCTGCCGAGAAGTCCGTCCAACAAGACCAACGGCGTTGCGAGATCGCGCCAGCCCGGGGATTCATCCAGCGGAGCCGCGAGGCAGAGCTCTTGCCATTTTTTCCGGGTGAGGGGAGCACATTCTTCGATTGGGTAGGCGTTCCGGGTCGCGATTTTCCAGCCGAACTCGTCGCGGAGGATTCGCAGCGCGACCAATGCATCGCCGGCGTTGTGGCCTTTTCCCAGATAACCGATCCCGCTGCCGGGCTTGGGGAAATACCGCCCGATTGCGCGGCCGAGTCTCTCGCCTGCCAGATTCAGGAGCTGCTCCTCGGACCATCCCGCGGCCGTGGCTGTGGCCTCAACGGCGCGTGTTTCAGCAATCGTGATTGCGGCCATGCGGAAAATTTAACACCGCTTTCCCGGCGACGCAGGCTAATTCAATATCCGCGGCGATAGCGTTGGATCCCGTCCGCGATCCCCTGGGCGATCGATTCACGGAACCAACCGGATTTCATGCGGTCGCGTTCCTCGGCATTACTGACGAAGCCGCCCTCGACGAGGATGGAAGGCAGGGTGGTGTTGCGAATCACGTAGAAGCGGGCGTATTTCGCGCTGCGATCCACCGTCCGCGTGCGCCGGATCAGGCTGCTTTGGACGAGTTGGGCGAGGCGTTTTCCCTCCTCGGTGGAATAGAAGGTTTCCAGTCCGCTGACTTGTTGTTTCCAAGTGTAGTTGTAGTGGATGCTGACGAAAATCGCGTTTTTGTAGCGGTTGGCCGTGCTGACGCGCTGTGGCAGCGAGATGAAATAATCGCTGCGGCGGGTCATCACTGTCTGATAGCCCAGAGATTTCAGTTTGGTTTCAAGCCGGGCGGCGGTGTCGAGGGCGAGGTGCTTTTCATAAACGCGACCCCATTGGCCGCCGTTGTCGTGGCCGCCGTGGCCCGCGTCGATCACCACCGTGCGGAAATTCGCGGCGTTCGCCACGCTGCCGAGGGCGCACAAAGCAGTCAGTGCTAGAAATCGAAAGATGGTTTTCATGGGATGAAAAGTTAAGTTCGTGAAACAATTAGGATATGTTGAGCTTTTTTGAAATTTGTAAAGGCAATTTCTGGGTCTTGGCGAAATTCGCGCGCAACCCGAGCGATCAGTAGCCGGCGGGCGGGCGATCCGATGCCTTGCGGACCTTTGCCTTGGCTTCGGCGGCGGCTTTCGGATCGTATGGAATGCTGTTGGCGACACGAACGGTGCCATCGGCAAAAGTCAATAATTGGGGGTCTCCCTGGCTGCCGCGCTGATGGATCTGACGCTCCGCGACCTTGCCGTCGGTATCGATCTGGTAGTGGACCCACATGGTCGGAGTGGCGAGAAACATCACGTGCATGCGTTGCTGGCGATCGACCGTGGCGAGGGGTTTGCGCAGCATGAGGACGTCGCCGAGAAGGAACGTCCTGACATTCTGCCCGGTCCGGCCGTCAATGATTTGCGCGTAGATCTGGGCTTTTTCATCACCGCTGAAATTGAGCAGGCGGAATTCCCGCGTCAGGCCGGCCTTGCCCGGAATTCCGACTTTTTGAGACCAATAGGGCACACCGGGACTTTGGGTGAACAATACCCGGCCGGTGGACGCGCCCTCGACGGTGCTCCCGGGCATGTGAACCAGCGCCCCGACGGAGAAATTACCCGGTTCGCTGAGCTGGAAATGTTGGGCCAGATCGATTTCGCGCGCGAGGGATTCTCCCGCACGGATTGTCATTTTCCCGAACAAAGCGCGGCCTTTCGGCGTGACGGATTCCCCGCGGCTGTCCTTGAGGATGAAATCGAGCCATTGGGTGCGTCCGTCACTGGCGAAGGTGAGTTCCCGACCGGCGTGATTGGTCACGGTGACAATGGCGATGACGGGTTCGCCCGCCAGATATTGCCTTTTGGAGAGTTTGAGGGATGTCGAGAGTTGGGCGTTTGCAAGGCCCGCGAAGGCGATAAACCCGATCAATAAACTCCGAATGATAATCATCTCCGCACCAGTAGCGCACCCATGTGGAGGCGTCAACCTAACGAAACTATCGGGCGGGGTTTCCGGGAATTCCCCACCATCGGGCCCACCGGCGTTCTCAGATTTCCCCGTCGGGGTAAAGCTGGTGGAACTTGATGGCCTCCACCGCGATGGCTGCGGCGGTGCCGAAAATGGTCTCCACCGTTGCCGTCCGCGGCACCTGCGCCGCGGGGCGCGACAGGCCGAGGATGAGCTGGCCGTAGTTTTGCGCGCCGGCCACATGCTGGAGCAGCTTGAGGGAAATGTGGGCGGCGTCCAAATTCGGGAACACCAACACGTCCGCCGTCGGTCGCGCCTCTGCCGCGGGGAGTTTGGTTTCCGAGGCTTCGGGGTCGAGTGCGACGTCCGCCTGGAGTTCGCCCTCGATGCCGATATCCAGAAACTGCTTCAGCGCTTCATCCCGCGCCAGTGACGCGGCGGCGGCCATGCGCTGGGCGTCCGGCGTGTTGGCCGAGCCTTTCGTCGAGTGGCTGAGCATGGCCACGAAGGCTTTCCGGCCGAGGAAATGGCGCGCCAATTTCCCGGTTTCCAAGGCGATGGCCGCCAGCTCGGCGACGTCGGGAACCGGGTTCAGCCCGCAATCCGCGAGGAACAAGATTCCGCTGCCGCCCAGATTTTTGAGGTGGTCGCCGGTCAAGATCGTCACGCCGAAGATTTTAGGAACGTTTGGCAGCGGCTTGATCGTGTGGAGCAGCGCGCGGAAATACGCCGCCGGAAGCGCTTGGTTGCCGCCGACGAGCGCGTCCGCCTGGCCGTATTGGACCATCAGCGCGCCGAAATAATGCGGGCGGGCGACGATCTCCGCCGGGTCGCCGATCTGCATCGTCCGGTAGCGGGCCATGTTTTCGACTCGTTTGCAAAACAGCCCGAAGTCCGAAGCCAGCGGCGGGTCGATGATGTGGACGAATTTCAGCGAAACGGAATGTTCCGCCGCGAGCGCCCGGATGCGATCGCGGTTGCCTAGCAGGATCGGCGCGACCACTTCTTCCGCCACCAGCCGGGCCGCGGCGCGGATGACGCGGATGTCCTCGCCTTCGGTGAAAACCACCCGCTTCGGATGGCGGCGGAGTTGGTCGAGGAGGTAACGGGTCACCGCATTGCCTGAAATGGACTCTGTAGAAAAATCGGACATGGAAAATCTCGCGTTTGCAGCGTGGGGCGACTCTAGTATGGCTTTTTCCGTCCGTTCAATCCGATTCATTCTCAAATACCCAAGTGCCCGCTGATTACCATACCCATACGCCGCTCTGCCGCCACGCCGAGGGGGAGCCGGAAGTCTTCGTGGAGGCCGCCATCGCCGCAGGGCTCACGGAATACGGCGTCTCCGATCACGCGCCGCAAATCCCGGAACCCTTCGATGATTGGCGGATGGCCGTGGCGGAACTTCCCGAGTATTTCCGCTGGATCGAACGCGCGCGTGCGCAAGCGGCGGGCCGGATTCCCGTCCGCGCCGGCTTGGAATGCGACTGGCTGGCAGGCTGCGAACCGTGGATCGCCGAGCTCGCCGCCCGCCACGACTGGGACTATCTGATCGGCTCCGTCCACTACCTCGGCGACTGGGATTTCGACAACCCGAAATGGCTCGGCCGCTGGGCTGAAAGTGATGTCAACGCCGTGTGGACGCATTATTGGGAAACCTATGCGAAAATGGCGGACAGCGGCGTCTTCGACATTCTCGCCCACCCGGATCTGGTGAAAAAATTCTCCCACGTTCCCGCCGGCGATCTCGACCGTTTCTATGAGCCGGTCATCGACGCCATTGCCGCGGCCGGCAGCGTCATCGAAATCAACACCGCCGGCTGGCACAAGCCGTGCGGCGAGGCCTACCCGACGCCGCGCTTTCTCGAGCTCGCGTGCTCCGCCGGCATCGGCCTGGTGATTTCCTCGGACGCGCACGCGCCCGGCGAGGTCGCCCGGGACTTCCCGAAAGCCATCGAAATCGCCAGGGCGGCGGGCTATCGCGAGACCGTGCTTTTCGAAAAGCGCCGGCGGCGGATGGAGACTTTGGGATAACCGTTTGTTTTACAAATTTCCTTTTGCAACAGATGCGCTTCAAGGCCACCACGGAGAATCTGACGATCGGGCTCGCGGCCGATGAAATTGCCGAATGCGTGAGCCGGGTTGTCCGGTTACTGGTTCCGCACTACACCCGTAAAGTCTATCTTCTGGTCGAGCCGGAGCTGCCATTGAGATTCGCAGAGACAGGCATGGTGTTGGTCGGGCCAAAAGGTTTACCTTCGAATTTCCTAACCAGCTTCCGGATGATCCTCCGGTCCGACGAACTTGTGGTGGTCTCGGGCCAGCTCGGTTTCACTCGCAAACAGTGGCGCGACTTTGCAGCCAAGTTGATGTCCCTCTGAAAATGATCCCCGCGCCGCGTTTTCATGAGCTCAGGCCGGGTGCAATCCACCAGCTCGCGCGACGCGGGGAACTTTCGCGGGGGCGAAATTATTTGCCGTCGTCCTTGCGCTCTTCCTCTTCGCGCAGGGCTTCCAGCGGAGCGGCGGCATCGTGGACCGTGGCGGCGTCGGTATCGCCCTGACTGCTGCGGCGGAAGGCGCTCATTTTGCGGCTGAGCGCTCCTTTGGAAGAGGTGTAGGAATGCTCGTTCATCGCGAAATTCGTGGTGTTGTTAGCCCCGATGCTCATTTTCCCGGCCGTGGCGATGGCGTCCTGGGGTCCCAGGAAAAGGAACTGCCACTGGTATTTCTCCGACTGATGGCGGATGCGTTTCGCCACCTTTTCCCAGGAATAACGGTTGGAGGCGTTCTCCTCGCCGTCCGTTAGGATCGCGATGATCACCTGGCCCGGGCGGTCCTTCTCGGGCGTTGCAGCGAGCGTGCCGCCGAGGTCGTCGATGGTCCGGCCGATGGCGTCGAGCAGCGCCGTACTGCCGCGCGGGACGAAGGTGGAGGTGTCGAGCTCCACGACCTCCGCGATCGGCACCGAGAGGAACGGCAACTCGTATTGATCGTCGAACAGGACCAGCGTGAACCGCGCCTGGCCGGGGACTTGTTGTTGTTCGCGAAGCAGGCGGTTGAAGCCGCTGATAGCGGGCTCGACCATCGCTTGCATGGAGCCGGAGCGGTCGAGGATGAAGACGATTTCAGTGTGGGCGTTGTTCATAACGCCTTCATTCAACCACAGGGGGTGGGACAAATGGCGGGCTTCCCTCGGAAAAACTTGAGAAATTTTTCCGAGGGCTGTTTTGGACCGTCCGAGATCCGCGAGGGGATTTCACTTCACCTCGATCACGCGCGGCTTGGCCTCCTCGCTGATCGGCACTTTGAGCGTCAGGATTCCGTCCTCGAACGAGGCGGCGGTCTTGGTGCCGTCGAGGCGGGAAGTGAGGCGGATGTTGAGGCCGTAGCATCTGGCCGGATTGGTGTCGCGCAGGGTTTTCCACTTTTCGGGAATTGCGTCGCTGCGTTTGCCTTCGATCATCAGGCTGGATTCGTGGAAGGTGAGCTTCAAATCCTCCTTGCTCACTCCGGGCAAGGCGACTTGCAGGCTCGCGCCGTTTTCGTCCTCCTCCGCATGGAAGTAGGGACGTTGGACGAGTTCCTTCTGCTCCGCGGTGGGAGCGCTGTCGGTGGGGGTCATGCAGGTATTCATGATTTTAGGAGTTAGGGTTCGGGTTATTGGATGGGGATCGTGGCGGGCTCGGTAATGGCTTGCGGTTTTTTCGGCAGGGTCAGTTCGAGCACGCCGTTTTCCAAACGGGCGGCGATGGCGGGGGCGTCGACTTCGTCGCCGAGTCGCCATTGGCCTTCGAATTTCCCGCTGAAAGGCCGGTCGGCAGGGGATTCCGCGGCGACTTGGAGCGTGTGGTCGTTCATGGTTAGCTTGATGTCTTCCTTGCGGAAACCGGGAAGGTCCAAGCGCAGAATCCAAGCGTTTTCGGACTCATGGAATGCCTCGCGCGGACCGAGGGTGAAGGCTGGATTGCGGAAGTTTTGATCGAAGAGCCGGTCCAGCTCGCTCACCCACGAGAGGGTGGGCTGATATCTTTGGATGAAGTTCATGATGGTCGTTGATTGGTGATTTGGTTGCTTTGATGGTGTGGATTCCAACCCGCGGAATGGCGGCGGGACGGATTTCCGATCCGGCTCTCGCAAATTCCATGCAAAATGGGTGAACCTTGATTCAAGGTCCTCGAAATCAATGGAAAATAAGATTTTCCGGACGACGATTCGTGGGTCGCCCCCCCCGTAACCGGGAACTATTGTCGCGCTTGGGACGCTTTGGCCGGATCAATCTGGCACAGGCGGCTTGATCGCGAATCTCGTGCTAGACCTGCGGTCCGGGCAGGGCTTTAATCCCGCCGCACCTCCTATGAGCCTTCTTTTCTTCAAGCGAGTCCTGGCGAACCCGATCCGTGTCGGCTACATCGTCCCGAGCTCCGGATTTCTGACCCGGAAAACCGCGAGAAGGATTGATTTCTCCAAGCCGCGGGTGGTCATCGAACTCGGTCCTGGCGAGGGCTGCCACACCCGCCAGATCGTCCGGCGGATGAATGCGGAGTCGCGGCTGGTGCTCATCGAGCTGGACGCCCATTTCGCCGCCCACTTGGAAGCGCAGTTCCTCCACGACGAGCGGGTGACCGTGGTGCACACCGACGCCTTGCACCTGGCTGAGACCTTGACGAAAATGGGCATTTCCAATCCCGATTACATCGTTTCCGGCATCCCGTTCACCATCATGGAGCGCGAACTGCGCGAGAAGTTGCTCTCCAACATCTCGCGGGCAATGGGCCCGGACAGCGTCTTCATCACCTATCAGTTCTCGCTGCAAATCTCGGAGCACGAACTTTTCGATCTCTCGCGCAGCGATCTCTGCCTGCTCAACGTCCCGCCGCTGACGGTGATGGAGTTGCGGAAATCCGCGATAGCCATGAAGGGCTGAGCGGGGAGTGGCGGCGGCGCAATCCCGGGAATTCCGAGAAAATGTCCAGCCGGGGAGAAATTCCTCTTGTCAGATCGGGCATCGATCCTCATACATCCGCCCCGCGCAAGCGGAATGGGTAGATGCCCGAGTGGCTAAAGGGGGCAGACTGTAAATCTGCTAGCGTAAGCTTACGTTGGTTCGAATCCATCTCTACCCACCATTTTCAAAGTCAACGACTTAGGGGGCCGAAAGGCTCCCTTTTTCGTTAGGAGAAACCCTAGCCGGCATTAAAAACGCATTAAATTCAAAAATGCGGAGGCAAACGGAAATCCTACTCAACCAAGGCCCTTTATCTCAACGACGTCGGCGGACGGCGATTTCCGCTAGAGGAAACTCTCGCCCACTACGGCGAATGGGGCGCTGCCGGTGTGAAATACGGCTTCATGTCCGGAAATCCGGAGGAAAAAATGCCCGCTCCCGCCTGATCACCGAACTCTGCGCGAAGCACAAACTGCTCTGCGAATACCACGACGGCCCGGTCCATCCCTACGGCCAAATGCGCACCTACCCGAATGCGGTCACCCGCGAATTCTGCTTCGCCCAGCTCGACTCCAAGCGCGTCTTCCAACCCAAGACCTTTGTCAGCCCCGTCTTCATCAACATGCTCGCCGGTCCGCTGGATATGAACAACGGCTTCATCGACCTCCGCCAAGGCAAGACCACCCGCGTGGACAACCCGATGGAATGCCCGTCCACCGTCGTTGCCGAGGCCGCCCGCCCGCTCATCACGTTTTCCGGAGCCACGATCATCCCGGACATCCCGGAGTTTTACCAAAAATACCCCGAGCTGCTCCGCTTCATCGCCGACCAGCAACAGCCATGGCGCGAAAGCAAAACACTCTCCGGGACCATCGGCGAACACATCGTCATGGCCCGCCAATCGGCCAAAGGCACTTGGCTCGTCGGCGCGGCCACCAACGGGGAAGCACGCGAACTCGTGGTGAAACTCGATTTCCTCCCGCCCGGCATCTATCAGGTAACCGTCGTCCAGGACGG
>CAMCCX010000041.1 GCA_945873305.1 Akkermansia muciniphila
CGAACGACGAGTGCCCCGCGACGAACGACCAGAACGACTCCGGATTGCACGCGTGGTTCGCATAACCCGCCGCCGCACCGATGTGGAGGCCGTTGAAGAGCAGGAAGAACAAAGTGCCGACACCCGCCGCCATCCCGCCCGCGAAGATCCGGAAGTCGATCGCCACGTTGTTATAGATGTAGAAGCAGAACATCATGAAATTCGAGCCATACTCCGAGCGCAGGTGGCTCAACTGCTCTTCCCTGCCGCCATACATCTGCTCCATTCCCGCCATCCCGTCCGCCCCCAGCACCGCCTGAATCCAGCGGATGTCGTGCTCCGCCGAGAGCATCATCGCGAAGAACGGCAGCCAGAACACTCCGTTGCACAGCCAGAACAAGCGCCACTCCCGCCGCACGGCTTGCGGGAATTTCACCGCCACGAAGGAGACCGCGTTCTCCCAGGTCCCCCGCCGCGTTCGATAGATCAGCTCGTAGCCGCGGATCACCAACTCGTTGAGCCGCTCGGTGACGCTCGCGCCGTACATCCGGGACTCCGCCAGCGAAAGGTCCAAGCTCAGCTCGCGGAACAAGCGCGGCAGTTGCTCCGCCTCCGCCCCGGCCTTGCCCCTTTCCATCAGCCCTATCAGCCGCTCGTATTCCGCCCAGCGCGCCTCGTTGCGGTGCTCGAAATCCCCGGCGGTCACAGCCCCCCCCTTTTCTGTTGGAGCCAGTGCGCCATCGCCATCAGCCGGTTCACGCCTTCCGCGCCCGTCGCGCCGCTCAGCGCCGCCGCCTGGTCCGCGATCTCCGCCCGCCTGCCGTCCGACCACAGCCCCGCCCGTTCGCGGAACAAGGCGAGCGCGCGCGTCTCATTAACGGTTAGCCCTACCGGCGGCGGCACCGCGACGATCGGCGGTGGCGGGGATACCATCGGCGGCTTCGGAATTCGGTCGTAAATCACCACCGTTCCCGCCGCCAGATCGCCAAGCCGTTGGAAACGCCTGGTCGCAAGGCAACTCGTCAGCCCGAAACAGTAAGTGAAAAACGGCATGCCATCGATGAAGCGCAGGAAATTCCTAACCACCGCCTGGCCGAGCGTGATGGGCGAGCCCGTCGCCTGCACCACCCGCAGTCCCATCGCCCGCTTGCCCGGCGTGGCGCCGCGTTTCCCCGCCTCGAAAAAAACCGGATAGAGCCAGTCCATCAGAAACCAAGCCAGCAACATCATCCCCCCCGCGACGTTGCCGCCGATGGCGATGCCGGCGAAGGCCACTGCGGTTCCCCCGACGGCGAGAACGAGTCCGCGGATCAGGAAGTCGATGGCGTAAGCGCCCGCGCGCAGCATCGGTCCGGCCATGCGCAGGCGGATTTCAATGCCCTCGGCGAGCTCCACCGCTTGCAAGGTATCGAGTTTTTCCGGTTCCGCCATAGTCCAGTTTCGCCGCCGAAGTTAGCCAGCCCGCCGGCGAGGTAAAGCGCGGGCTTGCGACAGTTTACCTGAGTGCCAACAGCGCGAATTCCTTGTGATGCACGCTGAGCTGCTGGAGGCGGGTGTTCTTGAATCCCATCTCCGCGAGCGAGGCGAACCATTGCGACTTGTCGGCCACCTGCAAGAGATCCGTTAGCTTCAGGGTGATCAATACGCCGCGGATGGAAGGGGCCATTTTGCAAAAGCGGGCGCATTCCTTGAGCACCACTTCCGGCGACTGGTTCATGTCGGACATGAACCAGCTGACGCCCTGCCCGAGATCGCGCTTGCTGGTCAGAGCGGCGGGCTTGCGGCATTGGAAAAACCACGGTCTATCAACCGGAGCGGCCTGCCGTTCCGCGATGGCGGAGGCGAGCACGACGTCCGCCATCTTCGCCGGGTCCACGCCGATGACCGGCACCCCGCGGTTGATCAACGCGAGGACGACGCCGCCCGGAGCGCAGCCGAGTTCGACGACGATGTCCTGGCTGGTGAATTTCAAATCGAAAAACCGCGCGGCTTCCTCCAGCTTCAGCCAGGCCCGCGAAGGCGAGTCGACTGGCATCGCGATCCCGGCGTCGCCCGCCGGATCCGGGCTTAAAAACGGCGCGTGCCGGTGCAGTCCCGCCCAAAACTCAGCCTCTCCAAGTTCCACCACCGTGCCGATGATTTCACCGATCCCGGGCCTGTTCGGCGATTCGCCGCCGGACACACCCTGCATCTTCCGGTCCGCGAACCGCGCATGATGGATGACCCGGGTATCACCTAGCAGCGCGACCGCGTCTTCCCGCGTGGCCGCTTTCCCGAGGGAAAGGCAGAGCCGCCGCGCGGTGGCGACTTCCACATCGAGCGAGTCGAACGAGAAGGGCGCGTCGGCCTTGAAAGTCACGAATCCCCGCCGCTGATAGCCCGGCCGCCAGCCGAGATTCATCGTCTCCACCTCCAGCTTCAGCGCCTTTTCCGAACCCGGATTGGTCAGGGCGAAAACAAACTCGGAATGGATAGATTTCATCATGGGGTAATGTTCGCAGATCACCAGAGCCCGTAATTGCCCGTCTTCATGATGTAGAGCCCCATCAGGAAATTCGCGGTGGCGTGCATGACGACGCAGGCGCCGAGGCTCTTGCTCCAAACGCAAAGCAGATAGGTGAGGCTGCCGTAAACAAAGGCTCCCGCGTAATCAACGGGAGCATGGGCCATCATGAAAAGCCCGGTGACCACGCCGTAGGAAAGCCAGCGGGCGCGGCCGAAGGGCTGCTTCCAGTAGTCCCCTTCCCAATCACAGACGAAGCGCATGAGGAAGCCGCGCCAGAAGATTTCCTCCACGAAGGCGACGACCACGGCCGCCCGCAAAAAGCGGGAAACCAGCGCGCTCCAATAGGCGAGCGGATGTTGGAAAATACCGGGATCGAAGCCCTCCTTGCGCTCCGCGACGCCGAGCATTTTTAGAACCCCCTCGGTTTTCCCCGTCAATCCCCAGGCGTCGTAAAGCACCGTGGGCAGCAGCCAGAAACCGATGCCCACCGCGCCGAACGCGATGCCGGCAAGCGACCATTTCAGCGACCAGCCGAAGGTATAAAGCCGCCGGAAATGCACCAGCACGCCGAGGGTGACGAGCGTCTGGATGGGATAGACGAACTGCGCCGGGTCCTGCCGCCACCACGGCGCGTCCGGGTGTTTCCACTCGACGGCCGCGCCGACGAGCATCAACAGAATCATGAATCCCATGAACACCGCGAACGGAATCACGTGCGCCCGGGTGAGCTGCTCGGGATCGTTGACCTGCGGTTGCGCGCCCATGCAGGTTAGAGTCTGCCGACGAAGCGCTCGATCCGGTCGGTCGCGGTGCGGATGTCGTCGAAGGCGGTGGCGTAGCAGCAGCGCAGGAAGCCCTCGCCGGATGCTCCGAAGGCGCTGCCCGGCACGCAGGCGACGCTCTCCTCTTCCAACAGTTTCATCGCGAACTCCTTGCTCGTCAGGCCCGTGCTGCGGATGTCCGGAAAGACGTAGAACGCGCCGCCGGGCAAGTGGCAGTCGAGACCGATCTCGTTGAGCCGCTTGACCAGGAAATCGCGGCGCTGGTGATAACTGTTACGCATCTCGATCATCGCGGGCTGGCCGTTTTCGAGCGCTTCGATGGCGGCGTTCTGGCTCATGATCGGCGCGCAGAGCATCGAGTATTGGTGGATTTTCATCATCGCCTCGATGATCGGCTGCGGCGCGCAGGCGTAGCCGAGGCGGAAGCCGGTCATCGCGAACGCCTTGGAGAATCCATGCAGCAAAATCGTCCGCTCCTTCATCCCCGGCAGCGCGGCGATGGAAACGTGCGGCTCGGTCTCGTCGTAGCGGAGCTCGCTGTAGATCTCGTCCGTCATCACGATGAGATCGTGCTCGATGGCGAGCTTGGCGATGCCTTCCAAGTCCTCGCGCGATGCGCAGGCCCCGGTCGGGTTGGTCGGGAAATTGATGAAAATAATCCGGGTCCGCGGCGTGATGGCGGCGGCGACTTGCTCCGGTTTCAGGGAGAACGCGTTTTCCTTGGTCGTCAGGACCGGCACCGGCACGCCGTGCGCCATGACGATGCTCGGGCTGTAGGAAACGTAGCAGGGTTCATGATAGATCACCTCGTCGCCGGGATTGAGCAGCGCGCGCAGGGCGATGTCGATGGCCTCGGAAACGCCGACAGTCACGAGCACTTCCTTCGCCGGCTCGTAGCTGACGTGGAAGAAATTCTCGACGTATTTGGAAATCGATTTGCGCAGCGAGAGCAGGCCGAGGTTGGAGGTGTAGGTGGTCTGGCCTTTTTCGAGCGAGTAGATGGCCGCTTCCCGGATGTGCCATGGAGTGACGAAGTCCGGCTCGCCGACGCCGAGCGAGATGACGTCATCGCGGCCTTGCACGAGTTCGAAGAAGTCGCGGATGCCCGAGCGCGGGATCGAGGCGACGTTGGTGGCGATTTTCGCTTGATAGTCCATGGGAAAGCCCGCCAGGCGGCGGGCGGGAATCTCAGCGGGCTGAGCCGCCCCCGTCAATCCCGGGGCAGGCTTTTATTTGGAAGACGGGCGAAAGCCCGCCCGTTTTGAGAGCGGCTGAGACAGCCGGCACACTTTCTTTTTAGCCGAGAAACCCGGTGAGCGGGCTGGTGGCGTGGGCGTGGTCGCTGGGTTCCGGCAGGCCGAGCTCGTAGGCTTCGCGGCCGGCCTCGACGGCTTGCTTGAAGGCGACGGCCATGCGCACCGGGTCGCTGGCGATGGCGATGGCGGTGTTGATGAGGACGGCATCCGCGCCGAGCTCCATGGCTTCCGCGGCGTGGCTGGGCGCGCCGAGCCCGGCATCCACGATGACGGGGACGATGGCCTGCTCGACGATGATGCGGATCTGGTCGCGGGTGACGACGCCGCGGTTGGAGCCGATAGGCGCGCCTAACGGCATGACGGTGGCGGTGCCCACTTCCTGCAGGCGCTTGGCGAGGACGGGGTCGGCGTTGATGTAGGGCAGGACGGTGAAGCCTTCCTTGACGAGGATTTCCGCGGCCTTGAGGGTTTCGATGGGATCGGGGAGGAGGTAGGTGGGATCGGGGTGGATTTCGAGTTTCACCCACTTGGGCAGTCCGGCGGCGGCGGCGAGGCGGGCGAGGCGGACGGCTTCCTCCGCGTTCATGGCGCCGCTGGTATTGGGCAGTAGCAGGTATTTTTCCGAATCGATGAATTCGAGGATGTTGGCGTAGGGGTCGCGCTGGCCGGAGAGGTCGGCGCGGCGGAGGGCGACGGTGACGATCTGCGTGCCGCTGGCGGCCAGGGCGTCGCGCATGGATTCATTGGAGGGAAACTTGCCGGTACCGAGGAAGAGGCGGGAGCTGAATGCGCGGCCGGCGATGGTGAGGGTGGACATGGGACGGGATTTTGAATTTTAGATTTTGGATTTTAGGTTTTCAGCGAGCCAGGTCTCAAAGGAGGCGTGGTCGTTCATGTCATATTGCCAGCAACGGAAGCCTAACTCGCGGCCGGTGGCGATATTTTGCGGCAGGTCGTCGATGTAAAGGGTGTCCGCCGGGACGAGGCCGTGCTGGTCGATGGCGTAATGATAGATTTCCGGCTCGGGCTTGATGAAACCCGTCTGGAAGGAAAGCACGCCTGCGGCGAACAGGTCGAACTCGGGGAATTCTTCAAACACCCATGGACAGTGGATGCCATTGGTGTTGGAGAAAAGAATCAGCCGGTGGCCCTCTGCGGCCAGCTTGCGGACGCAGGCCCACATCGGCTCGTTGGGGGTGAAAATCTGCTGCCAGGCGTGGCGGAATTCGGCAGCGGTGACCGGGCTGCCGATCACGTCGATGGCCCAGGCGATGTAGGCGTCCGCGCCGATGCGGCCGGCTTCGAACTCGTCCTTGCGGTCGAGCATCCGCTCCATCCGGGCGGCGAGGTTCGAGTCGCCGTCGGGAAACAGGCGCGCGAGGGAGGCCTCGAAATCGAAGTCGAGGAGGACGCGGCCGATGTCGAAGAGGAAGGTCATGGGGATTTCAAATTTGGCTGAGGATGAATCTGGCGGCGGTGATGGCACCGGCGTTGCGGCCGTGGCGGGCGAGGGCGTCTTTCATGGCGCGCCAGCCGGCGGCGTGGTCGGCTAGAAGGTCGCCCACGCAGCGGGTGAGCGCCGCGGGCGTCTCGGCGAGGTGGCCGCCGCCGATGATTTCAAGCAGCCGGAGATTTCCCTCCTCCTGGCCTGGGACAAGGTGGTGGATGAGCATCGGGCAACGGGCGGCGATGGCTTCATGGACGGTGGCGCCGCCGGCCTTGCCGACGACGAGGTGGTGCTGGTTGAGCAGTTGCGGGACGCGGCGGGTCCAGCCGACAAGCCGGACGCGACCCGGATAGGCTTTCTGGATTTCCCGGGCGCGCGAGTAGAGCAGCCGCACGTTCCGCCCGAGGACGATGGTGAGGTGGACGGCGGGCGACGCGTCTAGCAGCGCACGGCTGTGGCGGCGGACGAAGGGCAGCTTTGCGGTGGGAAAATAAAGGATGCGGAACGGATCGCAGGCGGCGGCGGATTCGACGGGGGCGAGCTGCGAGAAGGCCGGATGCACGGGGAAACCGGTATCGATGATTTTTTCCGCAGGCAGACCGGTGCGCGCCATCATTTCCCGGGTGGTGGGATCCGTGACGAGCCAGCGGTCGCACTGCGCGCGCAGCCAGGCGGCGTTGATCTCGATGGAATCGGTGACGACGACGAAGACCGGCCTCCGCGCCACGGGGCCGGCGAAAAGGCGCGTCAGCAAATACGGATAGAGCGGATAGGTGCTGACGATGGCGTCGGGCTGGAATTTCCCGATCAAGTCCGCCAGCGCGGACTGGGCCATCCGCAGGGGCGGCGAGTCCTGCTTGCTCAAATCGCAGCGGTCGGTGGAACGATAGATTTTCGCCCAGATCTGGGGGAAATGGGTCGTCACGTAGCGGTAGCCGCTGTTGACCATGGCGGTGAGACGCGGGGCGCCGAGCATGCAGGGGTCGCTCACTTGGGTGACGGCGCCGGCGGCGGCGGCGTCGAGCGCGAGGGCGAGATTCCGGGCGGCGCTGTTATGGCCCTCGCCAAAGGCGGCGGTGATAATGAGGATACGCGGCGGAACGGGCATGGCGGGTGGCGCGGGAGATTTAGAGTGAGAGTAGCGTTGCGTCGATTGAGTTTTGCAGCTTTGTTTCCGCCGCAGATGGCCCGCGAGACAAAAAAACTGGAGCTGAGGCCGGTGGATGACACTGCCGAGGAGCAGGAACCCGTCGTCCGACTCGGAAATCATGAAACCCAACAGCGGGAAAAACCGGTGCGCCTCGCGATACCGGAAAGCCCCTTGCTGAGCCAGCGGCTCGATGTGCCGGCGCGTAAGGATGTCGAATCCCGCACCCACCAGCCCGGCATCGAGGAACTCATCGACAGGGCCGGCGCCGATCCCGACCTGCTGGAGCAAAATTGGGCGAAAAACTCATTTCACCGTCAAAACGTGCCTTGGGGCTGGTTCGTGCTCTTCGGGACCCTGATCGCCGCCGCCGTTATCTGGTCGCTGAACGGAGTTAATAAATCCGAGGTCCAAGCGGAGAAGATCCGGGTCGCCACTGAGTCCATCATCGATCACGACGCGCAGGAGGACCTGGAGGCCGGTGATCTCATCGTCCGGATCGACGCCGCCACCCGCAAATTTTTCGACACCACCGACGTCAACGAGCTCTCCCGCCTCGTCCGCCACCCGGAGCGGGTCACTCCCCTGATGCACTCTTATTACGGTGGCAAAGCGGTTCCCGCCCACGGCATCCGCCGGACCAAGATCCTCCAACCCGTCACCCTCGGCAGCCGGGGCAATTTCTGGATGGAGACCGTGGAGCTCGCCAATAACGATACCCGCAGCCTGCTCATCGAAATACTCCCCTCCGGCGAGCCGCGGATCGACTGGGAAACACTGGTCTGCTATCAGCCGATGAAATGGGACACCTTCGTGAGCGAACGTCCGCCCAGCACGACTCTCGACTTCCGGGTTTACGCCGAGCAGGACAATTTCTTCAGTCACGAATTCTCCGACCCCGCGACTTGGAATTGCTTCCGCCTCACCGCCCTGGACAGTGACGAAACCCTCTTCGGCTATGCCAAAAAGACGGAGCAAGCCTCCCGCGACATCCTTGAGATTTTGAACCTCAACCACGGGAAACGAGCCTCTCTCATTCTCCGCCTCAGCATCCCCGAGGGACTCCAGTCACGCCGCGGAGTCGTGATCGAGAAAATGCTGAGCCCCCGTTGGCTCCATGTTGATCCACCGGATCCCAGCTCTTGAACGACTCCCGGATGATCCAAGAATCCCCTCCATCGCACTCGTCTGCCGGGAAGGCGCTACCAGTTCCCGCGGCGGGATTTCCGCAAGTCCTGCTAGGAGCGTCGCTTTTCCTGGCGTGCCAGTATGGGATCGCCTTGTGGACCCTCGCGCACGCCTCGGGGGAGATGGCGAACAAGTTCAGTGTCCTGGCACGCGACAAGTATCTGGGGTTTCTCGTCTGGCAGAACCTGCAAATGCTCGTCGCCTACATCGTGCTTGCCGCCGTCGCCGCCGTTCTCATCCAGCCATTCGCCAGCCTGTGGACCCGGCGTTCGAAATACCGGAGCCGCCGCGCGGTGGTGCTTCGCGGCTTGGGAATCACGGCGCTCGCGCATGGCTATTTCACCGTCCGGTTAGTCGACACCCGCCCCTACTTCCTCAACAAGGACGAGTTCGGGCACTGGTATTACCGGATCATGGAAATTTTCCCGGACGCCGCCAGACCGACGGGTTCGTTGGTGATCTTCACCCTGGTTCCCCTCGCCATCGCCGGCATTGCGTTGGTTTGGCAAATCCGCCGCCATGGCCGCCGCGGCTGGGCGGTGGCGGGCGCAGGCGCCATCCTCTCCCTGCTCACCGCCGGGATCAACCGCCCCGCGGAAACCGGCCGGAAAACCACCGCCGGCAAGCCGATGAACGTCATCATCATCGGCTCGGATTCCCTGCGCGGCGACAGCCTCGGCTGCGCCGGCTACCAGCCCCAGCGCAGCGACGGCCTCGCCGGGGGCGGCGTTTCCCCCGTGATCGACGCGCTCGCCGCCAAGTCCACCCGCTTCGAGCGCTGCTACACCTCCATCGCCTCGACCATGGAATCCGGCGTGCAGCTGATGTCCTCCCAGTATCCGCAGAGCCACGGCATCCGCCAGATGTACCCCGATCGGGAAACCGTCGAGGCCGCCAAAAAGCGCATCGAGACACTCCCCACCCTGCTCCGCAAGCGCGGCTACGACACCGCCGCCATCGGCGATTGGTGCGCCGGCTACTACGAAGTGATGCCGCTCGGAATGGAGCATCTATCCGTATCGAGTTTTGATAATTTCAAGATCTACATGAGCCAGGCCGTGGTCATGGCCCACTTCGTCGTCCCGCTCTATTTCGACAACGCGCTGGGCTACAAAATCTTCCCCCAGCTCGGGGCCTTCGCCCAGTTCGTCACCCCCGAGGTGGTCACCGCCCGCGTCGAAAAGCGCCTCGCCACCGCCGCAACCCAACAGAAACCGTTCTTCTGGCACGTCTTCTACTCCTGCAACCACCTGCCCTACGGCAATGCGGAACCCTACCGCAGCATGTTCGCCGACCCCGCCTATCAGGGAGTCAACCGCAACAAGGTGGACTTCGACATCGACTCCTTCATCGGCGGCACCGACCTCGAATCCAAGTGGAAAGCCCTGCCGCCCCACGAAGTCAGGCAAATCCGCGCGCTCTACGACGGCTGCACCCGCCAGTTCGACGACTGTGTTGGAAAAATCCTCGACTCGCTCAAGGCGAACGGCCTCGCGGAAAACACCATCGTCGTCGTCACCGCCGACCATGGAGACGACCACTACGAGCCCGGCGTCACCCTCGGCCACGGCCTCACCTTCAACGGCGGACTCCAGGCGAACCACGTCCCGATGATCGTCCACGTCCCCGGCGCCGACCCGCAAGTCATCCCGGAAACCGTGCGGCTCATCGACGTGATCCCCACCCTCGCCGACCTAACCGGCCAGGAGAAATCCCCCACCTGGCAGGGCAAGAGTTTCGCCGGCTGGATTCGTAAAACCGAGACTCCCGCCTTCCGCCCGTTTTACGGCGAGACCGGATTTCCCTTCATCCAGTTCAAGGTCAAAGGCGTCGAGCGCCCCTTCCTCCCGCCGATGGACGAATGCACCGGCATCGATCCGGACTTCAACTATCAGTTCGTGCTGAAAAAGGAATTCCTCCCCCGGCTCATCGAGGCCAAGCAGCGCTGCCTGCGGACCCGTTATTGGAAACTCGTCTGCACCCCCACCGCGCAAGGCACCCGTCATTTCGGACTCTTCCAAATCGCCAAAGACCCGCACGGCGAGACCGACATCGCCGCCGCGCGCCCCGAGGTTCTCGCTCCCCTGCAAGCCGCGCTTGAGCGCTGGATGGACGGGAAGCACGAATCCTCCATCGAGGAAATCTTCCCCGCCGGCGAGCCGCAGTAAGCAGCCCCCGCATTGCCGCTTGAGTTTTCTCGGCCCGGCGGACAACTTTTCCCCGCCCCATGAAATTCCACGCCCCGCTCGTCGCATTTTCGCTCGTCGCCAGTCTCTCCGCCGCCGAGGTGCCTAAGGTCTTTGCCGGGCTTTTCGAACAAGACGTGCCGGTGAAAGGCCAGATCGGCGTGGTGATGCCGCCTCCGGAAATTGAAAAATACGTCGCCAAGGTCGAGACCGCCGCACGCAAGGACCCGAAGTGGTTCCGCGAATTTTCCGGCCAGGCCAAATCCGGCGCGCCACTTCCCTACGACGAACGCCTCGGCCTCACCAAAGCGGAATACGACGAGTATCTCGCGCTCTGGGAGAAGCGTGAATTCAAACCCCGCGAGCAAGTCATGCTCATGCTCCGCCAGAGCGCCGGCGATACATGGAGCATCACTTCCACCGGCGCGGCCAGCCTGTTTTCCACGCTGCGCTACAGCGCGAAAACCGACCAGTTCCGCTCCCCTAACGGCGAGATGAAACGCCTTGAGGACATCAAGGCGGACTCTTCGAGCATCCTCGGCGCGTGGAATGGCATCGAATGGAAATTCGAAGAAGAAACCGGTCTCGGCAAGATCAAGGAGAACCTCGCGCTCGGCCGTCTCGCAGATAACAAATACGGCCTGATCGTCTATCGTGCCCAGGAACTTTCCACCGAAGGCACCCGCTTGCTCGATAAAAGCCTGATCGTCCGCTTCCCTCTCGGCAAAGCCGATCCAGTCAAGGAAGCCGCGCCCACCCCCTTGCTGGTAAAACCCGCCCCCAAGGCAAAACTTAAAAAGTAAGCGATGGATTCCGAAGCCCCGACAGGCGGGAAACGCCGCTGGCGGTGGCTGATCCCATGCCTGCTAGGATTGCCCGCCGGCATCCTCCTGCTAGGAAACCTTTCGCTCTCCACGCCGTGGGCCTGCCGCTGGATCGCTTCGAAGATCGAGCGGCGGACCGGTATGGAAACCCGGGTCGGTGGCGCTTCGTGGTCGCCTTGGAATGGCGCCGCCATCGATGCCGTGGAACTGCTCCAGCCCGCCCCGCTGCGCGCGGCGCTGAAGGAACCTCTTGTCCGGATCGACTCGCTGCGAGTGACTCCGGTATGGAAAGCCTGGCTGCGCGGGCGGCTCGAGGTCCGCTCCATCGAGTTTGTTAGCCCGCGCCTCGTGCTGCCCCTGGAACTGGTTTCCCACGTCGCCCGCCCGCAGAAAACCACACCGCCGCCGGTCGCGGCGGCCACTCCGCCCCCCGCCCCGGCCCAGCCAGGCCCTCCCGCGCCAACTCCGCCGGTCACGGTTTCCCCGCCCAAGCTACCCGCTCCACCCTCACAACCGACGGGCTGGCTGCATTTGAAAAACGCCTCGCTCACCGTGGTCCACGCCGGCTCGAAGCGCACCTTGATAGAGATTTCAAAAATCGACGGCTCCATCCCCATCGCCGGGGATCCCGCGCAGGCCGCCCTCAAGATCGACTCGGTTTCCGCCTTCGGAAACGAACTGGCCCGCAACCTCGCCGCGCAGCTGGACTGGACCTATCCGCTGCTTTCCCTGAAGCCACTCGAAACCGAGATCGGCGGCCACAAGTTTGTCCTCGCCGGCCGGATCGCCAGCTTCAGCGGCCTGCCCATCCAGATCGACGCCCAGCTTCCGCGACAGGCGCTTGCCGCGGTTCGTCTGCCCTTCGACGGCCAGGCAACCGCCGAAGCCATCGCCGCCAACGCCCGCTTCCGGGGGCTTCTGCTAGCTCCGGGCACCTGGCAAGGCGATCTGGTTGCGGAGTCCGTCTCCCCCTCCATCCGCGTCGGCAGCCGTGAAACCAAGTTCGACCGCGGCAGCGCCGTCACCGTCCTGCGCGGCGGCGCGATTTCCTGCGTCGATGCGCGGTTGATCGGCGACGAGCTATCCTTGTTAGGAAACGCCACGCTCCTCGCCGACGGCCGCGCCGCCGGAGCCGCCCGACTGGTCGCCGCCCCGGAATCCGCGACCGCCATTATCAGCCGGATCTTCCCGCGTCTCGCCACGCCGTCGCTCACGCCGCTTGCCACCCCGCAGCGCGCCGCCTTTGATCTGGAAGCCTTCGGCAACCTCAGCCAGCTTTTCCTCCGTTTGGGCAAGGACGGCCCGATCGTGAACCTGAAACACTAAGCCACATCTTCATGAGAATCATCGCCGGAAAAGCCGGGCGCATCGCCATCAAAGTCCCCTCCGCCGTCGCCCGGCCGACCACCGACTTTGTCCGGCAGGCGCTGTTTTCGATCCTCGGCGAGCGGGTGGAAAACGCGCGCGTGCTCGACCTTTTCTCCGGCTCCGGCGCGCTTGGTCTCGAAGCCCTCAGCCGCGGCGCCACCGCGTGCACCTTCGTCGATGAGCACCGGCAAGCCGTGAAGACCGTTCAAGAAAACCTGGCAAAAGCCCGGCTCGACGGCGGCCACGCGGTGAAATCCGAAGTCGCCGCCTTTCTCAAGCGCGACGCCGGCAGCTACGATCTCATCTTCGCCGACCCGCCGTATTGGAAATATCACGGCGACAAGGACCACATCACCAACCTCCTCAAAAGCGGCCTGCTCCCGCCCCGCCTCGTCCCCGGCGGCTGGCTGATCGCGGAGGTTTCCTCCCACCAGAAATCGCCGGAGACCGATGACTTCACCCTCGTGGACCGCCGCGAATACGGCAGCAGCGCCATCCTGATTTACCACGCCACCGCGAAAACCTAACATCAAAGCGATGCGACTCCTCACCGCCCTCACCCTCTACCGGATTCTCCTGCCGCTGCTCTTCATCGCGGCATTTCCCGGCTGGCTGGTGAAAATGCTGCGTCGCGGCGGTTTCGCCACGCGGCTTGGCGAGCGCGCGGCGATTTACACCACGCCGCTGGAAGACGAGCCCTGCGGCGCGGTCCATTTCCATGCCGTCAGCGTCGGCGAGGCGATGCTCGCGCTCAAACTCATCCGCGAGTGGTTAGGCCGCGAACCCGGGCGCCGCTTCGTCCTCGCCACGGGCACCGCCACCGGCCACGCCGTCGCGACCGCCGCTGATATTCCCGGACTGCGCGTGACCTACTCGCCGCTGGATTTCCCGTCGATGGTCCGGCGCTATCTGAATCGCTTCGAGCCCTCGCAGATCGTCCTGATCGAAGCCGAGGTCTGGCCGCATTTGCTGCTAACATGCAAACGCCGCAACATCCCCGTCCGCCTCGTCAACGCCCGCATGTCGCCGCGTTCGGCCCGCCGCTTCCAGCGCTTCGCCGCGTGGCTGCGCCCGGTCTATCGCCTGCTCGACGCCGTCGCGATCCAAGAGGCCGAGGACGCCGCGATCTGGGAGACGCTCGGCATCGGCCGGGAAAAGATCCATCACACCGGCAGTTTGAAATTCGATCCCGCCAGCGGCGCCCGTCCGAAGCGACGCCCGGAGTTTCAGGAAATGCTGGATGGCTTCGGCCCGAAGCGGCCCGTGATCTTGGCCGCCAGCACGCATGCCGGCGAGGACGCGCTGATCGCGGCGGCGATCCGCGAGACGAATACGGACGCGCTCGCCGTCCTCGTGCCACGGCATGCCGAGCGTCGGTCGGAGGTGACGGCGGATTTGGAGAGAGCGGGATTTCTGGTGAGATTGAGATCCGACGAACTCGCGGCGACCAGTGATCGCCGCTACGTTTTCCTCATCGACTCCACCGGCGAGCTCGGCGATTGGACCGCGCACGCGGACGTGGTCATCATCGGGAAAAGTTTTCTATCCACCGGCGGGCAAAATCCCTGCGAGGCCATCATGGCGGGAAAGCCGGTGATTTTCGGGCCGCACATGGAAAATTTCCAACCGCTCGCCAGCCGCCTCGTCGCCAGCGGCGGCTGCATTTCCGCCAGCGATCCGGACTCGCTCACGCGTGCCATCACCGCCGCGCTTGATCCCGAACAAGCGCGGACAATGACTGACAATGCCTCCGCCCTGCTCGCCCGCCACCAGGGCGCAACGCGGCGGATTTTGGTGCTTTTAGGGGCATGAAACACCCCGGTATTTTGATGCAAGCGGAGTTTGTCATTTGAGAATTCCTCCCTAGACTCCGCGCCGTGAGCGATTCTGACACCGACCCATTGAGCAGCCTTCTATCGAGTTTTGCCCTCGGACCCGCGTGGGCTCGTGCTGCCGGCGACACCAAGCCAGAGCGCAAACCCAAGATTTTTTCCGAAGACCGCCCGCCGCGCCGCGATGACCGCGGACCACGCAGCGGCGGCTCGCGCGACGGCGGCGAGCGCCGCCCGTTCCAAGGCCGCGGCCGCGACCAGGGAGACCGCCGCGACGCCCCTCCCCGGGTCGAAGAAATGCGCCCGGAAGAAGGGGTCCGCGTGACCATCGCACCAGATCCGCAAGCGGTGCATCTCATCGGCAAGGAAGTCCATCAGGTCGCCCGGGTCTATCCGCTCTTCGATGTCGCCAAGATTCTCCTCGCGGAAAAAGCCCGCTGCCGGGCGATTTTCGAAGCCCCCGAGCCTCACGCCCCGTTCATCCGCGGCAAGCTGGAGGAATCGCTTTTCCTCACCCGCGAGGAAGCGGTCCGCCACCTGTGGAACTCGGATCTGCGGAATGATTTGATCGAGGAGGAAACCATCGAGGTCGAGCCGCCGACGGGGAATTTCCAAGCCATCGCCCGCTGCGGGATTTCCGGCGAGTGGCTGGGGCCGGTCAATTTCCATTCCTATCAGACCAACCTCCGCCGCCTGCATCGCGAGCGTTTCGCCCGGATGCCATTCGAGCTCTATGCTTCCAAGGTCCGCACCGAGCGCGGCGAGGAAGCCGTCAACGCGTGGTTGGAAACGATGAAAAAGAAGACCCGCTGGCGGATCATGGGCGAAGGCGATGATGCCTGGATCGACGACCGCGCCGAAGCCGAGCGCGCGGTGGCAGCCCGCTGTTTCGACAAAGCTTACGAGGAGGTCCGCACGGCGGACGTTTCCGGAGCGATCCCGGCCGCGAACCTCTCTCCTTCGCTGCTGATGTCGCTGAAAATCGCCGGCACCCAAGCCCGCAACCATCCCGCGATTTTGATCCCGGCAGTCTGCCGCGCTGTCGAGGCCGAGCACCTTCCAGTTTTCAAGCGCCAAGGAAAACTCCACACCGGCCCCGCCCGCCCGAACCCGCTGCCGCTCAATCAAGTGCTCGCCGAGCGCCCCGCCCAAATGGTCGCGTGGATCCGCGAGAACAAGCCGGCGAAACTCGAAGGACTCTGGAAATCCGTTTTGCCCGAAGGCAGCACCGCCCCGCCCGCCGAATACGCGGCCGACCTTTTCTGGCTGCTCCATCAAGGCCACATCCTGCTCTACACCGACGACACCCTCGCCGTCCAGGAAGCCCGCGAAGCCGGTGCTCCCGAAGCCGGTGACGCACCGAAAAAGGCCAAGAAAAAGAAAAAGAAGGCCAAGAAAGCGAAGCCCGCCGGTGAAGCCATAACAGCCGAGGAAACTCCCGATGCCACCACCGGAGAAACGCCGACGGAAGCACTATCCGAAGTCTCACCGCCGCCTGTTTCCGATGTCCTCGATGCCGAGGCGGTCCCAGCCGAGCAACCCGCTCCCGAGCAGGAATTCCCGGTCACCGCCGCTGCCGAGGAAGCTGTTTCCGCGGAGCCTGAAGAGGAACATCCCCACCCATTCGTCGATTAAATTCAGCGATTTCAAATTTCGTCGAGGTTTCTCCCTTCCAAGGGTTGACGTCCTTCCCCCGCTATGGTTCAACCCTCTCGACCCGCTTCACGGAACGGTGGCTGAGTGGTCGAAAGCACTCCCTTGCTAAGGGAACGTACGGGTAACCGTACCGAGGGTTCGAATCCCTCCCGTTCCGCTCTTCACTTCTCGGCCGGAGAATCGCCGGGTGTCACATTGTTGAGCTTGGCAAGCTGCCGCCGGACGGACAATTTTGCGGCATGTTCGATTCAGCGCGCTATGACGGCCGCATGCCTTACCGGCGTTGCGGCGATTCGGGTCTCCTGCTCCCGGCCATTTCGCTGGGGTTTTGGCACAATTTCGGCCGCGTCGATGATTTCCAGGAAGCGCGCCGCATCATGCGCCGCGCCTTCGACCGCGGGGTGACTCATTTTGATTTGGCCAACAACTACGGCCCGCCTCCGGGGTCGGCCGAGGAAAACGTCGGGCGCATCCTGGTCGAGGATTTCGCCTGCCATCGCGACGAACTCGTCATCACCACCAAGGCCGGCCACGACATGTGGCACGGCCCATACGGCCAGAAAGGCTCGCGCAAACACCTGCTCGCCTCGCTCGACCAGTCGCTCAAGCGGCTGCGCCAAAATTACGTGGACGTGTTCTACTCGCACTGCCCCGACCCGGACACCCGGCTCGAGGAAACGATGTCGGCGCTGGCCACCTCCGTTAGCAGCGGTAAGGCGCTCTACGTCGGCCTGTCGAAATACCCGCTCAACCGACTCAAAAAAGCCGTCAAAATCCTCAAGGACATGGGCATCCGCTGCCTCGTCTATCAACCGCCCTACTCGATTCTCAACCGCTGGCCGGAAAGCGAGGGGATTCTCGACTACTTGCTGGACGAGGGGATCGGCTGCGTCGTTTTCAGCCCCCTCGCCCAAGGCATGCTCACGCCAAAATATCTGGATGGCATCCCGGAAGGTTCCCGCGCTGCCCGCGCCGAGGGATTTCTCCAGGTCGAGCAAGTCGCCGCGCAGCAGGAAAAAATCCGCGCCCTCGGCGACCTCGCCGCCGCCCACGGCATGCCGCTCAACCACCTCGCCATCCAGTGGTCGCTGCGCTCGCCCGCCGTCACCTCATCGATCATCGGCGCCCGCACGGTGGCGCAGTTAGACGATTCGCTCGACGCGCTCCAGTCACCGATGCCGGACGAAGGACTGCTCTCCGCCATCGACGCCATCGCCCCCTGCGAAAAGAAAAAGCATGCGGAAGGCTGATTTCCCGCTCTACTGCCACCATGACCTGGAACGACACCTTTCTCGCCCTCTTCGACCGCTGCGCTGCCGCCTTCCATTCCGGCGACTTGGATTTCGAAAAGTATTACAGCCGCGATGACCTCGCGTTCCTCGCCGGCATCGGCTGCCAGCCGCGCGAGTTTTTCGACTTCGTCGAGGATTTCTGCGGCGAAGGCGTGCCATCCATCTCCACGGCGCTGCTCGTCGCGGCGGTTCGGCGCGATTATTTCATCGCCGTCCAGAAGCGGCTTCCCAGCGACAAGGTGCTCACGCGAGACGACGTTCCGACCTTCGGAGACGAACTCGACGGCATGACTTACCTGCCCCGGATCATCACCAAGGGCCGGGCAAAATTACGGGGCGAGCTGGATCCGGACCTGATGTTCGGCTGCGGCGGCGACCGGAGATTTCTGGAAAACCACGGCGACATCCACCCCGCCGATTTCCTGCGCCAACTCTGGGCCGCCGGCGACGACGATTTGAAACTCGCCGCCTGGATCAAACAACAGCACGACTGAGTCACCGTTTTCCCCCACTCCGGGCTTGCCTCACCGCATGTCCCGACCTATCTCCACCGACAAATCATGGCTAGCACACCTATCATCAACCTCCGCAAAGGACACGCCGTCCGCCACAACAACGAAGTCTGCCTCGTCATCGACCACGAGCTCAAGACGCCTCCGCGGATGGCTTCCTACGTCCAAATGTCGATCCGCAGCGTCGCCACCAAGAAGGTTTTCAACCTCCGCATGACCTCCAACGACAGCGTCGAAGGCGTCGTCCTGGAGCGCACCCCGCACGAATATTCCTACAAGGACAGCAGCGGCTACCATTTCCTCGACCCGAACACCTACGAGGACGCCGTCGTTTATGAAGACCTCATCGAAGGCGTGAAAAACTACCTCATCGAAGGCCAGCTCTACAATTTGCTCGTCGCTGACGGCATCGTCGTCGCGGTGGATCTGCCGCTCTCGATGGTGATGACCGTGGCCGAATCCTCGGAAGGCGTCAAAGGCGACTCCGCCAACAATGTTTACAAGCCAGCGGTGATGCAAACCGGCCTCATCGTCCAAGTCCCGTTGTTCATCAACGTCGGCGAGAAAATCAACGTCAAGACCGAGGACAACTCCTACACCGGCCGCGCCAACTGAGGCGAACCCGGTTGTTCCAATTCCACGCCAACGGGCGGTCCTTCGCGGGCCGCCCGTTTTTGCGTCTCCTTTCGTCAGAAGCAAAACAGCCTCAGTAGTTAAGAATACCGTAATTTCGCTTGATCTTAATTTGGGAATTTGGAACAAGCTCCCCATCATGAAACCGACCCTGCTGTTCGCCACGCTGTCCCTGGTTTTTGCCGGCCCCGCCGCGCATGCCAAATCGGAGTTGGAAACACTCCGAGTGCTATGCCAAGAGCAGGAGCGACAGATCCGCCAATTGGAGGACGAGAACACCAAACTGCGCTCCGACAGCGGCAGCTCACGTTCGTTGCGAGCCCCGGTTACCGGCGTTTTATCATCCGCCAGCAAGACGCAAACCATCACCACCACCGCACCCGCAGCGGCGGCGAGCTACACGGTCAAGGCCGGCGACAGCTTCGAGAAAATCGCCCGCAAAGTCGGCACGACTCCTGAAAAGCTCGCCAAGTCCAACGGCCTGAAAACCAGTGCGGTGATCAAGCCCGGCCAGAAACTCAAAGTTCCGGGCACCAGCGCCCCGGCAGCGGCGACCGCCGCGGCGGCCCCGTCGCCCAAAACCAGCGACACAACCCACACGGTGCAGTCCGGCGAGACGTTTTCCAGCATTTCCCGGAAACACGGATTGAGCGCCGAAGCCTTGGCCGCGGCAAATCCCGGCGTCAAACCCACCGCCCTTCGTCCCGGCCAAGTCATCAAACTCCGCGCCGAAGCGCCGCCCGCTCCCCCGCTTGCCCAAGCCCCGGCCCCGGCTCCGCAACCGGCAGAAAAACAACCCGCAGCGGAACCAAGCATTCCCGCCCCCGCTCCAGGTACAGCCCCCGCTCCAGCCATGCCCGCCGCCGCGGAGCCAGCCGCCGCCGAAAAAGCGCCTCCTGCCGCTCCCCTCGACAAAAAACTCCACCCCGTCGCCGTCGATGCCGAGATGACCTATGGAGCCTTTGCCGCCAAGCACGGCACGGACACCGACCGACTCAACGCCCTCAACGGACTCGATCTCACCGAAGCCACCGTGCTCGCAAAAGGCTCCGAACTCTACGTTCCCGTCCAGCCGTAAGACCGCCGCTCGTCAATAGTAGCGAGCCGGCAGCCCGTTGCGATAGATCACCGAATCCGCACTGCCGTCCACTCGGAGGCCTCCTGAAATCCTGTTGTCATCGGGCGGATGCGCCTCGATTTCCAAGCAGCTGCGGTGGCTTGGCTCGTTGGTGATCGTCACCGGCGTGCCCACCACCACGGTGTCGAAAAGCAGCGGCACGAATTCCTTCGGCAAACGAATACAACCGTGGGAAGCAGGTTTTCCAGGCTCCGGGATCAAGCCGCCGTGCATCCCGACGCCATATGAAGTCAGCCGCATCCAGTGTGGCATCGGAGCCGGCACGTAAACCATCCCCTCCGGCACCCGGTCGCGGGACCGCGCGTCGGCGTTCGTGACGTTTCCAAACTCATCTTCAAACCAACCGTAGAGATTGGAATATTTGTCCTCGATCTTCTCCGTGATCTTATAGCTTCCCGGAGCCGTGCCGTGACCTTCCTTGCCAGTCGCCACATAGCACCACCCGATTTCCCGGCCGCCGCGTTGGATCTCGGCGATCTGGTCAGTCAGGCTGATGCGGATGGAAACCCGGCCATCGGCCCCGTCATCGTGCCATTGATACAACACGCGGTTCGCCTTTCGATGCGGTGCCGGAGCCCCCGCCACCCCGCAGGACACGGAAAGCAACCCGAGCGCGATGCTCGCCAGCGAAGTCAGGGAAATCAGTAAAGCACGTGCGGACATCGGGATTTAAAAAATAAACGGAGTTGGCAAATCACCATCGATCTCGCCCAAGGCCACTGGCAATAGGCCGGGAACTCCGGCAGGTCAAGACCTGCCCCGAGAGCTTCCTTGCGCCCCGGCCTTGCACCGCCTGACTTCTTCGCTTAATCACGGCGCACATGATTCGCTTTTCGATCTTCGGCATCCCCGTGGAAGTCCAACCGTTCTTCTGGATTTCCCTCATCATCCTCGGCGGCGCGGCCAGCGCGGACACGGCCGCCGCCATTTTCGAAATCGGGCTCTTCGTCCTCGCCGGATTCATTTCCATCCTCGTTCACGAGCTCGGCCACGCGCTCACCGCCCGCGCCTTCGGAGCTCACAGCGCCATCACGCTGCAAGCCTTCGGCGGTTACGCCGCCTATTCCGGCGGCCGCCTCAACCGCTGGCAAAGCTTCCTCGTCACCGCCGCCGGACCCGGCGTCCAGATCCTGCTCGGCGTCGCGGTTTTCCTCCTCATGCGCGCCCTCCCCGAGCTCAGCGACAACGGCGATTATTTCCTCCACATCCTCGTCCTCATCAGCTTTTTCTGGGCCATTCTCAACCTGCTCCCGGTCCTCCCGCTCGATGGCGGGCAGATGCTCAACGCCATCCTCGGCCCCGCACGCATCAAGATCACCCTCTGGATCACCATCGTCGTCGCGATCGTCACCGCCGTGCTGATGTTCACGCAAACCCGCTCGATCGTTTTCCCGATCTTCCTCGGCATGTTCGCCTGGCAAGCCTTCCAAGGTCTCAAGGAACATCGCTGAGCCCGACCTTCGTTTCATCGTGATGAAACAGCGCTGCCCCACATCGGGAAATCGCCGCACGCTCCGCTCGAGAGTCCTCGTATTTGTTTCCCTCGTCGCGTTTTCCCCGGCGTTGTTGGGTGAGGAACCGCGGTTGATGACGCCGGCGGAAATCCACGTGATGCCCCGCGAGCAAGCGGCTCTCGCACGGCCGGTGAAAGTCCGGGGCGCCTGCTTTTGGCCTTGGGCGCGATCCTCGCCATCCTGCTGGTCTCATTGGTTTGAGGCCGGTCACTGCGGCGGCAAGTCATCCGGCGCACAACCGCGCTTGATAGCGAAACCCGCGCCCGCCGCGACGCGGAAGTCGCGTTCGACGCCACTCTGCGCGAGCGCATGCGCATGGCGGTGGACCTGCATGACACGGTGGAGCAAGCCTTGACCGGGGTTTCCTACCAGCTCGTGGTTTCCGAGGCCCTCCACGAAACCGAACCGCAACGCAGCATGCGGCATCTGGATTTGGCCAAACAACTCCTCGTGCAGAGCCGGGAAGAAGTCCGCCGCTCGGTGTGGAACCTGCGCGCCCAGTCACTCAACGGCCGCAATCTGGCGGAGGTCCTCCGCGATGTCGCCGCGGGCCTTTCCACCCGCAACCCGGTGTTGACCCGCGTCACTGTCAACGGCGAGGAACGCGATCTGCCGGATTTCATCGCCGGCCATTTGTTGCTCCTCGCCCAGGAATCGATGACCAACGCGATCAAACACGCCAAGCCTGAGAACCTCCACATCGGGTTGGAGTTCGATGACAACTCGGTGGAACTCAGCATCCATGACGACGGCGCGGGGTTCGATCCCAGCCACGCACCGGGGCTGGCGGAAGGGCACCTCGGCCTGCAAGGCATGCGCGAACGCATGAAACGTCTCGGCGGCGCGGTGAACGTGGAAAGCAGCCCCGGCCGCGGAACCACCATCCGAGCCCGCGTGCCCTTGCCGAAGTGATCCACCGCAAGGAATGCCGAGTCGGGCATGAAACCATCGGATAACCACTGGATTTTCCGCTGGCGTAAAAAAGGCCGACCCACAACAGTCGGCTCACTTGTGAGATTCCACCATCGGTCCATCCTCTGGCCGCTCTTGAGCTTCGCGCCCTGTCCGGGCGCGGAGCCGCTGCGCACGCTGGCGGAAGTCCGGGCGCTTTCGGACGAGGCCGCGCTCGCCGGCCAGAGCGTGCGCGTCGAGGCGGTGGTGCTTTATGCCGATCCATTTCGGGGCTCCACGATCATCCACGATGGCACGGCGGCTTGATACAACGGTGTGAATTATAGCGCTTCAGATCCGGCGAGCTGTGAGGCGGCCCCAGAAAATCAGGCCAGTGGCTAAGCTATGATTGTGGTGTGTGGGAGCGGCGTTAAAACCGAACCGAACACACACAAAATGAAAGGC
>CAMCCX010000042.1 GCA_945873305.1 Akkermansia muciniphila
CCCCGGCCTTCTCCTCCACCCGAGGCTCGTGAAACTCCCGCACCGTCCGCTCCGCCACCCGATCAGGACCATCGAGAACGCCCGCCCCAAGACGGACAACAGCGGAATTCCCAGCAACGCGAAGGCCAGGGACAACAGCGTTCCGGCGAAAGCCGCAGCAAACGCCGCCGCGACAAACGCAAACGCCGCGCCGGCGAACGCCAGGAACAGCAAGGCCCGCCACAAGGCCAGCATGGACATCCCCCGCAGCAGCAACGGCACCGTCACGAAGGCGGTGGCCCGCAGCGCGGTCCCAGCGATTTCGACGACCGCCGCCCGGTCCAACTCGCCGGCCCGAAAATCGAGGCCGACGGCTTGCTGGAACTCGCCCCGAAAGGCTTCGGTTTCCTCCGGATTCCGGGGAAAAACTTCGAACAGGCCCGCGACGACGTCTTTGTCACTCCGGAGACCATCCGCAAATACAACCTGCGCCTCGGCCAGTGGATTCACGGCGTCTATCAAGAAGGTCCGCGCGGCCCGCAGCTCGTCGAGATCACCCAGGTGAACGACATGCCGCCCGAGGACGCCGCCAAACTCCCGCATTTTGACGAGCTCAAGGCGATCAATCCGACCCGCCGCATCAGCTTCGAAACCACGCCCGAGCGCTTCACCACCCGCGTCGTGGACATCATGGCCCCCGTCGGCCGCGGTCAGCGCGGCCTCATCGTTTCCCCGCCCCGCTCGGGAAAAACCACGCTGCTCCTTCACATGGCGGAAGCGATCCGTGAGAAATACGACGAAGCCATCCACCTCATGGTCGTGCTGGTGGACGAGCGGCCGGAAGAAGTCACCGAGTTTCGCCGCGCCCTGCCCGGAGCGGAAATTTACGCCAGCTCCAATGACGAACAACCGCGAAACCACACCCGCATCGCGGAGATGGCCATCGAGCGCGCCAAGCGTCTGGTAGAAGCCGGCAAGGATGTTTTCCTCATCATGGATTCCATCACCCGCCTCGCCCGCGCCTACAACGCCGGCATGAACAACCGCGGCCGCGGCACCGGCTCCGGCGGCATCACCATCGGCGCGCTCGAAGTGCCGCGCCGCCTGTTTGCAGCCGCTAGAAACACCCGCGGCGGAGGCTCGCTCACCATCATGGCCACCGCCCTGATCCAGACCAACTCCCGCGCCGACGAAGCCATTTACATGGAGTTCAAGGGCACCGGCAACATGGAGCTCGTCCTCGACCGCAAGATCGCTGAAAACTACATCTATCCGGCCGTGGACATCTTCAAGTCCGGCACCCGCCGCGAGGAGCTTCTTCTCGCCGACCACATGCTCCACAAGATCCATCTCATCCGCCGCGGCCTCTCCGGCCACCGCCCGGCCGAGGCGATGGAGCGCCTGCTTTTCTTCCTGAAGAAATTCCCCAACAATCCGCAGATGCTGCTGGAAATCAAGGGTTGAGCGGGACCGCGAGGTTTTGGATTGACCGGGCATGCCCTGCACGGGAGCCTGCGCGGCATGAATCTCCTTCCATCCGCGGCCACGCTGCTAGCACTCGTCTCCTCGGTCTCCGCCGGAATCACCTTCGGCCCCGTGCGCGGCCAACCCGGCGAAAGCGTCCGCCTCGTCACCCACTCGGAAACGGCGGGCGGCACCATCGAGCGGACCATCGCCGGACAGACCAGCAAAGGCACCATCTCCATCATCCGCGACCGCGAACTCGTCTGGACGTTCCGGGCACCCGCCGCGGACGGCACCAGGCGCGGCATGGTCCGGATTCCCAAGATCACCACCTCGTCATCGGTCGCAATCTCCGGCAAGGAGGAGAAGTCCACCGACAGAAGCCCTCTAACCGGCAAGATGTTCGCCATGTCCAAAAGCCCGACGGGTGACTGGAAATTCGAACTCGACGGCTCCATTCCCCTCACCCGCGTGCGGCAGGAAATCGAGGAACTCACGGTCTATCTGAAACGCGATTGGTACCCCGCCCGCGAGGTCAACGTCGGCGACTCGTGGGAGTTCGACCCGGCGTGGGTCAAGATGATCATCGAAAAGGACCTATCCAAAGCGCAGACCATCGGCACCATGAGACTCCGCCAGATCCGCCATGCCGAGACGCGCCAGATCGCCGTCATTGATGTGACGATCCGTAGCACCGGCACGGACTTCCGTGCGGACGGCAGCGAGTCCGGCGCCTCGGTCGAGCTCACCGGCCAGGTCACCGTGAACTTGGACACCATGCTCGACGAATCGCTCGAACTCTCAGGCACCATCATTTCAAGCTCTAGCAAGCCCGGTGAGTCCAGCAAGGCGAAGCTGCCCGTCCGGCTCGTCGCGACCAAGTCGTTTATCAAGGACGGCCCGATGCCTTGACCGTTCTCGGGAATTCAGTAACAGCCCCAGACACCTTAACCGTGCTCCTTTCAAAATCACCCGCCTGTTTTGTCTCGGGGCTTGTTTTATGCCTGCTTGCCTCCTGCGGGACCGTCTTGCCGCCTGCCGAGCAAGCCGCCGCCGAACTGAAGGGCGACACCCTCGCCTCCGCCGATGTTCTGTTAAAGAGGGCCGGGAGCCCCACCGGCAGTGACGACGAGGCCGCCGTCTATCAAATGCGCGCCGCCGAGATCGCATGGAACCATCTCGACACCGACGGCGGCGACATCAAGGACATCCGCCAGTTGAACCAAACCCAGCAGCACGCGTTGCGGATCATCGCCACCGCCACCGAGGGCGTCGCCGGGAATTTCCTCGGGGATAAATACCAGCCCGAGAAACAATTCACCCATGCCGGCTACAGCTACCGCGTCAGCGCCGCCATCGCGCCGAGGCCCGGCGTCTATCCGCTTGCCCGCCTGGAATCGGCGAAACCCGCCCGCGAAGTGAAGCGCGCGCTCTGCCAGAATTGGCATGCCGAGGAGGGCGTTGGCGCGCCTTTCTCTCCGGTTTGGAAACGCCCGACAGACCCGAAGCTGCAGCGCTTCGTGAGCAGCCGCAGCTATCTGGAGCCGATCACCGGCGTGCTGGAATTCGGCGCTCCCGCCAAGCCCGGAGTCCCGCGCCAGGCCTCCCTCACCGGCTACGACCCCACCGCCGTTTCCCGGGTGAACCTCGGGCGCACGGGCTATCCTCTCGCCGCGGATTTCACCGCGCCGATCGTCGCCCAGACCGCCGACATCAAGGAATTCAAAATCGCGCTAACCGGACTCATCCACCCCGGCGCGCTCGATTCCAAGCTGATGCTGCTGGAGCCATACGACCCCAAGCGCATTCCCGTGCTTCTCGTCCATGGACTCAACTCCCACCCGCGGATGTGGCGGGATGTCATCAACGACCTGCGCGCCGACCCGAAGCTGCGCGGACGCTATCAGTTCATGATTTTCTACTACCCGACCGGTTGGCCCATCTCCTATTCCTCCATGCGCCTGCGCGAGGAACTGGCGGCGTTTGACAGCCTTTTCAAGCACCCGGAGAAAATGGTCATGGTCGGCCACAGCATGGGCGGACTCCTCTCCCGGATGCAAGTCATCTCGCCGGACCGCAAGCTCTGGTCCGCGCGGTTCGGCAGGGACGCTGACAAACTCGATGCCAAACTTCCGCCTAACCACCTGACCAAGCGGATGGCCATGTTCTCCGCCAACCCGGGCATCGGCCGTCAGATTTACATTTCCACCCCGCATCGCGGCAGCGGGCTCGCCGACCTGTCACTCACCTCGTGGTTCATTAAAATCCTCTCCCTCCCCACCACCATCACCAGCGCCTTGATCGACATCCCGAGCAACCTCGTTTCCCAAGGCACCCTCAACAGCGTCTCCGGTCTCTCGCCCGCCAATCCACTCTACAAACAGCTCGACCAGATCCCCATCCAAGTGCCCCACCACTCGATCATCGGCGACCGCGGCAAGGGCGATAGCCCGGACAGCAGCGACGGCGTGGTGCCTTATTGGAGTTCCCATCTCTGCACCGCCCAGTCCGAGAAAATCGTGTCAGACAGCCATGGTGCCTATGACGACCCGGAGGCGATCCTCGAACTTCGCCGCATCCTGTTACTCAACGCCGGAATCAGGGACTAGCAGAATCATGAAAGTCACCGTCTTCAGCAGCAAGCCCTACGACGAGCAATTCCTCAAGGAGTTCAACGCGCCCTTCGGCCATCAGCTCGTGTTCATCGAGAACCGGCTCAAACCCGAAACCGCGCTCCTTGCCGAAGAGTCGCCCGCGGTCTGCGCGTTCGTGAACGACGTTCTCGACGCTGAAACGTTAGGAAACCTCGCCCGCGGCGGCACCCGGTTCATCGCCATGCGCTGCGCCGGTTTTAACAACGTCGATCTGGCAGCCGCGAAGGCGCTCGGCCTGCAAGTCGCCCGTGTCCCGGCCTATTCCCCGCACGCCGTCGCCGAATACGCCGTGGCCCTGCTGCTCTGCCTCAACCGACGCATCCACAAGGCCTATAACCGCGTGCGGGAGGGGAATTTCTCCATCGACGGACTGATGGGCTCTGATGTCCATGGCAAGACCATCGGAGTCGTCGGCACCGGCATTATCGGCAGCATCTTCGCCCGCATCATGACAGGATTCGGCTGCGAGGTGCTGGCTTATGACATTCATCCAAACCCGGATTGCGTGGAAGCCGGTGTTCGCTACGTCAGTCTCGACGAGCTGTTTACCCGCTCGCACGCGATCAGTTTGCATTGCCCGCTGATGCCGCAGACCCTTCACCTCATCGAGGAGAAAACCCTCGCCCGGATGCGCGACGGCGTCTTCATCGTCAACACCAGCCGCGGCGCGCTCATCGATACGGAAGCAGCCATCACCGCCATCAAGTCCGGCCGCATCGGCGGGTTGGCGCTCGATGTTTATGAAGAGGAATCCGAGCTGTTTTTCGAAGACCTTTCCTTCCGCATCATCCAGGACGACGTCTTCATGCGCCTGACCACCTTCCCTAACGTCCTGGTCACCGGCCACCAAGCCTTCTTCACCCGCGAGGCGATGGCTAACATTTCGAACACAACGCTCTCCAATCTGGCGGACTTCGAAGCCGGCCGGGACTGCCCCAATCTCGTGAAACTGGATTCAAAACCCTGACATAGTCGGCACAGCGGCAAATCCGCCGCCTGTTCGCTGGCTTGATTCCGACCTCGCGCGCCCTACACTCACGGCCATGTTCATCAAGCGCCACGGCCCTCCCGGATCGTCTCCGGCCACCCTCGTCCCCCATCTGGTCGATGGCAAGGTCCGCAAACCCGGAGTCCAGATCATCGAATATGACAAGGATCATCTCGAAGAGCGCGAGATCACCGACCTCTCCGAGTTGGCCGGCCATCTCGACAACCGGAAGGTCACTTGGATCAACATCGACGGCCTCGGCGATGTGGAAGCTCTCGGAATTCTGGGTGAGAAATTCAACCTCCACCCGCTCGCCCTCGAAGACGTTCTCAACACCGGCCAACGTCCGAAAGTCGAGCAAACGGCCGACTATGTTTTCGTAGTCGCCCAAATGGTCTATCAAAACAACAGCAACACCATCTGCGGGGAACAGGTGAGCTTGTTTCTCGGGAGAAACTTCATCATCACGGTGCAGGAAGAAGGCGAGTATGACGTGTTCGAACCCGTGCGCGCGCGCGTCCGCTCCGGCCGCGGCGCAATCCGCAAGGCCAAGGCGGACTACCTCGCCTACGCCCTGCTCGATTCCATCATCGATCACTACTACCCCGTGCTGGAAAGCATCGGCGGGGCCATCGAAGAACTCGAAACCGAGCTGTTGGAACGACCGTCCCGCGAGATGGTCCACTTGCTGCACGAATACAAGCGGAGCCTCACCCAGATGCGCCGCTTCGTCTGGCCGCTGCGGGATGTCATCAACGGCCTTCTTCATGATACTTCCGGCTATATCTGCTCACCCACGAAGATTTTCCTGCGCGACTGCTACGACCACACCGTCCAGCTGATGGATCTGGTGGAAAGTTATAAGGAAATCACCTCCGGACTGATGGAACTCTATCACTCCAGCGTCGGACTCCGCACCAACGAAGTGATGCGCGTGCTCACCGTCATCACTTCGATTTTCATCCCGCTGACCTTCATCGTCGGCGTTTACGGAATGAACTTCGCCCCCGAATCCCCCACCGGAGAAAAGCTCCCGCTCAACATGCCCGAGCTCTATCATCCTCACGGCTACATCGGGTTGATGGCGGTCATGGCGGCCATCGCCGGGATCCAGTTGCTCATCTTCAAAAAAATGAAATGGCTGTGATTGGCCAGGCACAAAAAACCGCGGGCGTCGGATCCCTTGTTCCGACGCCCGCGGGCCCTTTGGGGGGCTGATGTGCTATCCCTTACGGCGACGAGATTGTCACAAACCGGCCACTTCGCCATACCGTGATCGCGTAGGAACCACCTCAGGCAGATTCGAGGATGATGTTGCCGTAAGGCGTCGGGTCGCCGGTGCGGATCAACCCGATGGCGTGCGGCACGCGCTTTTTGAAATCGAGGTGGGGCTCGCGGGTCAGCGGGATTTCGCCGAAGGATTTCGCGAAGCGGGCGACGGCTTCCGGCGTGTTAGTCGCCACGAATTCCTCCGCCTGCCAGATGTGGCCGATCTTGAAAACAGGCGTCAGCAAATCGAGCACGTCGAGCACCGTCGGAATCCCGTGCGTCAGCGAAATATCGACCGTCTCGATTTCCGGCCAAAAGGGAAACGCCCAATCCGAAATCACCAGCGTGTTGGTGTGGCGGATGCGGGCGATGAGATCGAGGACGTGAGGATTGAGGATACCGGTGTTTAACATGGTCGTGTGTGGGGCTGAAAATCCGCTGCGATCTTCCAGTGCTGGATCATTTCGTCAATCCGCTTTCAAGCGGGCCACTGCGGATGCATCGACTGCCGGAAGCGCGACGGCGGGACGTGGTGCACGGATTTGAAAACGCGGGAAAAGTGGAAGGCGTCCTTGAAACCGAGCGCGGCGGCCACCGATTTCACCGAGGCGTCGCTTGCCAGCAGGATCCGGGAGGCGTGCTCCATCCGCAGGCGAGTTAGAAACTGGTAAGGGCTCTCGTCGTGAAAGCGGGCGAAGAGCCGGCAGAGATAAGGCGCGTCAACTTCGCAGGCTTTCGCGATGGCATCCAGTGTGGTGCTGGTGAGGAAATTCCGCTCGATGAACTCCCTGCCGCGCACATACGTCGCGTAGGCCGGCGTCTCGGTGCTGACAGGTTCGGCGGCGTCGTCGCGGCACATCAGCAAAAGTTGGCGGGTGATGGTGGCGCAGAGCGGACGCGCCAGCTTGGACTTGCGGATGCCGCGGTCGATCAGGGTGTCAAAGGCCCGCCGGATCGGCTCGCCCTTGACGCAGCGCGAGATGAATCCGGGCTGCAGGTCGTAAGCCGCCAAGAATGCCGCCACCTCATTCCCGGTGAATCCCACGAAGTATTTGCCTAGCGGATTGTCCGGCGATGTCTTGATCGTGTGAGGAACCGACGGGCCGTAAATGTAGAAACTCCCCGGCACCAATTCCGCCTCAACGTCTCCCAACCGGAGCGTGCCGGAGCCATGACCCACGAACTCCAGCGAGTACCACGGGAAATCCAGACGGTCGATCTGGTAGTCCGCCGAGCACCGTTCAAAGCCGCCGAAGACCACGGCGAAGTCCTCGTCCTCGATCGGATCGAGAAAAAACAGCCGCGAAGACTCGACCTCGTTTGAGACGAAAGAAGTGGCGGCCTGGACGTTTTCCATGCCCGTGATTCACCTTGAATCAACCACCCATTTCAAGACAATAATATGCATCATGACACAGAATCATCATGTGCCGGCCCCGAGCCCCCGCCACCCCTGGATTTCTTATCAAATTGAAATTTCCAGCTGACAAATCCTGACAAGCTGCCATATCTCCGCCCGATCGAACCATCGAAAAGCATTTCCATGAAACCATCATCCTATCCAAAAATCGGCATTCGTCCGGCCATCGACGGCCGACTCGGCGGCGTCCGCGAGTCACTTGAAGAGCGCACCATGCAGCAGGCACAGGCCGTCGCCGCCTTGATCGCAGCCGAACTGCGTTATCCGGACGGCACGCCTGTCGAGTGCGTCATCGCCGACACCTGTATCGGCGGCGTGAAGGAAGCCGCCGACTGCGCGGATAAATTCAAAACCGCCAACGTCGGAGTCTCGCTAACCGTGACTCCCTGCTGGTGCTACGGTTCGGAGACGATGGACATGGACCCGCATTTGCCCAAAGCCGTCTGGGGCTTCAACGGCACCGAGCGCCCGGGCGCGGTCTATCTGGCAGCCGTGCTCGCCGGCCACACGCAGAAGGGCCTTCCAGCCTTCGGCATTTACGGCAAGGACGTGCAATCCGCCACCGACACCGAGATCCCCGCCGACGTGCGCGGCAAACTTCTCTCATTCGTCCGCTGCGGACTCACCGTCGCCCTGATGCGCGGCAAGAGCTACCTCTCCATGGGCGGCACCTCGATGGGCATCGCCGGCTCCGTCGTCGATCCCGCGATGTGGGAGAAATGGTTCGGCATGCGCGTTGAAGCCATCGACATGACCGAGTTCGTCGGCCGCATGAGCAAGGGCCAATACGACCACGCCGAATACGAAAAGGCGCTCGCTTGGGTGAAGGAAAACTGCCCGGAAGGAAAGGACTACAACTCACCCACCACCACCCGCTCGCGCGAGCAGATCGACAAGGAATGGGAAGACAGCGTGAAGATGGCGCTCATCGCCCGCGACCTGATGGTCGGAAATCCCAAACTCGCGGAAATGGGACTGGGCGAGCAGGCGCACGGCCACAACGCCATCGCCTCTGGCTTCCAGGGCCAACGCCAGTGGACCGACCATTTTCCTAACGGCGATTTCCTCGAAGCCATTCTCAACTCCTCCTTCGACTGGAACGGCAAGCGCGCCCCTTACATCGTCGCGACCGAGAACGACGCACTCAACGGCGCGGGCATGCTCTTCGGCCACCTGCTGACTAACACCGCGCAGATTTTCGCCGACCTCCGCACTTACTGGAGCCTCGAGGCCATCGAAACCGCGAGCGGCAAGAAAGTCAGCCACCCGCTCATCGGCGACGGCATCCTCCACCTCATCAACTCCGGCCCGGCCGCGCTCGACGGCACTGGCGAGCAACAAGCCACCGACGGTACACCGACGATGAAGCCCTTCTGGGACATCACCGACGCCGAAGTGGAAAAATGCCTCAAGGCCACCACCTGGCATCCGTCCATCACCGAGTATTTCCCCGGCGGCGGACTCAGCACCCGCTACCGCACCCGCGGCGGCATGCCGGCCACCATGATCCGCCTCAACCTCGTCGGCGGCATCGGCCCCGCGCTGCAAGTGGCGGAAGGCTACACCGTCGATCTCCCGGACGAGGTGCACGACGCGCTCGACCAGCGGACCAACCCGACCTGGCCGACCACTTGGTTCGCCCCGATCCTCACCGGAAAAGGCGCGTTCACCAGTGCTTATGAAGTCATGAACCACTGGGGCGCCAACCACTGCGTGATGACCTGCGGCCACGTGGGCCATCTCTATCTGACGCTCGCCTCCATGCTGCGCATCCCGGTTTACATGCACAACGTCGGCGAGGACCGCGTCTTCCGCCCGAGCGCATGGACCTCCTTCGGCACCGCCGATCTGGAAGGCGCGGACTTCCGCGCCTGCGCGAACTACGGCCCGCTCTACGGCAAGGCCTGATCCATCATCCGGACTCTCCCCGCCATCAGGATGGAGCTTTACTTTCCCGCTAAAGCCCTTCCGTATGGCTCGGCGAGTCCGACTCCATTCTTCTAAAAATCCACACCAATCAAACACATGAGTAAACCCGGTATCTTCACATCGCCAGAAGGCAAAAGCTATTTTTTCACCTTCGCGCTCATCTCATCACTCTTCTTCCTCTGGGCGCTATGCAACGGGATGATCGATGTGATGGACAAGCACTTCCAGGAATTGCTGCACCTCAACAAGCGACAGTCGGCGTGGGTTCAGTTCGCCCATTACCTCGGCTATTTCCTCATGGCCCTGCCTGCGGGATGGCTCGCTCGCAAGCTCGGCTACAAGGGTGGCATCATCTCCGGCCTTCTGCTAGTGGCGGTCGGCTGCCTGTGGTTCATCCCGGCGACTGGCATCGCTGAGTTCTGGGCCTTCCTGTTGGGCATCTGCGTCATTTCCATGGGACTGACTTTCCTGGAAACCGTGGCCAATCCTTACACCACGGTCCTCGGTCCGCAGCAGTATGCCGCAGTTCGCATCAACATCGCCCAGGTCTGCAACAGCGTCGGCTGGATCCTCGGTCCCATCATCGGGGGCATGTTTTTCTACTCATCCAAAGGGGCTGAGGCGGCACAAGAAACACTGTGGATTCCCTATGCCTGGATCGCAGGTGCGGTGCTCCTGCTCTGCCTGGTCTTCGTGAAGGCGAAAATTCCAGACATCGAGTCAGAGGACGTCTATCACTTGGACGATTCCACGGCCAACGTCTCCAAATCGATCTGGTCGCATGGCCACTTCTCGGGGGCGGTTCTGGCGCAGTTCCTCTATGTCGCGTGCCAAGCAGGGATCTTCGGCTTCTTCATCTTTTACATCGTCGAGGATGTTCCTGCCATTGCGGAAAGCATGAAGACCAGCTGGTTGCTCGGCGGAGAAAGCGGCTCCGTCGTCCGCGACGGTCAACGCTTCATCAGCGAACAAGGTGCCACCAAGTTGCTCGCCTACATCGGCTTCACGCTATTCCTCCTCGGCCGCTTCACTGGCGCTGGAATTCTCAACAAGATCTCCGCCCACAAGGTGCTCTCCTTCTATGCGGCCGCCAACGTGGTGCTCATGATTATCATCGTCCTCAAGCTGGGTTGGATCTCGCTGATCGCGCTGTTCCTCAGCTTCTTTTTCATGTCGATCATGTTCCCGACGATCTTCGCCCTCGGCATCCACGGCCTCGGCAAGAAGGCGAAACTTGCCTCCTCGTTCATCGTCATGGCCATCATGGGGGGCGCGCTGATGCCCAAGCTCATGGGCTGGATCGCCGACCACCACGGCATGTCTGTTGGCTTCATCGTCCCAGCCGCTTGCTTCCTGGTCGTCTCCCTCTACGGCAGTATGTGGAGCAAGCTCAGCGGCACGAAAAGCATGCTCGGCGTGGATGCCACCAAGGGACATTGATCCACTTCCCAAACACCGCTCTGAAAATCAAAAGGGCGGGTCCACACACGGACCCGCCCTGTTTTTTTGAACCTGATTCCGTCCGCTCAAGGTCCCGTGGCTGCACCCAGCCAGTTTCTCGCCGTGAGACGGTAGAATTTCCGGGGGCCGCTGATGGTGAAGGGCCATGAAAACCGCAGGGTTTGCGAGTCGCTGCCTGTGGCTTGGGCGGGTTGCACCGTATCGACCTGCGTCCATGTGACCAGGTCGTTGCTCGCCTCGACGATGAACTCGGGCAAAGAATCGAGCGCGGTCACGGGAAAGGACCAGTTCAATCCGGCCTGGCCCGAAGCATCCGTGGAAATCGCCCCGCCCACCGGCAGCGGCGGCGGCGCCACCTTCACGACAAGTTCCGTCGAAAAGTCACTTTCCAGCCCGCTGCCGCCGATAGTTGTCACCGCGAAATAGTAGGTCTTCCCGAACTCCATGGCGGCGACGGAAAAAGCAGGCGTCGTCCCGGCATCGTAAATCTGCGAGTATTGCCGGCTCGCCGTTCCGACATAAACCTTGTAACCCTGTATCCCGGATTCAGGAACCGCATTCCATGCCAGAGGAACCGTGTGAAAGGTGGCCGCCCCGGCCGCCGGGACCAACCATTGCACTGCCATCAAGGCGAAGAGTTTGAGGATTCCTAATGGGTTCTTAAATGTCATGCCCGATTATCGTTACCCGCCCCCAAATCAACAGATGGGCAATTTCCGATTCTCGAGTAGTGCTGAACTCCGCTGCGGTGTCGGTCATTATCCCGACAAAATCACGCCAAACCGCCGCTCGATTTTGCCGGACTGACATGAATGAAAGCTGGATTCCACCGCCACCCCCCGTGCATCTTCCGCCCATGACTGCCGCCGCCGCTGGATTTTCGATGCCCCCCGAATGGTCGCCCCAGGAAGCAGTATGGCTTTCCTGGCCGGTGGAAGATCCGCGTCACTGGGGCGGGGCCAAGCGCGAGATGATCTGGGCGAAATTCGCCGAAATCGCCGCCGCCATTTCGCGCTTCGAGCCGGTGCGGATCAACGCACCGGGCGCGGACCACGCCGCGATCACCGCCGCCTGCAACCACGCCAAAGCCGTGCCGGAGCGGATCCAGCTTTTCGACCATCCCCACAACGACGTCTGGTGCCGCGACCACGGGCCGATTTTCGTGAAGCACGCCGGGACCGGCGAGGTGGCGGTGACCGACTGGGAATTCAACGCGTGGGGCGGAAAATTTCCGCCGTGGGACCAGGACAACGCCATCCCCGGCCGCATCGCCACCTCTCTCGGCAAGCGCCGCTTCCAAGGCGGCATGATCCTCGAAGGCGGCGCCATTGAAATCAACGGTGCCGGCCAACTCCTTACCACCGAGGCGGTGCTGCTCAATCCCAACCGAAACCCGGACCTCAGTCGCGACCAGATCGAACAACACCTTCGCGACGGCCTCGGCGTTTCGGAAATCCTGTGGCTCAAACAAGGCATCGAGGGCGACGACACCGACGGCCACATCGACGACCTCGCCCGCTTCATCGACCCGCAAACCATCCTCGCCTGCATCGACCACGGCCAAGCGAACCAGCAAATCCTCGGCGAAAACCTCAGCCGCCTGCGCGCCTTCACCGGGCCAAACGGACGCGCCTTCGACGTCGTGGAAATCCCTCTGCCCGAGGCCTGTGAAGTCGCCGGCTGGCGGCTTCCCGTGCTGCCCGCGTCCTACGTGAATTTCCTCATCGTCAACGGCGGAGTGTTAGTCCCCACCTTCCGCCAACCCAGGAACGACGACCGCGCGCTCGGCATGATCCGCGAGTTGTTCCCGGACCGCGAGATCGCCGGCATCGACTGCCTCGATCTCGTCGAAGAAGGCGGCACGCTGCACTGCATTTCCCAACAACAGCCCGCTTGATTCGCTCATTTCTGACCGATCACTTCGGTTAGCAGACAGATCATCGCCTTCGCCGCTTGTTTTCCCGTTTCCAAAACCTCGTGATGGTCCAAGGTCGCCGCGGTCATTCCTGACGCCCAGTTAGTCAGGCAGGAAAACCCCGCCACGGGCAGGCCGAGCGAGCGGGCCTGGATGGTTTCCAGCACCGTGCTCATCCCCACCGCGTCCGCGCCGATCGTGCGCAGCATGCGGATCTCCGCGGGCGTTTCATACTGCGGGCCGTGCAGCCCGGCATAGACGCCCTCATGCAAAGCCATCCCGGCGGACGCCGCCGCGGCGCGGAACTCGGAGCGCCAGGCGGCGTCATAGGCGACGGATAGATCGACGAAATCCGCGCCCTCCAGCGGCGACGAGCGGGTGAGGTTGAGGTGGTCGCTGAGCATCATCCAAGTGCCGGGCGTGAAATCAGGATTCAGGGTGCCCGCCGCGTTGGTGAGGATGATTCTCCTCATCCCCTGCTCCGCCATCCAGCGTACTCCGGCGGTGACCACGCGCGGCCCGTGGCCCTCGTAAAGATGCACCCTTCCCCTCATCAAAATCACGGAAGCGCGGCCCAGTTTCCCGAGGATGAATTTCCCAGCATGCCCCGGCACCGACGACGCCGGCAGCCCGGCCTCCGCGAATGAAACCTCGCGCTCGACAGCAACAGCTTCGGCTAACAAACCCAGTCCGGACCCCAATACGATGCCAATCATGCCGTGATGATAGTGGGTTGAGAGAAGGATGGAACCGGAAATCCCACCTCATGCCGCTGCGCGCGCCTTGCCACTTGCCTCGATGGCGCGGGCGATGACGCCGAAAACCAGGATCGCGAGGATGACGATGTAGAACAGCCAGATGGTCTCCTTTCCCGCGGTGAAGCCATAGTTGTGCAAGCCCACGCCGAGGAAATTCACGTGCCACCAGGAGAAGGTGACGACCGCGCCGGTGAAGACGGCGGCGAAGTGCAGCCCCCATTCCCTGATGTAGCCGCCGAGGCGGGCGTGGAGGATGGAGAGCGTCCACAGCACGATGAGCAGCGCGCCGTTTTCCTTGGGGTCCCAGCCCCAGAAGCGGCCCCACGAGTCGTTCGCCCACACGCCGCCGAGCACGGTGCCGATGAGTGATAGAAACAGCGTGAGACAGATCATGCCGTAAACCGAGCGGGTCAGCGAGCGGCGGATGTCCTTGTCGCCGTTGTCAAGGCCGAGGCCGCGCATGAGCAGATAGATGAAGGAGAGGAAGGCGCTGAGCAGTCCGGCGGCGTAGCCGAGCGTGATGGTGAGGACGTGGATGGTGAGCCAGTAGTTGGAATTCAGAACGGCGACGAGCGGGTCCATGTTGTCCTTCGCGTCGCCGAGCTCGAAGCGGCGGGCGAGGATGATGAGCAGAGTGCCGAGAATGGGCGCGACGCCGAGGGCGAAACGGCGGCGGGTCATCCACTCCATGATGAGCGCGATGAGCACGGCGGTGGCACCGATGAAGATGATGGTGTCATACAAATTTCCAACAGGCGGGCGCTGCATGATGATGCAGCGTTTCACGATGGGAATGATGCAATAGACAAGACCCGCGGCGGTGGTGGCCAGAGTGGTCCAGTAAAGGACGCGGCCTGCTTTTCCCTGGCCCACGGTCCACATGGCCAGCGCGGTGATGGTGCCGAAGATGAAGAAAACGAGCGCGTAGAGAAACCAGTTCTTCTGGTAGTAACTGGCTTCCAGCGGGACGTGCCGGTATTCGCCGCGGGCTTCGGCACGCTTGGCGAGACGGTCGCGGAGGGTGGTGAGCTCTTTACGGAAAGCGCTTTGATCGCTGACAGATCGGGCGGTGCTTTCGAGAACCTTGACGTCGGCGATGGCAAGCTGCGGATCGATTTTCGTCTCGGTGATCGGAATCATGATCGCGTTGCCGGCGCTCAGCCAGGTCGGGTCTTTGGGATCGGCGGGCGGCAGGATGAAGAGCCCGAACTTGGCGAAATTCGCGGCGTCAAAGACTTGTTGCATCAAGCTCTGGAGATGGGAATCCATCGCCTTCCCCTGTGCTTGGGACTGGGCGACTTGCTGGCGGATTTGCGGCGCGGTGGCCATCACGGCGCTGATGTCGGCATGCTGGTCGGCAGCGCCGTCCTTGCCGGAGCCGTGAAGGGTGACGCCGAACCTAGCGAAACCGAAGTAACCTAGCAGGCTCTCGTAGTTCCGCAGGTTGTAGGCGAGGTCGATGGTCTGCGTCTGCACGGGATCGCGCTTGTCCTTCTCGATCGCCTCGTAGGATTGCGCGAGCTCCACGAGTTTTTCGCGGCCCGGGTCGATGTCGGCGTAACTGTAGCGGTCGCGCTTGCCGCGCGGTTTCACGCCGATGGCTTCGAGCACGGCGGAATTGTCGATCCGGAAGGTCGGCAACTTGATGGCGAGCTGCGGACGGAACAGAGCGTCCATCAGCCAGGCGGTCGGCTTGATTTTGATTTCCTTGCCACCCTCGCCTTCGACTTTCATCGAACGCGCGCCGTGCAGGCCGAGCATCGTGAATCCGGCGAAGGTGGAAAGCGGCTTGATCCGGCCGCCGTTCTGGACCGGCAGCGTCTCGGCGATCTTGAGCGTTTCCTCCGGCCACGGGGTGTAGCCGTCGATTTTCCGCACCTCGCCCTTCGGCATGTTGTCGATGACGAGGTTGGTGAAAATCGCGATGAGCGCGAGCAGGGCAAGCGCGGCGGCGATCCACCGGCCGACTTTGGAAGAGGAGTTAGACATGACGTTTTTTGCGTGAGCCGGCGGCGAGGAACGAGCCGAGTTTGATCAGGAAAGTGACGGCCATCCCGAAGGCGACGATCCACAGGCTGTATTCCGGCCACTTGTCGGCGGGGTTTCTGACGATTTCGAAGACCGAATACATCTTGTCGCCGGGCCCCGCGCCGGGCGGGCCGTAGCTGGCTTGGAAAAAAGTCAGCCCCTCGTAGCGCATCGGCTCGTTCATCTGGATGGTGACCTTGGCCTCGCCGCCGTTCTCGATGCGCGTCACGTTGCTGACGAATTTGGCGGGCCGCATGGTGCCGGGGTGGAAGGCGGCGGTGAACTTGTCGAGCTTGAGCGTGAACGGCATCACCCACAGCCGCTTGCGCATGTCCACGGTGAAAACGCGGTCCTGATAGCGATAGGAAAACGGATGGAAGCTGGCGCCGGCCAGGATGAACGGATCGGACTTGCTGCCGTCGCGGTTGAGAATGCGGGCGTAACAACCGGCGGTGAACCGCTCGGCCTCCTCGGCTTTCGCGAGCTTGGGCTTCTCCATCAGGAAATAACCGTCGGCGATGAGCTGCTGGCGGTCGGGCGCGCGCTCGTTGGCGGAGACGGGCACGGCGTTTTTCAGATAACCGGTGAGCTGGAGGTCGAATGGAAGCTCGGGCAGGCGGAACGTGCGGAGCTTCGCGTCCTGGAGATCGTCGATGTCCTTGCCGCGGATCACTTGGATGTTGCCGGCCTTGCCGTCTTTGATCTCGGTCACCTCGACGACGTATTCGAAGTAATCCTCCGCCGCGTTAGACGACTCGCCTTCGCCGACGGCCATGTTTCCGCGCTCGGAGAAGTGGTGGGCCACGCCGCCGCCCGCGAGCATGAAAATGATCCCGAAGTGGGCGATGAGATTCCCATAATGCCGCCAGCCTTTGCGAATCCGGACGATCCCGCCGAGGATCAGATTCAGTAACAGCACCGCGCAGACCCAGTAGCCGCCGGGCAGAGGCAGCGGGACCATCTTGCCGTTGAGCTCGGGAAGCAGGAAAACCGCCTTCCAGTCGAAATACTTGGTCAGCGTCGGATAGAGGCCGTTGTCGATCTGCTCCAGCGTCGCGAACCAGGTCAGCAGGCCGAGCAGCAGCATCGTGATGGTGGCGAGGCCGAACCCGGAGAGCACGTCGTAGATTTTCCCCGGAAGGGATCGGGTGGCGTTGCGGGGCGGCGGCGTTTCGGAGATTTCCATGATCAAATAGGCGGGTCGCGATACGAAATTTCAGCGGGCAATCATTCAGCCATTTTCAAGCTTTTGGCGAAGGCTTCGAGCGCCGGCTTGGCGGCTTCGACCTCGGCCTTGGGGCCCACCATTTTCACGGTGAGGATCTGGCCGTTGACCGATGCGACCACCCCGGCGAGGGCGGAACCGGGTTTCGGCGGAGCGCCCATGCCGCCCGCGTAATCGCCTTCCGCGGTGATCAAAACGCCAGTGGTTCCGGCGATCGAGGCGGATGGAAGTTTCGCCAGCGCGGCGGCATCGACCGGGTCCGCGCCGAACTGCTTGAGCCAGCGGTTCACGTTGTCGAGGACCGAGCCGGCAGCCAGGGAAACCCAGACCTCGCCCATGCCGCTCTCGCCGAAACGGTAGTTCAGCAGGCGGAATTGCGACGCGGGAAGCGCCAGCCAACCTTGCGGCGTCTCGCCCTTGACCGGGCTCGGCTTGGCGTCGCGGAAACGCTCGTCGCTGGTGGCGAAGAGCTTGGGAGCCGCGTCACGGGTGGACGGCGCACGGGTTTCCGTGACGGTGATTTCCTGTTTCTCCCGGCAGGAGGAAAAGATCACAACGCTGGCAAACAGGCAGGCGGCACGGCATTTCATACGTGCCGCGATAAGCCCGCCCCCAGCCCCGCGCAAGTGGAAACGGGCGGGCCGATGAGCACGGCATCCAAGCATGACCGACGGTGGAGTTCTCGGGCCGACTTCTATTTTCCCAGCGAGTCCAAACCCGGCAGCGGGAAACGCTCGTTCGGGTGCCGGGCTGAATTCATTTCCTTCAGCATGCTGGCGACGCGTTGCGGGTCCTTTTGCGAAAGGTCGTTGTTCTCTGATAGGTCGTTCGCAAGGTCGTAGAGTTCGCATTGCCCGAGCTTCCCCGGCTCCAAGCCGTATTGAACCAGCTTCCAATCGCCTGTCCGCAAGGCCCGGCGGCCGCCCAGTTCGTGGAACTCCCAATAAAGCGATGGATGCGCAGCCTGAGCGCCCTTGCCGGTGAGGGTTGCGGCATACGAAATGCCGTCGATCCCCGCCGGTGGTTTGATCTCCAACAGTTCGCACGCGGTCGGCATGAAATCCCAGAAGGCGCTCGGATAATCCGTGACTCGTCCCGCGGGCACCCCGGCGGGCCACCGCGCGATGAGCGGGACCCGGATGCCTCCTTCGTAAAGGTCGCGCTTGCCTCCGCGCAGGACTCCGTTCGAATCCAGCATCTCATACGAATATCCGCCTTCCATGTGGGAGCCGTTGTCACTGCTGAAGAGCACCAGGGTGTTCTCGTCCATTCCCTTGGCCTTGAGCTTGGCGAGCAGCGCACCCACCGCATCATCCACCCGCGTGACCATGCCCGCATAGCTTGCCTTCACCTCCTTGACCGGTTTGTAGTGCGACTTTTTGCCGTCCTTCGAGGCAAGTTCGCCCGTGATGCCCGGCCTGACCTTGGCCATGGAATCCTCAGGCACGTCCAGCGACGCGTGAGGAACAGGATAGGAAAGGAGCAGGAAAAACGGCTTTTCACCCTGCCGTTCCACAAACTCCAACGCCTTGCCGGTATAAAGATCCACATCGTAGTGTGGCCCGCCGATGAGCGAATTCCCTTCCAACTCCACCCGCTTGTTATTTTCATACACGAAGCGCGGATAACGGAAGTGTCCGTCCTTGTGGTCGGTCGTGCCGAAAAAATATTCGAACCCTTTTTGCGCCAGCGTCTCCGGAGTCTGGGTGTTGCCGGCCACGCAGGATTTGCCGATGAGGGCGGTGGAGTAGCCCGCGCGGCGCAGCAGCGTCGCGATCGTCAGATCGTTTGGGTCCGCCTTCAGAGCGAAGGGGCCATTGCCACGGATGCTGGCGTGGCCGGCGTGGAAGCCGGTCATCAGCGCGCAACGCGACGGCGCGCACACCGTCGCGCCGGCATAGTGACTGGTGAAGCGGATCCCCTCGGACGCCAGGCGGTCCAGATGGGGAGTCTTGAAATTCCTCTGCCCATAGCAGGAAAGATCCCCGTAGCCGAGATCATCGGTGAGGATGAAAATCACATTGGGCCGCGCCGCCGAAGCCAACGGCACGAAGACGCCACAGAAAACTAAAATGAGCAGGTTTTTCATTGAGGCCGAAAGCTAGAAACAATCCCCTTTCAAGGCAACCCGCTGTTCGCCGCGGCACACGCTGATGCAACTCTAATTAGAGAATCGAACCCATCTTGCGGACTCGACACCCGGAGGGATCAGGCTTATAACCAAAATCCCCAGGATCTCCCGAAAACCGCCATGTCCGCCGAATTCAAAGACTACTACGCCACCCTCGGTGTGCCGCGCGACGCCAGCGCCGCCGACATCAAGAAGGCTTTCCGCAAACTGGCGCGGAAGCATCACCCGGACGTCGCCACGGACAAGAAAGCCGCCGAGGCGAAATTCAAGGAAATCAACGAGGCCAACGAGGTTCTGAGCGACCCCGAAAAGCGCCAGAAATATGACGATCTCGGAGCGGACTGGGAGAATCCCTACGCCGCTGCCGGCGGGCGGCGGCGAGGCGGAGCATCGTTCCAGGAACGCGAGGTCAACTTCGGCGGCACCGGCTTCAGCGACTTTTTCGAGCAATTCTTCGGCGGCAGCAGCCGTTTCGGATTTCCGGAAGCCGGCCCCGCTCCAACCGCCCGGGAGCGCCGCGGCAACGACATCCAGGGCGATATCCTCGTCACCCTGGAGGAAATCATGCAGGGCGACGTCCGGCCGATTTCCCTCCAGATCACCAACCCGCGCACCGGCAAGGCAGAGACCCGCTCATTTCAAGTGAGAATCCCGGCCGGAGTGACTGACGGCAAACGGATCCGGGTCCCGGGCCAGGGCGAAGCCGGAAGCGGCGGCGGACCGCCGGGCGATCTCTATCTGCGGGTCCGCCATGCCGCCCACCCGGATTTCCACACCGAGGGCTCGGACCTGTATTACGATCTCGATCTTGCGCCTTGGGAAGCGGTGCTCGGCACCCAGCTCGGCGTGCCGACCCTGGACGGCACAATCAAGCTGCGCGTCCCCGCCGGCAGCGAGAATGGCCAGCAACTCCGCGTCCGCGGTCGCGGCCTGCCCAAGGGGAAGACCGGCGAGCGCGGGGATTTCCACGCCACCATCACCGTCCACCTGCCCACCCAGCCCACCGCCGAAGAACTCGAACTCTGGGAGAAACTGCGCGGGATTTCCAAATTCAATCCGCGCAACCCAGAAGCATGAACTCCGCAGGCAGGCACTCCGGAGGGGGCTGAGTCCCGGATGGCGACGCGCGGCCGCCGTGCGAGGCGATGCCGCATCGCATTTCCGGATCGACGGAAGGCCCCAGACGGTCGAAACGGGGAAAGTGAGCAACACACAAAAAACGCCGCCCGGCATGAAGCCGGACGGCGTGTTGATGTTTCTAGTCTCTCAGGTTCAGGCAACTTTCGAAGCGGCTTTCGCTTCGAGAGCCTTCTTCGCCTGGGCAACGATGGCCGAGAAAGCGGCGGCGTCGGTGATCGCGAGATCCGAGAGGATCTTGCGGTCAGCTTCGATACCGGCGGCCTTCAAGCCTTCGATGAAGCGCGAATAGGTCATGTCCTCGTTGCGAACGGCAGCGTTGATACGCTGGGTCCACAGACGGCGGAATTGACCTTTGCGCCTTTTCCGGTCGCGATACTCATAGGTCATCGCCTTGCGGACAGCGTCCTTGGCGTAACGGAAGAGTTTCGAGCGGAAACCGCGGAAACCCTTGGCACGGAGCAGCGTCCGCTTGCGGCGGGCGCGGCTGGCCGGTGAATTAGTGGCACGTGGCATTTAGTTTATTTCAGTTTGAACAGACCGTTGTTTTCATTTCCTTCCACAGTCTCGACTGTTCGTGTCTCCCTCGCGGGATCAGGCTGGGTAAAGGCCGTCCGATTAGCGGACGGGGCTATTATTCGTTGCTGCGATTTCCAGTTTAACGGGAAAAAGGAAGATTCTCTCTGACGTTTCTAAGGTCAGCATCGGAGACCAGAGCAGCTTGCCCAAGACGACGCTTGCGCTTGCTGTTCTTGCCTTGCAACAAGTGGCGAGCCCCTTGTTTGCGACGCAGAATTTTCCCTGTTCCAGTGACTTTGAAACGCTTGGCAACGGCTTTCCGTGTTTTTGCTTTTCCTCCGACTCTTGGCATGGGACGGGCAAACTAGGGATCAGCGCCCCCTTGGCAAGAGGAAAATAGGATATTTCCGGGTGCCCGGGGGCGCTGGTGAAATCTCACAGACTCGGAACTAGCCTTACCTGACGGATGCTGACGCCGTGCCAATTCTCCTTCACCGCCTTCAACTCGAATGAGGTTTCGCCGACGGGCAAATCCACCGTGCCGAGCTCGACCTTCTTCCACTTCAGGCCGGGGCCGGGGATGTCCCTCAGATCGTTAAAACTGGCGGCGACTGGTTGGAGTTAGGTTGGTCATTTGGTGTATGAAAGACAAGGGTCAAGTTTCTCCGCGCTGGCGCTCGCAACGGAGGACGAGGCTGCGGCGTTAGCCGGGGCCGAGGACGGAGTGGAGACCGCCAGCGCGGACGCCAGCCGGGGGAGATCCTCGGCATGACGAATCCGGCGGAAGCCTGCTTCAGCCCATAACAAGCCGCTCGCCATCCAGCGGGGAATCATATCCTCCTTTTCATTCCAGCGCTTCACGTTGCCCGTGGCTTCACGCCAGTTGCGCAGAACGTTTTCAATCAAGTTGGTGCTCAGAAAGGTCACATTGAGGGTCGATGGAACATCCAACCGGTGGAAGGCCAGCAGCGCGTCCTTACGGTTCTCCAGAGCCAGTGCGGCTGCCGCATTGCGCTCGCTGACGAAATCCAGCAGCTCGTCGAATGCCTCCTCGCCCGCTTGCCGACCCTGTGCCTCCCGCAGCCTTTTGAAATGAATGTCGAGGTCCGCGCGGTCACGGCGCCGCAGCTTGTCGCGCAGGTTGGAATGGGCGTGCACGAGGCATTCCTGTTGCACCGCTTCCGGCCACACGCGACCAATGGCCGTCGCGATGGCCTGGCTGCCATCACGGCCCACGAGCAATTTTCTTCCTTTCGCCTCCACACCGCGAGCGGCCAGACGCTCGATGAGGGCGGCAACAACGGTGATGTTTTCCGAGGTTCCTTGTTCAAAATCCAACACCCGTTTGCTGCCTGCCGTATCGATTCCGACAGCCACGACAACGCAAATCTCCCGAGTGAGCCAGCACGGCGATCAAGCTAGGGAGAGCAAAGAATTGCGGTAGTTGAGGTCGAGCATGGCGCGGCGGCGCTTCTTCGGCAGGCTGCGGGTGTCGGATAGATCGATTTTGAGCAGGTTGAGGACAATCCGGCGCAAGGCTCCGAGGTTTTTGG
>CAMCCX010000043.1 GCA_945873305.1 Akkermansia muciniphila
AGCTATTGCTTAGATGATAGATTTCCCGCGCATTGCGGTGATTGAGGCGGGCGAGTTCGTCTTCGGAGCAGGCAGATAGAATTTCATCGAGCAGGCGGGTCCAAGTGACGAGGTCGCGGGTGAGATTGCAGACCGGCCAATCGCTGCCCCAGACGATGCGGTCCCAGCCGAAGCAGTCGATGGCGTGCTCGACAACCGGGCGCAGGGTGTCCGCAGTGATTTCCCCGGCGGCGTAGGCGATGATGCCGGATATCTTGCAGGCGAGATTCGGGCGGCGGGAAATTTCGCGGAGCTGCTCCTGCCAGAATGCGAGGTCACCGGAGGCGATGTCCGGCACGCCGCAGTGGTCGAGAATGAAGCGGGTGTCCGGGCAGGCGTCGATCAGTGCCGCACCAGCGGCAAGCTGGCGTGGCAGCAGGCAAAGATCGAAGGTGAGACCTGCCTTGCCGATGCGTGCCACGTTTTCCCGGAACAATGGCATGGTGGAAAGTTCGTCGGGCTGGGTGTGAAGCACGCGGCGGTAGCCGACGAGGCGCGGGTGAGCGGTGGCTTCGAGTTGCGCGGGGAAATCCGCGTGTTCCGGACGGCAGGCGGCGATGACGCCTGAGATGCGGTTGGCGGGATCTTCCGCGAGTGAACAAAAGAACGCTGCTTCTGATGCTGCTTGCTCCCAAGGCACATCGACCTCCATGAAGATCGCCTCGCTGATGGCGGATTGAGCCGCCGCCGTGCGGTATTCTTCCACACGGAATGCTTGTCCAGCTAGAGCGGGAAAGCCGGCGGTCCAGTCGTAGCTGAAGCGGTCCGGGTAAATCAGGTGCAGATGGGTATCGATGCGGTGCATGGCTTACTTCGAAGTGAAGTTTTCCGGGTGGCGGTATTTGACGGTCTGGATGTGCTCGCAGTAGAGCACGAGTTCGCCGTCGTTTTTGAAAATCTCGTAGGACGCTCGATAGAGCCCCATGTCGGGATACTTCGGCGATTTTTCGAGATCGGTTTTGATGGTATAGATCGTGTCGTTGATGAAGACCGGCTTGATGAAGCGCAGTTTGTCGTAGCCATAGCTGAAAGCGTTCACACAGTTGGTGGCGACGAGGCCGAGGCCGGCGGAGAACACGAACGCCCCGGCGACGAGGCGTTTGCCGAAGATGCCTTTTTCCTTCGCGAAGATCTCGTCGGCGACATACGGGTGCATGTCGAGCACCAGCGCGTTGAACTGCATGCTCTCGCCTTCGGAAATCGTGCGGCGGATCGAGCGGATCTGGTGGCCGATGACGATGTCTTCGTAGAACCAATCCTCGGCATTCCAGACGGGGACGGAGGCGTGTTGTTCTTTGGGTGTGTTGTGTGGTTTGCGTTCCATGTGGATCAGGGCGTGGTGATTTTTTCTTTGAGTTTGGTGAGTGCTTCGATCTGCCAGTCGGTGAGTTTGCCGCTGCGGTCCGGTCCAACATTGAGTAGAAAATTGCCGCCAGCCTTGGTGGCTCCTTCGTAAAGCGAGAAGAGTTTTTCAGCGGGGCGGGCCTCGTCACCGGCGGTCCAGAACCAATGTTTGCCGACGACATCGCAATGTTCGTAGCCGAGGAAATGCGATTTGCCCTGCCAGGTCTACTGGTTGACGAACGGCTCTGGAATCACATCGCGCTCGCTGTTGAGGACGTCCGTGGGCCATGAGACGGCATTGGTGTTTTCCACGGTGAGCGTTTTGATGACCTTTGGATCGATGAATCCCTGGTTGAATAAAACAACGCACTTCGGATTCAAGCGGCGGAGCATGTCATAGAGCGCGGCGCGCTGGGCGGGGCTGGCGGCACGCGGGATGTCCAGCCAGTAGTAGCGGACTTCCGGGTAGTTGGTCGCGAGTTCGGTGAGCTGGTCCTTGGCGAGCTGGAAGAAATCATCTGGCAGCAGGAAGGCTCCCCATTGATGCTCGTGTTTGAGCGAGTTGTTGCGGAAGTCTAACAAGCAATAGTAGAGTCCGGGAACGATGCCGTGTTTCCCGCAGGCATCGACGAAGGCGCGGACGACATCGGTTTTGTTGCCGCTGGTGGCCACGTCATAATCGAATTCCTTGCCCCGGAATTGGACTTTGCTGTCCCACAGGCAATGCCCGGCGACGTGTTTGGAGGTCAGCACGGCGTATTTCATGCCGGCTTCTTTGGCGACGCGGATCCACTGCTTGGCATCGATGGTTTCCGGCGCGTAGGTGGTGGAGGGTTGATCCCCCGGATCCATCTCGACGCCGGTGAAGGTGCTCATGCCGAAATGCAGGAACATGCCGTATTTCATCTCCCGCCATTCCTTCATGCGCGGGGTCTCCACGCTGTCCGGCAGCAAGAGTTCGGTTGCGGATGCGAATGAGGCGGTTAGCAGGAATGGAAGCAGGAGTTTTTTCATGGCGGTCAATGGGTCGTAGGTGCCTGGTTCAGATGGTTGCCATAGCCGATGACGAGCACGGCGAGCACCAGGATGCCGATGGCGATACTGATGAAGCGCTTGGTGCCTTTCGAACAGCCGGACCATTCGCGGCGGATGATGGCAACGAGCGTGCTAAAAAGGATGAGCATGATCATGTGCAGCGGCCAGCTTGCGACGCCGAGCGTGTCCATGCGGTTGTGGCCCATGCCGTAGAAGATGAATTGGAGATACCAGAGCAGTCCGGCGAGACAGCTCCAGAAGATATTGGCACGCGGGGCGGGCTGACCGTTGGCACCCGCGCCGGCGAGTTCTGTCAGATTGCCTTTTTTCGAAAGCTGCCAGAGGGTGATCGGCAGGGTGCTGAGGAACGCTCCGGTGCTGGCGAAGAGAAACCGCACGTTCATCACAAGTTCGGGATTTGCTCCTTTTCCGAGGGCGATTTCGGCAATGGGATCGGCCGCGCCGAGAGCGAGGCTGTAAAGTGCGGATAGCACTCCTGCCAGCACGCAGAGCGGGATGCCGATGGCGGGATTGAAGGTGCCATGAGGGTCGCTGCCGGAGGCTTTGGCTTCCACTTCCTTGCGGCGGCCGGCAAGGCCACAGAGGATGATGCCGACGAAACCGACGCCTACTCCCGTTAGAACGGCGTTACCACCCGCGCTGGAGGTGATTTTCCCGAGGGTGCCCTGAATGAGCGGCGTCAGGAAAAAGCCTAACACGGCGGACAGGCCGACCGCCAGGGCGTAGGTGAGCGAGTAGCCGACGTAGCGGATCGCGAAGCCGAAGGCCATGCCGCCGAAGCCGTATGCCGCGCCATAACCGAGTGATTTCCACATCGCATCGTGCGGCGCGGCGGCGAGCACTCCGGACAGGTCAGGGATGAAAAGCAGCGAGACGAGGATCGGCAGGAGGAACCACGAACTGAGGCTCATCCAGAACCAGAATGATTCGTAAGTCCAGTTGCGGATCTTGTGCTGCGGGGTGAAACAAATGCCTGCGGCAAGCGCGCCGACGGCGTGGAGCAGGATTCCAAGAACGGGGAAGGACATCAGGTTTTTCGTTGGTGGTTAGATTGAGAATTCCGCGTTGATGGCGGCGGTGTGTTGGCCGATGGCGGGCGCTCCGGCGGAGGATTTTGAAGTGCCGCCGTCGATGTGGATCGGGCAGCGCAGGGTTTTGAGGGGAGTGCCGGCGGGGCAGAGGATTTCCTGTTCCATGTCGAGCACGCGGTAACCTTCGGTTTGGCGGAGGCGTTCCCAGCTCAGGACATCGGCGCACCAGATGTCGGCGGGCTCGAGGATGGACAGCCAGTGGGTGGTCGCCCGTGTGGCGAGATGGTCGCGCAGAATGGCCTTGATTTCATCGCGCTGGTCGAACCAGGTCTGCGAATCCTGATAAACGCTGAGCGGAGCACAGCCGAGCAACTCGCCGAGCACGATGGGCGAGCCCATGGCCAGCGCGAGATGACCGTCGGCTGTGGGATAGACGCCGTAAGGTGCGCCGAGATAGGCATGAGCATTGCATACCGCGCTGCGCTGCGGCCCCTTGCCGCCGTCGTTGAGGTGGGTGGTGATGACCTCGAACTGGAGGTCGAGAATCGATTCCAACAGGCTCACTTCGACGCGACCGCCCGCGCCTGTGACTCCTCGGCGGACGAGGCAGGCGAGGATGCCCTGCACGAGATGAGCGCTGGCGGCGAGGTCCGCCACGGCGAGGCCCATGGGCACCGGGCCGTCGTCTTGGTCGCCGTTCAGCCATGTGAGACCAGACATGCACTGCGCCAGTAGGTCTTGGCCGGGCTTTCCAACCCACGGCCCCTCCGTGCCATAGCCGGTGACGCTGCTGTAAACGAGACGTGGATTGATCTCACGGACGAATTCATAGCCAAGGCCGAGCTTGTCCATCACGCCGGGGCGGAAATTTTCGATCAGGACATCCGCCTTGGCAATGAGGTGCCGGATTTTCTCCAGATCGGCAGGATCCTTGAGGTTAGCGGCGTAGCCCTGTTTGTTGCGGTTAATCGAGTGGAAGAGCGTGCTGTCACCCTCGACGCCAAGGTTGGAGATATACAATTGTCGACAGATGTCGCCAGTGCCGGGACGCTCAATCTTGATCACGCGGGCGCCGAGATCCGCGAGGCGCATGGCGGCGGCGGGACCGGCGAGGAATTGGGAAAAGTCGAGGACGAGGACGCCTTTGAGAGGCAGAGATGAACATGAAACATTAAACATGAAACATTAAACGTTAAGGTTGATCATAATAAAACACCTCCTCCATCGGGGCCCAGCATTCGCCGGGAGCCAAGCCGTCGAAGGGGATCAGGCAGGGTTTGCAGACATCCCACCAGCGGAGGGTTTCCTCGTCGGCGGCGATAGCGGCCATATCGGCGTCGAAGTCGTCACCGATGTATTCGAAGTAGGTGAAGAGGAAGTGACGCCCGTCATCGAAGGTGCGGAAATAGATCGAGTAGTTCCGGATATTGGACGCGGTGATCCGACGCAGCACTGCCGGCCATGCGTCGGCATGGAGTTTTCGATACTCCGCGAGTTTTTCAGGAATCACCTCGGTGACTGAGCCGAATCGTTTCATGAATGGGAGCTGGTGAAATGGTTTCGATAGAGACGGTTGATTTCCGTGGCGGCATCAGACGGTGAAACAGCCCCGCTCACACAGGCATGTGCGACTGGCGTTGCTGCGTCCTGGAAGGCCATGTAGCCGGGGAATTGCGGGCGGAGGATGGACTCGTCGAGCGTTTGTAGCGTGTCGCGGAAGAAGTTGTTGGATGCTTCATTCACCGCGTCATCGGTCCAGGCCGCGCGGTGGCCGGGTTGGCCGCCGGATTGGAAATAGAGTCCCATCTGGGTCTCGGGTGCGGCGGTGAAGCGGGCGAAGTCCATGCTGGCTTGCGGGTGCTTGGTTTTCGAGGAAACCGCTACGCCGGCACCGCCGAGCGTGGAGCGCAGGCGTTTCCCCTGATAGGTGACAAGGCCGCCGGCTTTGAGAAGGAAAGGGGCATAACGCGGGCGCGAGTAGTTCGAGTAACCGTAGGCGAAGGGGCAGTAGGCCGCGCGAGGGTCGGTGGTTTGCGACATCCACTCGGCGGTGCGGATGGGATTGCGTTCGAGGCAGGCTGGATCGCAGAGAGTCACGAGTTTGTGAAGTTCTGAGAAAGCGGCGGCGAGCATGTCGTCCGAAGCAACTCCGTTTTCACTTTGGAACGGAGTCTCACCCAATGCCGTGCAAAAGGTGTAGCTGTGCATCAACATGTCGATGGGGAAGGCGGAGACAGTGACAAAGCCACGCTTCGCCAGATCCAGCACGTCCTCCCAGGTTTCCGGCAGCGCGAGCTTGTGGTTTTCCAGCAGATCCGGCCGCCAGGTGGCGATGGGGGTGGCGGCATCGGTGGCGAGTGTCCATTGCTTGCCTTGGAAGCGATAACTTTCATGCGAGCCGCCGACGGAGTTCGCCGCTTGGTCTGCTAGGAATTCCGCCGGCAGCCAGTCTTCATAGGGAAGTAACAAACCTTCCGTCGCCGCGAGCGCGGTGTGCGGATGGTCCATGATGATCAGGTCATACGCGGCGGCGAGGTCGGCGAGCGAGGCGTCGGCGAAGGCTTGCAGCGAGCGTTTTTCCCAAACGATGGTGACGTCCGGGTGGAGTTCTTCGAAGCGCTGCGCGCAGGCGACCACGGAGACGAAGCCGCGGGTGTGATTCCAGGCGATTCCTTTAAGAGCGGTCATGAGGGAGAGGAAAATTCGGAGGGTTTCACGCCACCTCGGGCGGACGAGGCATAGGCGGCTTCCACCGCTTCCATGGTGTGGATGACGTCGGAGACGTCGGTGAGCATGTGGGCGAGCGTGCCTTCCTTGTGGCATTGGACCTGGGCCATTGACCCGATGAACGCTTCGGGAAACCATGATCCTTCGAGCGTGACGCTCTGCCACTCGCCGGGGTTTCCTTCGTCGTCCAACAGGCAGTATTCAAACTGGTCGCCAACGCCATGCGGGTAGTCCATCAGCAGGCCGACACGCGCCTTGATCGCGCCTTTTGTGCCTTCCCATTTCAGATAGCTCTCCTGATGTTTCGGGCCGAAGCGGTGGAGGTGGTTGGTGGTGATGGTGGCGCGCACCGGATCCGGATAGTCCAGGAGGATGGCACTGCACACCGATGCGAGTTCCGGATGCAGTGGGTGAGAAACGGTGCGGGCATACACGCCCCCCGGATCGCCGAGAAAAGACCGGATCAGGTCGATGTAATGCACGCTGTGATAGACGATCTCCATGCGCGGCAGGCCGTTGAGGAAAGGGAACAGCTCCCACGGTGTCATGGTGGAGAGGCGCATTTCCATGTCGATCAGGTCGCCGATGAGGCCTTGGGCGATGATGTTCCGAGCGGCGGTGACAAAGGGCGCGAAGCGGAGTTGGCAGTTGATCGCCGCGTGCAAGCCGCGCTCGCGGCAGACGTCCATTACCTCGCGGGCCTGTGCGAGGTCCTCGCCCATCGGCTTTTGAATCAGCACGTGTGCGCCACGCGGCAGGCGGCGGAGGGTCTCTGCAAATAACGAGGCCGGCAGCGCGAGGTCGAAGATGATGTTCTCCGGTGCTGCGGCGATGGCGCCGTCGAGGTCATCAAACACATTCGCGATGCCATACTCGGCGGCCAGCGCGTCGGCGCGCGGGCGGGTGCGGTTGTAGATGCCCCAGACGGGAAATCCGGCGATGCGATAAGCGGGAAGATGCGCGTCCTTGACGATGCCTCCGGTGCCGATGATGAGGATCGGAAACGGGATCGCTGGAAGCTGCGGGCGGGTGTCCGTGATCGGAGGAAAGGCGGTGCTCATGTGGCGCGAAATTTCACTGGCAAAATGGTTTTTTATATACGAAGGTCAAGCGCGAAGCCTGTCAGACCGAAAAGAAACCCCTATGAGCGCCTCATCGCCAACCTATTCCGTTCCCGCGCTGGAGAAAGGACTGGATATCCTGGAGGCCTTGGCAGCGTCTCCCGCGCCGCTCTCGCTGGCAGAACTTGCGCGGGATCTGAACCGTGGCAGCGCGGAGATTTTCCGCATGTTGGTCTGTCTGGAAAGACGGTCCTACCTGCGGCGCGAGCCGGTATCCGGGAAATACATGCCCACCCTGCGCCTGTTCGAACTCGCGCACGCCCACTCACCGCTCAAGACTTTGCTGGACGTGGCGCGCGAACCGATGAAGCGGGTGACCGCCGAGCTCGGCGAGAGCTGTCATTTGAGCGTCATTGAGCGCGGCAAGCTGCTGGTGATCGCTCGCGAGGACAGCCCGGAAAGCGTCCGCCTCTCCATCGAGGTGGGCAGCCGGTTTGAGCCGAAGAAGACGGCCTCCGGGCGGTTGCTGCTATCTTCGGAGCCAGACTCCGTCACCGCCCGCGACGAGACCATCGAAGGCGTGGACGACGCGGTGCTGCGGATCGGATCCCCCGGAGGCGCGGTGCATGCCGCGCTTGCGGTGTCCTGGCTGCGAAGCCGCAAGGGAGCGAAAAAACCCGCGAACGTCCTCGCCGCGCTAAAGTCCGCCGCAAAGAATATTCACGAATCCCTTGGAATCTAAGCCATGCACGAAATCGCATTTGAAGCATTTGAAATCGGCCACAGCCGCATCAGCACCGGCCGCACCGTCACCGAAACGGACATCGTGCTGCACGCCGGACAGAGCGGCGATTTCTATCCGCACCACATGGATGCCGAGTGGTGCGCCACCCAGCCCTTCAAGCAACGCATCGCCCACGGCACGCTCACTTTCACTATCGGAGTCGGCCAGACGGCGGCGGGGATCAATCCGCTGGCGATGACCTATGGTTACGAAAAACTGCGTTTCCCCAAGCCCGTTTTCATCGGCGACACGATCCGGACGAAGGTCACCATCGCCGAGAAGCGCGAACACAAACGCCCGGACTACGGCATCGTCGTGGAGAAACTCGAAGTGCTCAACCAGCGCGACGAGTGCGTGATGGCCTGCGAGCATTTGCTGCTGGTGAAGCGGAAGGAATAAGCGCCGCTTGGTTCCAGTTGCCCTGGACGGATAAATTTCACCGCCTGCGTGTTTTTTTGTTCGGTTCCGCTTTCCGACGGTGAATGCAGGATGGGAGCCACATGCCGCAGCGCTCCGGGCGGAACGGCTCTTTTACGACCGCTAGAAATGCCGGATCAGGAATCTCACGCTTCTTTCCGCCTTCAAGTAGGAGCCTTCCCCCGTGACGCCGCTGACAGATTTCCGGAAATTCTTTGCTAGATCGGCTTCCTCCGCCAGGTATCCTGCGGCATGAAAATCCTCTTGTTCCTATTGCTTGGAAGCGCGCTCGCCTGTCACGCGGCGGAACCGATCCGCATTCTCATCATCGATGGCTTTTGCAACCACGACTGGCAGCGGACCACGCGCCTCATCCGCGGCGTGCTGGAGCCTGAGAAGATTTTCACCACAGAGGTCTCCACCGCGCCGTCCCGCACCGACGGTCCCGGCTACGCCACCTGGAATCCGGATTTTTCACGCTGCGACGTGGTCATCCAAACCTGCAACGACATCAATCACAACGGCACCCTCTGGCCGGATAAGGTCCGTGCGAATTTCGAAAACTTCGTCTCCCGCGGCGGTGGCGTTTTCGTCTTCCACTCGGGAAACAACGCCTTTCCCGACTGGCCAGCCTACAACCGGATGATCGGCCTCGGGTGGCGCAACAAGAACTTTGGCACGGCGATCCGCATCCAGGCTGATGAGACCATGGAGCGCATCCCGGACGGCGAGGGAAACTCCACCGGTCACGGCGCGCGTACCGACCGCATGATCCACCGCCTCGGCGATCACCCGATCCACGCCGGACTGCCACGTGTTTGGAAAACCCCGCTCATCGAGGTCTACACTTACGCCCGCGGCCCGGCGGAGAATCTCGAAATCCTGTCATGGGCGGAAGAACCTGAAACCGGCGAGCGCTGGCCTATCGAGTGGACCGTGAAACATGGCGAGGGGCGCGTTTACAGCGGGACCTTCGGCCACGTCTGGAAGGACGAGGCGGACCCGGTGGACCTGCGCTGCGCGGGTTTCCAGACGGTTTTGGTGAGAGCTCTCCATTGGCTGGCGAAACGCGATGTCCCGGCCACCGTGCCCGCGGATTTCCCCACCGTGGACACCACCTCGCTGCGCGCCTTGAAGGAATGACACCAGCACCCTGCCGGCCTCTGGCAGAATCCATGTGAAGGGTGGTTGCAGCCGGTTGGTTCTATCGGGTGGCTTCAACCCAAACAAGAGAGTCGAGCCCCCGCAAATTCGCGGATCATTTCAAATCACACGACGCGCCGATGTCCTGCGGGGTGCGATAAACGCCGTCCTCGACGCGCACCGGGTTCACGAAGTGCTCGCGAAGGTGCGGGATGTGTTCGAGGAACACGGCGGGCAGATCCAAGCCGATGTGGTTGAATAGCACGAGGTGCTGGTGGAGCTGGCCCATATCGCCGACGTGCGGGACGACGGGGACACCGAACTTTTTGCACATGATGCTCACCGCAAGAAACTCACTAACACCCGCGACACGGACCGCATCGACCTGGATGAAGCCGGCGCATTCCACCTGGAGGTAGTTTTTGAAAATGATCCGGTTAGGGACGTGTTCGCCGAGCGCGAGTTTTACCGGAGCGATGGCGTCCGCGAGGGTTTTGTGGCCGATGATGTCGTCCGGATGGGTGGGCTCCTCGATCCAGAACGGGTTGATTTCCTTGAGGCGCGCGCAGATGTCGAGTGCTTGGGGAAGCGTCCATTGCTGGTTGGCATCCACCATGATGCGGGCATCGGGTCCGGCGACTTCGCGGACGATGCGGGCGCGGCGGAGGTCGCGTTCCGGGTCCTTCGAGCCGACCTTGAGTTTCATGGCGGTGAAGCCGGCGTCCATGGCGCGCTTGCAGTTTTCGCGGACTTGTTCGTCGCTGTAGTTGAACCAGCCGACGGAGGTGTCGTAGCCGGGATAACCGCTGGCGAGGATTCCTTCGCGGGAGGCGCGGCTGGCGGTGGGATGGGTTAGCAACTCGACGGCTTGCTCGTGGGTGAGCACGTCTTCGAGGTAGGAAAGATCAAGGGTGGCGGCGACTTGAGCGGGCGTGAGTTCCAGCAGCAACTTCCACAGTGGCAGGCCGCGGGTTTTCGCCCAGAGGTCCCAGCAGGCGTTGGTCACGGAAGCGAGCGCGAGCTGGACGACGCCCTTGTGCGGGCCGAGCCAGCGGAATTGTTGCTCATCGGCCATTTCCTTTTGGAGCGCGCCGAAGTTGGCCATGATTTCCTCGATGCAACGGCCTTGCAGGCGGGTTGCATAAAACTCGGAGGCTTTGCAGACGAGGTCGTTGCCCTCGCCGAGCGTGAAGGCGAGTCCGCTGCCGGTGCGGCCCTTGTCGTCGGTTAGGAGCGTGACGGCGTAGGAGTAAATCGGGTCCTTGTGGATGGCGTCGGAGCCGTGGCCGGAGCCGATGGGATAGCGGACGTCGCGTGTGGAGATGCGGGTGATCATGGTTTCTTGCTGAGCTGGATCTCGGAAATCGTCGGGCCGTCACTGGCATCGAGGATGTTGAGACGGATGGCGCTGGTGGTGACCGGGGCGAACGATGCCTTGAAATGCGCGCCGAGGGCATCGCCTTTGTGGAACGTGGTCCATGACGAGCCGTCTTTTTTCTGAAGCTCGAACTTCTTCACGCGGCTGCTGTGATCGGAGTAGGCTTCCTCGATGTTGACGCCGTTGAAGGTGGTTTCTTTGGCGAAATCGATTTGCAACCAGGATTGTTTGGTGCCCTCCGGAGTAGCCCAACGGGTTTCGGGGTCGCCATCGAGAACCATTTCGGCGCTGTATTGCGGGTCGTTTTGGTAGATCACGGAAGCGGAGGCTTTCGCGCCGGGGATGCTGGATTGGGTGGAGGGCTTGAGCGGGGCGATGCTCATGGCGTCTCCGTCAATGGTCAGTTCGACGATGGTGTCGATTTCATCCCATGAGTTGTCCGGCATGACGAACGAGAGTGAGCCATCGGCGGTGGAGGTTTTGATGGCCGGACCGTTGAGCACTTTCGCGGACTTGATGGCGACTGGCAGGGCGGAAACCGTGACGGGGCCATCGACTTTTCTCAGAAGGTGGAGATAGATCTTGTTGCCCTTGCGGGTGCTGACCAATTGGGAGGAAGGTTTCCACGGACCTCCGCGGGTTTCGTAAACTGCCGCGCTGTTTTTGGCGAGCCAGGCACCCATTTCTTTGAGACGTTCGACTTGGCGGCCTTCGATCAAGCCGTCCGGTTGCGGGCCGACGTTGAAAATCAGGTTGCCATCGCCGCCGTTAGTGCGGATGAGCGTGTGGATGCACTCCTTGAGCGACTTCATCTTGTCATTCGGTTTCCATGCCCATTGTTCGCAAATGGTCATGCAAGTTTCCCACGGGCGATCCATGTTGAAACCACCGATGGATTGTTCCGGGGTATCATAATCGGCGACGGGAAGCTGGTGTCCGATACCGCTGCCCACACCATTTTTGGAATAGGCGCGATTGTTTATCATCAGATCCGGCTGGAGTTTGCGCAGCATGTTGACCATGGGGATGCCATAGGTTTGGTCGTAGGACTGGGGGACGTCGAACCAGAGGGTGAAGAGCGGGCCGTAGTTTCTCACGAGTTCGGTCACCTGCGCCTGGAGATAGGCGTCGTAGGCCTTCATGTCGGGGTTGGGTTTATGGGACTTGCCGCCGGGCGATCCGAGCGGGAACGCGGGGTGATGCCAATCGCAGGTGGAGTAGTAGGTGCCGAAGGCGATGCCGCCTTTTTTGCAAGCTGCGGCGAGTTCCTTGACCACGTCCCGCTTGAAGGGCGTGTTCATGATGTTGTAGTCGGTCTGCTTGGTGTCCCAGAGGCAGAAACCGTCGTGATGCTTCGTCGTTAGCACCATGTATTTCATGCCGGCGGCCTTGGCGACGGCGACCCATTCGTCGGCGTTGAACTTGGTGGGGTTGAATTGTTTGTAGAGGTTGTCGTATTCCTCGATGGCTACCTGAGAGCCGCGGGACCAGCCGATTTCGTTGCCTTTGAGGGAAACGGGCCCCCAGTGGATGAACATGCCGAAACGGGCGTCCTGCCAGTTTTTGATGGCGGCGGGTTGGATGGGCGCGGCATCCTGGGCAAGCAGGCTGCCGGCGCTGAGCAGCGAGGTGAGAAGGAGTGATGGAATTTTCATGTTAGAATTTATTGGGCAATTCAGCGGCGGTAGCCGATTTCCGCGCCGCCGGAGACGTGCATGATGTGACCGGTGATGAAGCGCGCCTTTGATGATAGAAGGAAGGCGCAGGCATCCGCGATGACGTCGCCATCGGGGCAATAGCCGAGCGGGTGGATGTCATCGAGGTATTGGGAAACGCCCGCGGGATCGGGTTGCTCCGCGGCCCAAGTCCGGAGCATGGGAGTCCAAGTGCCGGCGGGGCAGACGGCGTTCACGCGGATGCCGTCCTTGGCGTAGTCGAGCGCCATGGATTTGGTCAGGGTATTCATGCCGCCCTTGGTGGAGGTGTAGGCGGCGTGGATTTCCTGGCCGATGACACCGACAAGGCTGGAGGTATTGAGGATGCTGCCCTTTGTCTCACGGAGCGCGGCGATGCCGTGGCGAGTGGTGTGCAGCACGCTTTTCAGGTTGATGTTGAAGAGCGCGTCCCACTCTTCGTCGCTGGTTTCGTGGAGTGGCTTGCTGGGGTTGGCGATGCCGGCGTTGTTATGGATGTGGTCGAGTTTTCCGTAGTGGGCGAGCACGCGGTCGATGGCTGACTTCACATCGCTGTCCTTGGAGACATCGCAGGCGAAGCCGAGATGATCCGGGCCGAGGGCGCTGGCTTCTGCGGCGGCTTGCTCGCCATTGCGGGCGACGAGTGCCACTTTCGCCCCCTCGGCGGCATAGGCTTTTGCGCAATCCAGGCCGATGCCGGTGGAACCGCCGGTGAGGAAGATGACTTGGTTTTCGAGAAGCATGGGGTCAATCGAGGTGATAGAGTTCTTTGGTGTCGGACCAGATCTTGCCGGCCTTGAGGGCGGCGGGGAGTGGGGACTGGCAGGGGTCGGTTTCTTTCCACCAGCGCTGGGTTTCCGGGTCGTCACCCATCTTTTTCATGTCGGCGGCGAAGTCCTTGCCGGTATATTCGAGGTAGGCGAAGAGGTAGGTCTTTCCGGCGATCTCACGCTCGTAGATTGAAAAATTCCGGATGTTGCACGCTTTCAGATTGGCGTTGACGGATGGCCAGGGCTTGGCGTGGAGCTTGCGGTAATACTCGGCTTTGTGCGGCTTGAGGCCGGTGACCCAGGCGTGGCGCTGGACCTCGGTGGGGGCGCAGCTTGCCGCAATGGCGGCGAGAACGATGCAGAGGATTGGATTTTTCATGAACGGGATTTTCGGAATCAATGGAACACGATGTAGAGCACAGCCATGGAGCCGATGACGATGGCGGCGAGGACTTTGTAATTCAGGATGCCCGACCAACCTGGGGCTTTCAGGGCGTCTAATGGATGCGGCCAGTAGAGGGCTTGCTCGTCTTCGCCGGCGAGTTTCGGTTGGAGCTTGGTGAACACGATCTGGAGCACCAGGCAGGCGACGAACATGTAGAAGGCCATCATCATGAAGGGCGTGGTGATGAAGAATGCCGGCACCCAAGCGAAGGTCTCGGGGAAGCCTTCGTTGAGGGCTTTGAGCGCGTAAATGCTGACGCCGAGCACGGAACCGAGCCACATCGTCCACTTCGCGCCGCGGGCGGAGGCGGCGGGCCAGAACACGCCTAGCAGGAAGACGCAGGTGATGGGCGGCGCCATGTGGGCGATGATTTCGTTGAGCGCGTTGAAGATGCTGGCCTTGCGGTCGAGCAGCGGCACCAGGGCGATGCCGAGCGCGATAGATGACAGCGTGGCGACGCGACCGATGAAGACGAGTTGCTTGTCGCTGGTGGCCGGGCGGAAGCGTTTGACGATGTCGTAACTGACCATGGTGGCGATCGAGTTCGAGGCGCTGGATAGATTTCCCATCAGCGCGGCCATCAGCGCGGCGGCGAGGAGACCGAGCACGCCGACGGGCAGCAGTTTCTTGATCATGACGGCATAGACTTCCTTCGATTTATACGGGCGGATGCCTGCTGGGGCGGGGATGGTTTCGCCTGCGTCGGTGGTCACGATTTTCACCGGCACGTCTGGGCCGATGATGAGGGAGGAGTCCTTGCCGGTCGGCTTGATGGCGAGCTGGGAGAGATCGAGGGTTTCGCCTTCCTTGAGACGGATCGGGTCGATCTTCGCGCCGCCGAAGTCACCGGTGACGGCGATGATTTTCTCCTTGCCGCCTTCCGGGGTGGTGACGGTCTGGACGAGGCGGACCTGGGTGACGCCTTCAAGGTTCCCTTGTTTGACGGCGGTGTAGAGCATCAGGCCGGGGACGATGAAGATGAAGACGGGGAGGATCTTGATGAGGCCGCAGAAGATCGAGCCGACGCGGGCGTCGTTCTCGGTTTTCGCGCCGAGCACGCGCTGGACGATGGTTTGGTCCGCGCACCAATACCAGATGCCGAGGACCGGATAGCCTAACAGGATGGAATACCACGGCATGCCGCTGTCGTCGCCGTGGGGGCGGAGCATCCTCATGAGCTTGCCGTCAGTGATGCCCTGGGCGGCGGCGTTGGCGGTGTCGAGAGTGGCAGTCATCCCAATCCAGCCGCCGGTTTTCTGCCAGGCGAACCAAGTGATGACGAAGGCGCCGAGCAAGAGCACGATGGTCTGGATCGTCTCGGTGATGGCCACAGCGGCAAGCCCGCCGACTACCGTGTAGATCCCGGTTAGGGCACACATCAAAAAGATACAGGTCCATTTCTCGATGCCGAAAATGTCGTGTAGAATCAACCAGCCAGTCGCGAGCGGGAAGGCGATGTGGAAGATGATCGCCGCGACGATGGAGACGACTGCGAGCAGATCCCGGCATTCGCGGCAGTAGCGCTTTTCGAGGAAATCCGGGAGCGTGGCGACTTTGGATTTCAGATAAAAAGGGGCGAAGAAGAAGCCGAGCAGGATCAGCGTGAACGCCGCCATCCACTCGAAATTGCCGTTGAGCAGGCCGGTGTCGTAGCCGGACTGGGCGAGTGACACGAGGTGGACACAGGATATGTTAGTCGCAAAGAGAGCGAGGCCGATGACCGGCCACTTGAGCGTGTGTGCAGCCATGAAATAATCCCCGGCGACGGATTCGCCCTGTTGCCGGCCTTTCTTTTTGGCGTTCATTCCGGCCCAACAACCGAGTCCGACGACTCCGGCGAGGTAAATGATGACAATGGTCCAATCGAGAATGCTGATGTTCATGGAGAAGGTTTTTGCGAAGGTGATGAAATCAATTGCAGGGAATGTCGAACCGGTCTTGCATGATTCTTCGGCGAAGGATATTGAACACGCCCGTGAAAGCCTCGTTTCCATCCCCGATTTACCAGAGTGGTGCGAATCGCTTTGAAATTGACAGTTGCAGGCCTCAGTTGAGGGCGGTGAGTGAGGGTAAAATCGAGTTGCATGCGCTTTCGAAAGGTTATTACCCGGGAAAACGAATGAATTCGAACATTTTGCCGGGACTCACCAGCGTGGGGTTTTGGAATTGTCGGCGTTCCCAGGACTGGGGCTTGGACTTTCATCGCAACGAAGGCATGGAAATCGTCTATCTGGAGACAGGCGGCACGGCATTCGAAGTGGACGGAGGTATTTACAGCCTGCACGCGGGAAATCTGACGATCACCCGCCCATGGCAGCTTCACCGCCTGGGAGATCCTAACATTGGGCGCGGACGTTTGTTCTGGCTGATTCTCGATGTGGAGGTGAGGCGGCCGAATCAGGAATGGAAGTGGCCGTCATGGATGGTCCTTACACCGGGTGATCTCGCGGAACTCACGCGAAAGCTGCGGCATTGCGAAGAGTCGGTGTGGCTGGCCAATCCGCGGATTCGGGAGATTTTCCGCGACATTGGCGACTGCGTGCTCGGCTGGTCGGAATCTCGAACCACCTCGCGTCTCGCCGTTGCGGTGAATCGTTTGATGGTCGAATTGCTCGAAGTCCTCACTGAACAGCAAACCGACGAGTCACCGCAACTGGTGAGCCGGCGGCGGACCGTCGAGCTGTTCCTACACGACCTTGCGAGAAATCCGGCCAGCAGCGCGGAGCAGTGGACATTGGCGGGCATGGCAAGCCACTGCGGCATGGGGATCACCTCAATTACGAAATACTGCCGCGAGCTGGTGAACAATGGTCCTATCGCCTATCTAACTTCGTGTCGTCTCGAGCACGCGGCACGCACCCTGCGGGAGGAGCCCCGGCTATCCGTCACGGAAGTCGCGATGCGCTCCGGATTCAATTCCAGCCAATATTTCGCGACCAATTTCCGTAAACGCTACCGCACGACACCGATCAGCTATCGACAAGCTCACGAGGCCGGCTTGGAGTTCCGCTGAAATGCAGGCGGGGATATTCCACCTGTCCGCAGCATCCCTGCTTCGTGCGCGAGCGCGGAGGGCGCGCGCATCAAACGCCGGACTTGAAACTTCCCACGCCCGCCGCCACAACTCCCGCGCCATGCACTTCGACTTTGACTCCCTGATCACCCGCCGCGGTACCGGCTGCATCAAATACGACCGCCGCCCCGAGCTCGATCCGTTCTGGGTCGCCGACATGGATTTCGCCTCCGCCCCCGCGATCCTCGAAGCGCTGCATAAGCGCGTGGACCACGGGATTTTCGGCTACGCGCAGCCCCATGGGGGATTGAATGAAGCGGTCACCGTCTATCTGCGAGAGCGCCGCGGGGCCACCTTACCGCAGGAGCAAATCATCCACTTGGGCGGGCTCGTCCCGGCGCTCTCCCTCGCCGCCCGCGCGTTCTGCCAGTCCGGCGACGCGGTCATGACCTGCACCCCGGTCTATCCGCCATTCATCGGCGTGCATCACGACGCGCATGTCTCGCTCATCACCGTCGATCACGTGCTAGCCGGAGGGCAGTGGAGCTTCGATTGGGAAGCCATGGAAAACGCCGTCACCCCGGAGACCAAGGTCTTCCTCCTATGCAACCCGCAGAACCCGTTAGGCCGCGTTTTCACCGCCGCGGAGGTCACGAAACTCGCCATCTTCTGCGAGATCCACGACCTGGTGCTCGTCTCGGATGAAATCCACTGCGATCTCATTTTCGACGAGACCGCCAACCCGCATTTCTCCGCGCTCAATCTGCCGGAAAACCTCGCCAAGCGCACCATCACCCTGCTCTCCCCTAGCAAGACCTGGAACATTGCGGGCCTCGGTTACGCCTTTGCCGTCATCCCGGATGACAGTCTCCGCCGGAAATTCTCCGCCGTGCGCGGCCACACGCTCAGCGAGATCAACGCGCTTTCCTACTACGCCGCCGAGGCGGCCTACCGCGACGGCGAGCCGTGGCGGCGCGAGCTGATGGACTACCTCAAAGCCAACCGCGACCTGCTCGTCAATTTCATCACCACCCGTTGCCCCGGCTTGTCGGTGAGCGTCGGCGAGGCCACCTATCTGGCATGGATCGACGCGCGCGGCATGGGTGTGGAGAACCCCGCGCAGCACTTCGAGAAAAGGGCCGGACTCTTTCTATCCGACGGAGCCTATTTCGGCTGGCCCGGCTGGATCCGCTTCAACTTCGGCTGCCCCCGCGCCCGCATGCTCGAAGGCCTGGAAAAAATCGCCGCCGCGCTGTGAGCCGCAATGTGTCCCGACTGTCCCAGTCGGGAGGCACCGATCAGTCCAGATAGGGATTGCCCACTGCTTCCTCGCCGATGGTCGTTCCCGGCCCGTGCCCCGGCAGGACGCGGGTGTCGGCAGGCAAGCTCATGAGGTGGCGCGAGATGCCGTCCAGCAACTGCGTGGTGCTGCCGCCGGGAAGATCCGTCCGGCCGATGGAACCCGCGAAAAGCGTGTCGCCAGAAAACACAACCCCGTGATCCGCCAGATGAAAGGTCACGCTGTCGGGCGAGTGCCCGGGAACGTGGGCGAGGGAGATTTCCAGCCCCGCAATCCGCAGCGGCTCGGTCATGACAAACAGCCGGTCGATCTGATAGGACGTCACCGAGATCGGCAGCCCCCACGAGCGGGCCGCGGATTCCAAGGTGAGATCCCGGGAATAGTCCGCATAAGCGTGTAGCCGGGCGCCCTGCGCCTTGAGCGCCGCGGCGTCGGTGACGTGGTCGTAGTGCTGGTGAGTGAGCAGCACGTCGTCGACACGCACGCCGCGGCGGGAGATCCACTCGGCGATTCCCTCCGGCGCGTCGATGAGGAGATTGCCGTCGGGGGTCTCGACGAGGTAGCCGTTGGTCTGCACCATGCCGCCGGTGTAGAGGGAGATTTTCATGAGCGCGGGAGTTGGAAATTCGTAACAAAAACGCCCCGTCCTAGATGAACGGAGCGCTTTGAAATTTCAAGAGGCTGGATCGGTTACCAGAAGATGAAATAGAGGATCAGAGTGCAGATCACCACACCGATGCCACCCAACTTCGCGATCTTGGAGGATTCCAATGCAATGAGATCGGTGGTGGGCAACACCACCGGCTTGGCGAGTGGTTTCACGAGGGTGATTCCCATCATCACCACGAACACCACGCCGAAGCAAATCGCCATGCGGTTGAGGAACGGGATCCCGGCCTGAAACAGATAGAGATAGCCGTAGAGCAGGACGTTCACCAGGATTCCGAGCCAGCCGAGGAACCGCGGCGCGCGCGGCACCAGGAAGCCGAAGAGGAACACCATGAGCACGCCCGGGCTGATGAAGCCTTGGAACTCCTGGATGAAGGTGAAAATACCACCGAAGCCGGGGTTGCCGAGATTGGGCGCGATCAAACAGGAAATCAGCACGAACAGGACGGTGAAGAATTTTCCCACGTTGACCAAGGTGTTCTGCGAGCTCTTCGGTTTGAGCTTTTGGAAGATATCGATCGTCGCGATGGTGGACGCCGAGTTGAGCATGGATGCCAACGAGGAGACCACAGCGCCGAAGATGGCGGCCAGCACAAACCAAGTGATGCCCGGCTTGAGCAGCTTGCGCAAGAGCATCGGGAAGGCGGCGTCGTAGTCGTAGCCGATGAGCTTGGTGCCCTCGACGATTTGCGCGGCTTTCGCGGCTTCCAGCATGAGGGTGTTCGCGGAGAGCATTTCAAGCGGAGTGGCGGACGCTGCGATTTCAGCCGTGGACGAGGTGATCTTGGCATTGTGGGCCAGCACCTCGCGGGCTTTTTCCGGGTTGGTGAGGGCGAAATTCTCGGTAATCGGATAGACCTTGGCACTGTCCTTCTGCATATCCTCCAAGGTCACCTGATTCTTTTTAATCGCCTCCGCATGCAAATCCTTGCTGTAGAGGTTGAAACAAAGAATCCCCGGAATCACGACCACGAAAGGGATGATCAACTTGAGCGCCGCGGCGAAAACGATGCCTTTCTGCCCTTCCGCGAGCGACTTTGAGCCCAAGGTCCGCTGCACGATGTATTGGTTGAGGCCCCAGTAGAAAAAGTTAGGAATCCACAGACCGAGAACCAGAGCAGTCCAAGGAATGGCAGGATCGGTCTTCGGACGAACCATGTGCAGTTTGCCGCCCGCCATGTTTTCGCCTTCGCGGGCCACGGCTTCGCCATTCTTGCCGTCATTGAGCAACATAAAGCGCTCCCATCCGCCGGCATTTTCGAGATCCGCAACCGTGGCCGAGGAGTTGGAAACTTTCGTCACGATCAAATCCTGCGGATTCGCATCCTTCATGGCACCCAAGGCCAGCCACATCACCACTGCGCCGCCGACAATCAGCGCGGCACCCCATATGAGGTCCGTCCAAGCGCAGGCTTTCAAACCACCGACAAACACATAGGCAGCCGCCGAGAGACCGATGATCCAGCAACCCACGGTGATCGACCCCAGATCCAAGCCAAACAATTGCTGCCCTGCGAAGAACACCGAAACCACTTTCGCGCCGGAGTAAATGACCGACGCCGTCGGCACACCCACGAGAATGACCAGCGTGGAAATCGCCATCACCGTGCGGGAAACGACGCCATAACGGTATTCAAGGAATTCCGGAATTGTGTAGATCCCGCAACGCAGGAGTTTCGGAAGGAAAAGAAACGCCACGACCACCAGCGTGATCGCCGCCATCCACTCGTAGGATGCAATGGCCATGCCCAACCAATCGGCCGCCTGTCCGGACATGCCGACGAACTGCTCGGTGGAAATGTTAGCCGCGATCAGCGAGAAGCCGACCAGCCACCATGTCAGCCCCCGCCCGGCGAGGAAATAGCCGGCGGCTCCTCCTGACTCGGCCTCGCCCTTGTTTTCCTTGTTCCCCTGCCAAATTCCGAACCCGATGACGCCGATGACGGCGACGAGGAAAAGAATCATGTCAAGGGTGCCCATGGCACCTGTTTCGACTGTGGCAGCGGCAAGATAAGATATGGATATCATGTGGTTTGTTCTAGGTTTCTATCGTGCAAATGGATTTCTATTCCACGGAGAATTTGTGGATCATCGTGTGCCGATAAGTCTCGCCGGGGCGGAGGACCGGGGATGGGAATGACGGCTGGTTAGGCGCGTCGGGGAACCCTTCGGTCTCCAGGCAGAGCGCGGTCCGATGGGCGTAGGCGACGCCTCCCTTCCCAGTGGCGGTGCCATCAAGGAAATTTCCGCCATAGAACTGGATGGCTGGCTGGTCGGTGGAAACCTCCATCACCCGGCCGGACTTGGGGTCCTTCAATCTTGCCGCGAGACGCACTCCTTTGCCCATTTTCAAGACCCAGGCGTGGTCGTAACCGGCGCCGAATTTCAGGGCCTCGAAGTCGGCATCGATGCGATCCCCAATGACGGTCGGTTTGGTGAAATCCATGGGAGTCCCGGCGACGGGATCGATTTTCCCGGTCGGGATGAGACCGGCGTTGGTGGGCAGATAGCCGTCCGCATCAAGCGTGAGGACGTGGTCATTGATCGACTTGGTGGGATTGCCCGAGAGATTCCAATAAGAGTGATGGACGATGTTAAGAACCGTCGGGGCATCAGTGGTCGCCCGGGCCTCCCACTTCAGTTCGTTGTCATCGGTAAGAGTGTAGGTGACTTTCACCGAAAGGTTGCCGGGATAGCCCTCTTCGCCGTCCTTGGCGGTGTAGGAAAACTCGACTCCGCCAGCGCCCGTGGGTTTTCCGGACCAAAGCACCTTGTCGAAGCCCTTCACGCCGCCGTGCAGGTGGCACGGGACGCCGCCCGGCTCATTGTTAGTAGCGAGGGAGTAGTCCTTGCCATCGAGGGTGAACTTGCCGTCCTTGATGCGGTTTCCGAAACGACCCACCGTCGCGCCGAAATAAGACGTGTTAGTCAGCCAACCCTCCAAGGTGTCATAACCGTGGGTCAGATCCGCGGTTTTCCCGGATTTGTCGGGGGTTTCCATGGAGACCAGAATCGCTCCGTATTCGGTGACCTTGGCCCGAAGGCCGCTTTTGTTGGTGAGTGTGAAAATCTTCACATTGCGCCCGTCGGACATCGATCCATAATTTTCCTCTTTGATTTCAGTTCCGGCAGCCATTGCGGTGATTGATTGAATTACGAGCACGCAGGTGATCAGCGCGAACGCAAATGGTTTGGGTGTCCTCACGTGGCGGGAGCTTTGGCCAATATGAGGGGCGCTGCCAAGCATAATTCACGATCCAAATGGGTGATCGTGTTGCCTCATTGAAGCGGACACCGAAAAGATTTCGCGGATCGTTCGTGAGAGTCCCGTTGCCTCACAAATGGAGACACCATGGCGCCAGCCATGGACATGAGTGAAACCAGCATTGAAGAATACACCAAAAAGATGCGCGACAGGT
>CAMCCX010000044.1 GCA_945873305.1 Akkermansia muciniphila
TCCGGGCCGAGCAGGTCGCCGGGCTGGCTGTAGTTTTTGAGTAGCTCGTCGAGGAGCGCGTTGCTGATTTTCGGTCTCATTGGATGTGCTGGTTCTGGTGATGGGGCACATCAGCGGAAAGCACTTACACAAAAATTATGACACCCCCCAGCGCACGGTGCTTTACACCTCCGGCACGGCAACTCCGCGTCTTTCCGATGGCGACCCGGTTCCGTTCAAAGCCCGCAACACCGACGCCCGCTATCTGCGGCTGACCGTCCACGAAGGCCACCGGAAGGGCGCGAGTGATGTTTTCGGCTTGTCTGAAATCGCGGTGATTTCGGGCGGCGAGCCTGTTTCGTTCGGTGCCGCCGTGACCTGCTCGGGAGACATGAACGCCCCCGGCACATGGTATCCCGCGGCTTTGACGGACGCCCGCACCCCTCTCGGCATCTGGCAGAACGGCTCCGGCGCCATCGCCGAGTCCGGCGATTTCGTGGCGGTTTCCGAGACCACCGAAACGGTTTCCTGGAGCATTGAACTCGAACAATCCAGCGCTCTGGATCGCGTGATCATCTTTCCCTACCAGCTCAATCCGTCGTTCGAATCCTCGGTTCTGCCCGAGTCGATGACGATTCACCTGCTAGCGGCGGACGGCAGCGAGGAACAACTGGCATGGAGCAATCCCGTCGCCGGTTCTAGCAGCATGACCCCGCTGATGATTCCCCTCGGCGGGAAATCCGCAAAAAGCCTCCGCCTGACCGGAGTCGCGCCCTACCTGATGGGAGATCAGAAAATCCACGCCATCTCGGAGATCGAAGTCTGGTCGCAGGGTAAAAACCTGGCCAGCAGCCTTCCCGTGACCCGCGCGCACGGCGAGAAGATTTCCACGATCACCTCCCTCACCGACGGTTACACCTCGGAAAAGCGGATTTCCTCGGTCGGCACCTGGCTCGACCAGCTTTCCGAGCGCGGCAAGATCGAGCGGGAACTCGCCCTGCTGAAGCCCATCCATCACCAACTCGCTTCCGAAAGCGAACTGAACGCGACCTGGGGCTCCGCGATGATTGTCGGCCTGACATTCCTGATCCCCGTCTTCATCGTCGAGCGGCGGCGCTTGATGTCCAAAGACCAACTCGACCAAATCCGCAAACGGATCGCCTCGGACCTGCACGACGACATCGGCAGCAATCTCGGCAGCATTTCCCTCATCGCCCGCAGTGCCCGCAAGGACCTCGTCCGGCTCCAAGGTCCGGAGGAAGTCGCCGAGGATCTCGGCGAGGTGGAATCGATCGCCCGCGAGAGTTCGCTGGCCATGCGCGACATCGTCTGGCTGTTGGAACGCCGCCAGGACTCCATCGGCGACCTCGTCCAGCGAATGCGTGAAACCGCCGGGCGACTGCTGCGGGAAATCAATTTCACCGTCGAATGCGAGTCCCACAAGACCGCCGCCAAGCTGTCACTCGACGCCAAGCGCCATCTGTTTCTCTTCTACAAGGAGGCGATCCACAACGTGCTGAAACACTCGCACGCCGACCGCGTCTCCATCCGCCTGTGGGACGAGGACGACAAGCTGGCCCTCGAAATCCTCGACAACGGCGTGGGCCTGCCCGTGAACGCAGACCTCAAGCCGGCCGCGGTGAACAAACTCCAGGACCGCGCCCGGGTTCTTGACGGCAGCCTTCAAATCACCTCTTCCAAGGAAACCGGAACCCTCATCCGCCTGCTCGTCAAACGCTCCCACCTCACCTCGCACCCCGCCCTCGCATGATCGCCGAAGCCACCACCGCCCGCTGCATTTGGATTCTCGAAGACCATGAGGTTTTCGCGAAACAAATCCGCCGCCTCATCAGCAACGAGGACGACCTCACCTGCCCCCTCCACTTTTCCAGCGCCGCCGAACTCTTCGACAAGCTGAAGTTCACCAACGAGCGGCCGGACCTGCTGCTGCTCGATCTCGGCCTGCCCCGCTGCGACGGGCTCGAAGTGCTCACCGCAATCCGCGAGATGTTGCCCGAGGTCAAAGTGCTCATTCTTTCCGCATCCGATGACCGCGACAAAGTTTACCGCGCCATCTGCAACGGCGCGTCCGGCTATCTGCTCAAAACCGCGGACCCCGACGAAATCCTCTCCGGCATCCGCGACGTGATCCACGGCACCTCCGCCCTTAGCGCGCCGATCGCGAACATGATCCTGCAAGGCTTCGCCCGCTACGGTCCGGTCAAGCACATCGAGCCGCTCACACACCGTGAGGAAGAGGTGCTGCGCTTCCTCGTCCGCGGCCTGATCAAAAAGGAAATCGCCGACGAGCTCTTCATTTCCCAGCACACCGTGGACATGCACCTGCGCTCGGTTTACCGGAAGCTGGAAGTCCGCTCGCAGACCGAGGCGGTTTCCAAGGCGCTGCGCCAAGGGCTGGTCTGATTTGAGAATTTCGAGTTCGCGCTCAAACAACAAAAACCCCCGGCTCGTCTGACGAACCGGGGGTTTTTCGTGAAAAACAATCAGCCGCGGCTCACGCTTCGGCTTCTTCCGCACCTGCGTCCACCGAGATGGTGAGCGTGGCGATGACCTCGGGATGGAGGCGGATTTGAACTTCGGTCTTGCCGGACTTTTTCACCGGCTTCTCAAGCTCAATGGAGTGGCGGTCGATGACGATGCCGGCCGCTTCGAGCTCCTTGTGGATGTCCATGTTGGTGACCGATCCGAACGCCTTGCCGCCTTGGCCGGTGGAAAGGACGAACTTCGGCTTGAGCTTGGAAATCTTGACGGCGAGTTCCTGCAGCTCGACGAGCTCGACGGCTTCGCGGGCTGCGCGAGCGGTCTTGAGGGCTTCCACGTGGCGGAGGTTCGAGCGGTTGGCTTCGAACGCCTTGCCTTGCGGGATGAGGAAGTTCCGGGCGTATCCGGCGCGGACTTTGACAACATCAGCTTCGGCACCAAGGCCTTCGATTTTTTCTTTGAGAATAACTTGTGCGTTGGCCATGGGAATCAGTGGTAAAAGTTCGTTTGGGGGCGGCGATTTAGGCTCCGCCCCAAAACGAGTCAAGAAGAATGAAGGTTTATTCCAAGGCGAAGCTGAGAATTCCCGAAGCCCTAAACATTTCCAACGCCGGGGCGTCTGGCTTCAGAGTTGGTTCAAGGGTTTCTTCTGAAACTCCTCGTCGCGCAGTTTTCTCAAATATTCGAGATACCGCTGCTGGGCGAGCAAATCGGGATTGTTCGCGACCGGGGCCTCCTGCCCGTATTTTTTCCAAGGACCATACGGCACCTGCCCGGCCTCGACGAAGCGCCAGTGGACTTTTTGCCCCGAGCGCAAGCTGAGGTAGTCGCGGATCGAGGGCGAAAGGTCGATGCCCGCCGCGCCGTTCTCCGTGGTTTTCGGCGGTTTGGTGCCGAAGACGAATTCCCAGTCATCGGTCACCCACGGCCCGCAATCCTCCCATTGCGCGTAACAACTCCGGCTGCCGTTGTAAATCTGGACCCAGCGGCCCTTGCAAACCGTCTTTCCCGGCTCCGGACTCATCCGCGCGAACCACGGAACCACCCTCGCCGCTTCCGGTTTGTGCCGGCCCGCGCCCTGCACGTCGTTATACGGCAGCGCGATGTAGAACGGATTGAGCTTCGGCACGAACCCCTTCGGCCGGAATTCGCCGGTCGTGTGGTTGGCCACCCGGTTCGCCGGCTCCGGGTCATCGTAGCCACCGAAATTCGCCGCCCAGTTCTGGTCCCAGGATGATTTGCAATTCGGCGTCGGATTGCGCGACGTCGGCTGCTCGCCAATCCAGAAAATCGTGCAGGTCACGTGGGTTTTCCACGGATAAAGCACTCTCGCGGTCGAGGCCACCGGAGGTCGCACCGGCGCCACCGCGCGGCTGCCCGTAGGCACCACCACCTTGGGAGCCGTCCCCTGCCCGACCGCCGCCCCGCTGGCAAAAACGCTCGGCACGACAAAAACGAGCAAAAGGGTTTTGAAACAAAATCGAACCATGACGCGAGGATCGACGGAGTTTTTGGCGCCCCGCCGCCGGTTCACTGCTCCGTGCCGGCATCGTCGCCGTAGAAACTCTTGATGTATCCGTACTCGACGAGCGTGTCCTGCCACGGAGCGAGCACGTTCGGATCTTGGAAGATCCGGCCGGCGATGGCCAGCCACTCTTCCGCCTTGATCAAATTGTTGCTGTCGTAAGCCAGCGCCGCCTGCGTGTAGTAATAAAACGGCGAGTCATCGAGGAAATCGTATTTCCCGGCAAGGATCGTCACCTCGTCGTTCAAGCCGAGCTTCTTCTTGCAGAGCAGGATCTTGAACTCCACCAAGCGCCCGAGCGCGACGTTTTCCGGCGGCAGCACTTTCATGATCTTATCGAAAAGCTCGGCGGCCTTCTTCCACTCCTTGGTGACGAAATACACCTCCCCGATGTTGAACTCGATGCTGGCGTTGTCCTTGGTCAAGGCGCGGGCTTTTTCGAACTGGTCGAGCGCTTTGTCAAACGAGCGCATTTCCACGAAGCAGCTGCCCCGCAGGTTGTAGATCTCCGGGCTGTCGGTGAAAATCTTCGCCGCCTTGTCGAGTTCCTCGAGGGTTTCAAAGACCCGCTTCTGTTGGAAAAGCCGGTTGCCCTCGCCGAGATGCTTGATGAATTCATTCCGGCTTTCCTCAGGCAGATTGAGGAACGCCTGCTGGTTCGGCAGCAAGGCCTGCTTGTCGATGACCGGCTTTTTCTCGACGGGCGCGGCCTGGTCTTGAGCCGGGAGCGGGGCGATCAAAACGAACAGGGAGAGAAGGCAAATGGATTTCATAGGGGTCTGTTGAGGCGCAAACTAAACAGCGGATTTGGAAACGGCAAGCCGTCGTTCGCGGGGATTTCAGCCCCGATCAGGCCACGCGGCCGCAGCATTGTTTGAATTTCCTGCCCGAGCCGCACGTGCAGGCCGAGTTCCGACCGGGAGACCCGTCGGCCGAGCCGGATTTGCGTTCGGGCAGATGGAGCTTGAGCGTGCCGGCCGCTGGCTGCGGATGGCGCAGTTGCGCGACGAACGCCTCCAGGCTGGCGGCGGAGCGGAACAAATTTTGCAACGCCTCCTGCTTGATCGCGTCCATCAGGGAGACGAAAAGCTCGTAAGCCTCATTCTTATACTCGACCAGCGGATCCTTCTGGCCCTGGGCGCGGAGGTAAACGCCTTCGCGTAATTCGTCCATCGCTTCCAAATGGTCCTGCCAGCGCCTGTCGATGGCGACGAGCACCATCCGGCGCTCCTCCTGGTCGAGCAACTCCAACGGCAAACCAGCGGCACGGGTTTCATAGGCATTTCGCACCTTGTCCTCCAGCATCGCGGAAATCGCCTCCTCCCGCTGCTCTGACAGTTCTTCCGCTGAAACACTGATAGGAAGAGTGGCGTGAATCCAATGCAGCAGTTCGCCGCAATCGGAGTCGTGATGCTGCTGAACCCGCGCGGGGATGGTTTCCCGGATGATGTCATGGACGAGCCCGCGCGTGTCCTCGGTGGTGAGCACGTCGTTGCGATAGCCATAGACGATCTCGCGCTGGAGATTCATCACATCATCAAAATCCAGCACCCGCTTGCGGCTTTTGTAGTCGCGCTGCTCGACCTGCTTCTGGGCGGTCTCGACAAGCAGGCCGATCGATGGGGTCTTGCTGGATTTCCCGGCCTGCTCGATCATCGCGGCCATCCGCTCGGGCGAGGCGTGGTTGCGCATCAGGTCGTCTTCCAGCGAGATGAAGAACCGCGAGCGGCCGGGATCGCCCTGCCGCGAGCAACGACCGCGGAGTTGGCGGTCCACCCGGCGGGACGGATGGCGCTCGGTGGCGATCACGAACAAGCCGCCGAGTTCGGCCACGCCCGCGCCGAGTTTGATGTCGGTGCCGCGGCCGGCCATGTTCGTGGAAACCGTGACGGCTCCGCGCTGGCCGGCCAGGGCGACGATCTCCGCTTCCTGTTGGTGAAATTTCGCGTTGAGCACCGAGTGGGGGATTTTCGCCCGCTTGAGCAGCCTGGACAGGGTTTCCGACGACTCGACGGAGGCGCTGCCCACGAGGACCGGCTGGCCCGCGGCGTGAGCGGCTTCGATCTTCGAAATCACCGCGTTGAATTTCTCGCGGCGGGTCTTGAAAATCTGGTCGTGCTCGTCGATCCGGATGTTCGGCGTGTTCGTCGGGATCGGCAGCACGTCGAGGTGATAGATATCGTGAAACTCGGCGGCTTCCGTCTCCGCGGTGCCGGTCATGCCCGCGAGTTTTTCATAGAGTCGGAAATAGTTTTGAATGGTGATGGTCGCGTAGGTTTGCGTTTCCTTCTCCATGGCGACCCGCTCCTTGGCCTCGACTGCCTGATGGAGGCCGTCGGACCAACGGCGGCCCGCCATTTCCCGGCCGGTGCTTTCGTCGATGATGGTGACCTTGTCATCCCTGACGACGTAATGGACGTCCCTTTCGTAAAGGCAATACGCCTTGAGCAGCTGGGAAATGCCGTGGATCTTTGCGGCCTGCGCGTCCATCTGGTTTTGGGCTTCGCTTTTCGCGGCTCTCCTTTCATCGATGGTTAGACCGGGAGCGGTATCGATTTCGGCGAACAGCGGGCCGATGTCGGGCAGTGTGAAGGAATCCGGATCACCAGGTGATAGAAACTTGCGGCCCATCTCCATGAGGTCGGCGTCGTGGGCCTTTTCATCGATGACGAAATAGAGTTCCTCCTTGAGTTTTGAGACGTTCTTCTGAAATGCGCCGTGCTGGGAGGAAAGTTCGGTTTTTTCCAACAGTCGGCGGATTTCAGGATCTTCCATGAACCGCAGGAACTGGCGGTTGCGCGGTTGGCCGAGCTTCAGTTTGAAAAGCGCGAGTCCGGCAGCGGTGGGATCACCCTCTCTCAGCAAGCGCTGCACTTCGGTGGCGAGGTTGTTGCAAAGTGCGGTCTGGCGTTTCACGAGCGGCTCCACAAGTGGCTTCCAGGTGTCGAATTGATAGGAGTCCCGCGGAGACGCCCCGCTGATGATGAGCGGCGTGCGGGCATCATCGATGAGGATGGAGTCCACTTCGTCGATGATGGCGAGGTAGTGGCCGCGCTGGACCTGCTCGCTCCTGGTCGAGGCCATCCCGTTGTCGCGGAGATAGTCGAAGCCGAACTCGGAATTAGTGCCGTAGGTGATGTCGCAAGCGTAGGCCTCACGGCGTTCCGATGGCGGGATCTGGTTCTGGATGCAGCCGACGGTTAGACCGAGGAAGCGGAACAACGCGCCCATCCAATCCGAGTCGCGCTTGGCGAGGTAATCATTAACGGTGACGACATGGACGCCGAGCCCGGTGAGCGCGTTCAGATAGACGGGCAGGGTGGCGACGAGGGTTTTCCCCTCACCGGTCTGCATTTCCGCGATCATCCCGCGGTGGAGCGAGATGCCGCCGATGAGTTGGACGTCGAAGTGGACCATCTCCCATTTCATCGGATGGCCGTTCACGAGGATCTCACTGCCGGAGAGGCGGCGGGCGGCGTTTTTAACGACGGCGTAGGCTTCCGGTAGAATTTTCTCCAGATAACTGGCGCGGGATTTCGCGAACCCGCCTTCGATCTGATGGAACGCGGATTTCGCGGATGCGATCGACTCTGCCGTGGCTGCGACCTCCCGCGGAAGCGACGGGAACTCCTTGCGCAGAACCGATAGACGCGTTTCGATGACCGCGGCTGCGGCGCGGAGTCCAGCCTCGTCCATCTGCTCGACGAGCGCCTTCGGCGGAGCTTCCAGCGCGTGATAACGGGCGAGGTCGGCCTGCCAGTTCGCGGTGAGTTCGAGGAGTTTTCCGGCAGGCTCGCGTTGGAGCGCGCCTTCAATCTCGTTGATGCGGGCGACGGCCGGGCGGATGCGGTTCACTTCGCGCTCGTTCTTGCCGCCGATGATTTTGGGGAAAAGCCACTGGATCATGAGCGTAGGGAAGCGGGGTTGAGGGTGAATTTTCCTGAGAGATTCAGACCCGGTGGATGTTTGGGAATGAGTGCGAAAGTGTTCATAAGATAGATAATGGAATGAAAGATTTCTGCCTGTTTGACAGAATGGCGGCGGGGCGCCAAAACATGAGGAACCTCGTCCTCAGGACGGGTGGAAATGGCGCGGAACCCAGTGGTTCCACGGAACCAAGGTGATCCGGGCTTCAGCGCCGGATTGCCGGAAGAGCCGGATCAGGAAACCGGCCTCACGGGAGGCGCGCGCCCATGGACCGTCCCCCGGGATGATTCAACCGTCGGCAATTCCCGGCGGCCTTCGATGCACAAAAACAGCCACGGGGGAGATAGAAATCCGATCCATTCGGGCGAGCCGGGGGCGTGGAAAACAAGCGGATTGAAAGTCCTGCCCGCGGGTTGGGCATTGTCGGCCAGCTGCGACAGGCCGATTTCGTCCGATGCTTCATTCCGCCGCGAACGGGAATGATCCGGAACGACCACATTGATTCCGAGCAACGCGACGAAAGCAATGACCCACGGGATCAATGCGGTGCGAACAGGGCGGTGGCCGGAAGGGGTCATGCGGTCAATGGGCTGGCGTGGATCGCGGGGGATGGATTCCATTGCCGGGAGGAGTAGAGTCGGAGACTTGGACGAATTGTCAAACGCTGGAATCGGAAGTGGGTCCGGCAATGCCGGATGCGGCCCCGATGGCTCGCGAAACATTGATTTGCGGTGCGTGGAACAGCGGATGCCACGGCGAGGAACACGGATTCCCGCTTGACCTCGGGGCGGGCAGTGTTGACCTTCCTCCGTTCTCCTCAAGGAGTCCCCGCTCCCACACCATTTTCTTCAGGCTTGCCCGCTGGAATGACGTGGCACCCGGACCTCGGAGACCACTCACTTTTACGTTTTACTCTCTTATTTTCAACAACATCCATGTTCAAAAAGCTTTTTGGAAACCTGTTTTCTAATGATATCGGCATCGACCTAGGCACTGCGAATACCCTGATTAACGTCAAAGACCACGGCATCGTTTTACGCGAACCGTCGGTCGTCGCAGTCAAAGCGGGCACCAACGAAGTGCTCGCCGTGGGCGATGATGCGAAACGCATGCTCGGCCGCACGCCGGGCAACATCGTCGCGATCCGGCCGTTGAAAGACGGCGTCATCGCGGATTTCGAGGTCACCGAGGCGATGCTGCGCCACTTCATCCGCAAGGTGAACAAAGGCCGCCGTTCGAACCCGCGGGTGCTCATCGCCATCCCGTCCGGGATCACCGAAGTCGAGCGCCGCGCGGTCCGCGAATCCGCCGAGCAGGCGGGAGCGCGCGAGGTTTACCTGATCGAGGAGCCGATGGCGGCCGCGATCGGCGTGGGCCTGCCGGTGCAGGAAGCCGCCGGAAACATGATCGTCGACATCGGCGGCGGCACCACCGAGGTGGCGCTGATTTCCCTTTCCGGCATCGTTTACGCCCGCAGTGTCCGCACCGCCGGCGACGAGCTGGACGAGGCGATCATCCAATACATGAAGCGCGCCTATAACCTGATGATCGGCGAGCGCACCTCGGAAGACATCAAGATCCGCCTCGGCTCGGCCGCCCCGCTGCCCAAGGAAATGACCATGGAAGTCAAGGGCCGCGACCTCGTCGCCGGCCTTCCCAAAACCATCACCATCACCTCGCAGGAAATCCGCGAGGCCATGGCGGACCCGCTCAGCACCATCGTTGACGCCGTCCGCACCACTCTCGAACGCTGCCCGCCGGAACTCGCCGCCGACCTCGTCGACCGCGGCATCGTGCTGGCCGGCGGAGGGGCCTTGCTCAAGGGGCTTGACCGCCTTTTGCGCGAGGAAACCGGGCTGCCCGTTCACATCGCCGAGGACCCCCTCAGCGCCGTGGCCGAAGGCACAGGCAAGGCGCTTCAGGAACTTGCGCTCCTGAAGCGGGTCACCAACTCCGACCGCTAAGCGGAACCCGCCAGGCCCATTCCGGCCATGAAGCCGCTCAATCTCATCGCGCTGCTGCTCTTCCTCGGAGGAGCCGTCTGGGCATTTACCCAAAGTGATCGCGCCGTGCGCGAGGTGCAGGATCTTTACTTTTCCGCGATGTCGCCGTTTTTGAAATCCGGTTCGAAAATGGAAACCCAAGCCCGCGCCTTTCTCCACGAAACGCGTCATTCAAAGGCACTCGAAATCGAGCTGGAAACCGTCCGCAGCGAACTGGGACGCCTGCGCATCATCGAGTCGCGTTACCGCGAGCTCGAACTCGAAAACGAGCGCTTCCGGCACGCCCTCGACTACAAAAAAGCCACCCACTTCGACGTCGTCCCGGCCCAGGTCATCCGTCGCCAGCCGACCACCTGGTGGCAGACCGTGGACATCGACGCCGGCCAGGAACGCGGCATCGGCACCCAGCTCGCGGTGCTCTCTAACGAGGGACTCGTCGGCAAGATCGACCGCATCTACAAGGACCAGAACCGCTCGTCCGTGCTCCTGCTCACCGACGAGAAATGCCAGGTTTCCGCCCGCGTCGAGGGCTCGCCGGAAGTCGGCATCCTCAGCGGCCAGCGCGGCCGCTTCGACGGCAACCCGCTGCTGCGCCTCAAATTTCTATCCACCGACGCCGCGCTCCGCCCGGGGCTGCGCGTCTTCACCACCGGCCGGGGAGGCATCTTCCAGCCTAACATTTTACTTGGAACCATCGATTCCGTCGAAAAAGGCGCGCTGGATTCCGAAGCTCTCGTCCGGCCCTCGGTGAACTTCGCGGATCTCGGCACGGTTTTCGTCGTGCTCTCCGCCGATCCCTGACCCGTCCGTGATCCGTTACTCGTTCATTACGATCCTGCTCCTGCTCGCCTCCTTCGTGGTGCAGCAGTTCCTGCCAGCGTTCACGGGCATCCACCAGTCGCGCATCATGCTCATCCAGCTGGTGTTCCTCTGCTCCGCCGTCACCGTCGGCCCGCCGACGATGCTGCTGCTCGCCTTCATCGGCGGATTTTTCTGGGACGCCCACTGCGCCATCGGCCCGCACGGCGGCGACCCGGAGGTCTATGCCCAGCAAGTCGAGTCCCTGCGCTTCGGTTACTCCATCCTGCTATTCGGCGCGATGGGCTTCCTGATGCAGGGCATCCAGCCGCTCTTCAAGCAGGGGAAATGGCAGTTCTCCGCCTTCCTGTCCGGCATCGCCATCTTCCTCTATCTGGCGGCGGAGTATGCCATCATCAACTTCGTCCGCGGGGATTTCATCCTCTCCCAGGCCACCTTCATGCAAATGGTTTTCACCTCGCTGCTGACCATGTTGTTCTCCCCCTTCGTTTTCTGGCTGCTGTTCCGCGTCGCGAAATCCTGCGACCACTCCATCAACCCCGACGCCGGCCGCAAGCGCCGCCACGCCTACTGAAGCCATGGAACCCAGCTACCGATTCCGGCTCTACCTGCTGACGGCCCTGGTGCTCGTCGCCTTCGGCGCGCTGCTTTCCCGCCTCTACGAATTCCAAATCGTCCGCCGCGACGATTTCCTCCAGCAAGTGCCCGGCAACCGCACCGTCACCGTCCGCGAGCCCGGCATCCGCGGCGAGATCACCGACCGCAACGGCATCACCCTGGCCCGCAACCTCCGCAACTACGAGGTCTCCTTCAACCTCGATGAAATCCGCCAGGCGTATCTATCACAACACGTCGAGGACCCCACCATCCAGCGCCTGACCAAGGAAGACGGCCTGCCCCGCAAGCGCTCGGAAAAAGACATCGTCGCCATCGTCCGGGACGGCCCCGTCCGCGTGCTCGGAGACCCGCGCCTCAACCTCGCCCGGCCCTACAAAGCCGGCGACCTCCGCACCCACTTCCTCACCCACGGCGGCCTCATCCCCTTCAGCTACCGCTCCGATCTCACCTACGAGGAGTTCTCCAAATTCGCGGAACACAACCTCGAACTGCCCGGAGTCTATCCGAGCATCCGACCGCAGCGGCACTATCCTTACGGCGCGCTCGCCAGCCACGTTCTCGGCTATTTGAAACAATGGGAAAAGGGCGACGTCCCGGACAGTGCCACCCGCCAGTTCAACCACTACGTCGGCGACGAAAAAGGCATCGCCGGAGTGGAAGCGTCCATGGACGAAACCCTCCGCGGCCTGGAAGGACAGAAGACCATCGTCAAGGACGAGAAAGGCCGCACCATCCGAATGTCCGACTACACCAAGCCCGGCATCGGCGCCAAACTCAAACTCACCATCGACGCCCGCGCCCAGTATCTGTTGGAGAACACCCTGCGTCTCGCGGGCCGCGCCGCCGGCGTCGTGATGGACGTCAACACCGGCGAGGTCCTCGCCATGGCCTCCGTGCCCGACTACGACCCCAACGACTTCATCCCCAGCATTTCCCAAAAGAACTGGGACGCCTACCGAGCCAACATGCAGCTCGCCCCTTTCACCAACCGGGCGATTTCCGAGTTCACTCCCGGCTCCACCATGAAGATCCCCACCGCCATCGCCGGAGCCCTGGCAGGGAACGCCACCCGCAGCTATTCTTGCGACGGCTACGTCACCTACGGCAACAAAAAGGTGGGCTGCTGGATCTGGAACCTCCACAAGGGCAGCCACGGCGGACAAGACCTCGCCGAGGCCATCCAACACTCGTGCAATCCCTACTTCAACAAACTGGCTAACACCATCGGTTGGAAGACCATGGTCGAGGGCTGCCAGCTCGTCGGCATGGGCAAGCGCACCGGGATCGAGCTGCCCAAGGAAGACGCCGGCATCCTTCCCGGCAGCCGCGCATGGCGCAGCGCCAATCCTTCCCTGGCCATGACCCCGGCCCTCAACGCCTTCCTCTCCATCGGCCAGGGAGACACCCTCGCCACCCCCCTTCAAATGTGCGCCGTCGCCGCCTGCGTCGCCAATGGCGGCAAATACTACAAACCCCGGATCGTGAAACAGGCAGTGAGCGAAGACGGGAAAACCCTCATCCCGGACGTCCCCAAGCTTGAAATCGATCTCACCCAGTCGGGCATCAAGCCGAGCGACATCGAGCTCATCCGCAAAGGCATGCGGATGTCCACCAACGACCCCGGAGGAACCTCGGGGAAAGCCAAACTAACAAACGTTGTCGTCGCCTGCAAAAGCGGCACCGCCCAAACCTCCGACAACGGCAAAAAATCCAACAACTCGTGGGTCATGAGCTTCGCGCCCTACGACAACCCGAAATACGCCGTCTGCATCCTCGTCCAGAACGGCGGCTCCGGCGGCGGCGTTTGCGGCCCGCTGGTCAACCTCGTCTATCGAGGTCTTTTCGCCCGCGACAAGGGCGTGAAGCTCCCGCTCAAGCCCTTGGCCAAGGCCCTCGGAAACACCGACCGCATCGAGAAGACCATCGAGATCTCCCCGGAAATGATCGCCGCCGTCGAAGCCGGCGCGATCATGCCCGCAGCCGCCACCCTCGCCACCGCCCCGACTTCTCCCGCGGAAGAACCCGCGGCCGGCGAGACCGGCGAGGAAGCCGGCGAGGTCGCCTCCGGAGTCCAACCCTCTCCCTCCACCACCGTCACCCCCACCCCGACCATCACCCCCGAGGTGGACGCCGAGGGCTCGGTGATCCCCAAAGCCATCCCCGTCACCGACCCCTGAAATTTCCCCACACCCCAGACACCAACTCTCTAACCAACAAACTCCCATCCACATGATCCAACATATCAAAAGACTCCTCGGCATCGGCAAACCCAACCCGGCCCGCGGCAACAGCATCGTCGTCAACGTCGAGAAACTCGAACGCCGCGTCGCACTCCTCGAAGACGGCGTGCTTGAGGAATACACCGTCGAGCGCGAGGGCGACCAAAACATCGTCGGCGGCATTTTCAAGGGCCGCGTCAAAAACATCGAGGGCGGCCTCAAGGCGATGTTCGTGGACATCGGACTCGACAAAAACGCCTTCCTCCACTTCTGGGACGCCATCCCCGCCGCGCTCGACGCCGGCCTGGAGGAAATCCAGCGCGAAGGCAAAAGGAAGCAGCAGAAAAAAATCAGCTCCAAGGACATCCCCGACATCTATCCGATCGGTTCGGAAATCGTCATCCAGGTTTCCAAAGGCCCCATCGGCACCAAGGGTCCGCGCGTCACCACCAACATCTCGCTTGCCGGCCGCTATCTGGTCCTCATGCCCTTCACCGAGCAGTTCGGCATTTCCCGCAAGATCGAGGATCCCAAGGAACGGCAACGCCTCCGCATCATCACCCAGAAGCTCCAGGTCCCCGAGGGCATGGGCATCATCATGCGCACCGCCGCCAGCGGCATCCGCCGCCGCCACCTCGTCCGCGACCTCCACATGCTGCTCGAGCAGTGGGACGAGATCGAAGCCCGCCGCGCGAACAACCCCGCCCCCGCCTGCATCTTCCAGGAACCCGGCCTCATCGAGCGCACCGCCCGCGATTTCCTCACCGAGGAGATCGACCAAGTCATGTGCGACGACGCGGAGACCACCGAGATGATCCGCGAGATCGCCGGGAAAATCTCCCGCCGCGCCAAACGCCGCATCCACTACATGCCCTCCGCCGCCGGCCAGCCGATCTTCGAGCGCGTCGGCATCCAGAAACAGATCGACGAGGCGTTCTCCCGCCAAGTCTGGCTGCCCTGCGGCGGCTACATCGTCATCGATGAAACCGAGGCGCTCATCGCCATCGACGTCAACACCGGCCGCAACCGCGGCTCCAAGGACGTGGACAAGATGATCCTCGAAACCAACGTCGAGGCCGCCGTCGAAGTCGCCCGCCAGCTCCGCCTCCGCAACATCGGCGGCCTGGTCGTCATCGACCTCATCGACATGCGCCACCGCAAGGACCAGCAGACGGTTTACAAGGCCATCAAGGAGCGCCTCAAGAAGGACAAGGCCAAAACCCAAGTCCTGCAAATTTCCCCCGTCGGCCTGATGGAAATGACCCGCCAGCGGCTCAACGAATCACTCCGCGATTCGATGTACGAGCCCTGCCCGTATTGCCAGGGCCGCGCCCGCGTCAAAACCCCGATGACCATGTCCATCGAGATCCAGCGCCGCCTCCACACCGTCATCCAGAAACGCCACGACACTGTCGGCGACATCATCGTCATCGTGAACAGCGACGTCCTCAACCGCTTCAAGAGCGAAGACGCCAAGCTCCTCGTCGAGCTCGAGCGCTCGCATTCCGGCCGCCTCATCTTCCGCTCGGACCCGACCATGAACCGCGAGAAATTCCTCATCATCGACGCCGCCACCGAAAAGACCATCGACCAGAGCTGAAATCCCAATGTGTCCCGACTGTCTCAGTCGGGGCACCTAGCATATCCTAACCACTTCCGTGGATTATTCCTCCCTCATCGCCAAACGCCGCGACCGCTTCTCCGAGCTGGAGGAAGCGGTGGGCGATCCCGAGCTTTTCGCCGATCCCAAGCGCGCCACCGAGATCCTCCGCGAGCACGGCAAGCTCAAGCAAACCCTCGAACTCTGGGACAAGCTCGCAGCCGCCAAACGCCACCTCGCCGACAACCAGGAGCTCGCCAAGTCCGACGACCCCGAGTTCTCCGCGATGGCCGCCGAGGAAATCCCGGGGCTTGAAAAGGAGATCGAAAAGCTCGGCACCGAGCTCCAATACGCGCTGCTCCCCGCCGATCCCAACGAGGACCGCGACGCGCTGATCGAAATCCGCGCCGGAGCCGGCGGCGACGAAGCCTCGCTCTTCGCCGCCGAGCTGATGCGCATGTACCAACGCTACTCCGACCTCCGCGGCTGGAAATGCGAACACCTCGAAAGCAGCCCGTCCGAAGTCGGCGGCTTCAAGGAAGTCATCCTCAAAGTCACCGGCCAGGAAGTGTTCCGTTATTTGAAATACGAGTCCGGCGTCCACCGCGTCCAGCGCGTGCCCGCCACCGAGACGCAAGGCCGCGTCCACACCTCCACCGTCACCGTCGCCGTCCTGCCGGAGGCCGAGGAAGTCGATGTCGAGTTGAAACCCGAAGACCTCCGCATTGAAGTCTGCCGCGCCGGCGGAGCAGGCGGCCAGCACGTCAACCGCACCGAATCCGCGGTCCAGATTTTCCACCTTCCCACCGGGCTTTACGTCCGCTGTGAGGACGGCCGCTCGCAGATCAAGAACAAGGAAATGGCGCTGCAAATCCTCCGCTCAAAGCTCTACGAACAGAAACTCCGCGACCAGCAGGAAGCCTACTCCAGCCACCGCCGCTCGCTCATCGGCTCCGGCGACCGCTCGGAAAAAATCCGCACCTACAACTTCCCGCAAAGCCGCATCACCGACCACCGCATCGGCTTCACCTCGCACAACCTGACCGGCGTCATCGCCGGCGACCTCACCGAGTTCACCAACGAGCTCCAGAAAACCGAGATGGACGAGCGCCTGGCGGAAGCGGGGCTTTGACCGACTAACCAAGACTCGCGGCGCTCACCCCGGATACTCGCCGGAAATGTAGCCTTGCAGCTGCTGGATGGTGTGCCGCTGCGACAGCATCACCCAACTGACGAGATCGCCGATGGAAATGAGACCGACGAGGTGCCCGTCATCGACGACGGGAAGGTGGCGGATGCGGTGGCGGGTCATGAGCTCCATGCACGTTTCGATGCCGTCCTTGCAGCAAACGGTGATCGCCGGACGACTGATGATTTCCCCCACGCGGGTATCCCGCGAGGTCCGCCCTTGCAGGACGACTTTGCGGCTGTAATCGCGCTCTGAAAGCACGCCGACGACCTCGCCGTTTTCGAGGGCCACCAGCGCGCCGATGTTCTTCTCGCCCATCAGGCGGATGGCGTCGTAAACCGAATCCTCCGGCTTCGTCGTCCAGATCTCACCGCCCTTGTTGTGTAAAATGTCGTAAACAGTGCCGTTGATTTCCATAAATTTCCTTCTTCTGAAGTTCAAATAAACTGAGTTCCTCGAATCCCGGCGTCAAGAACGCAGGAGGATTAAATCAAAATCCTTCGTTCTTGCGTGACGAGCGCGGTCCGTGGCTTGATCGGTGGCATGAAGGCTTACCTCGATTTGATGCGCGACGTGCTGGAGAACGGCGAGGAGCGCTCCGACCGGACGGGCACGGGGACGGTTTCGGTTTTCGGCCGGCAGGCGCGTTATGATTTGCGCCAGGGATTTCCCTGCGTGACAACCAAGAAGCTGCACTTGCGCTCGATCATCCACGAGCTGTTATGGTTCCTGCGCGGGGAAACCAACACCCGCTATCTGAAGGAAAACGGCGTGACGATCTGGGACGAATGGGCGGACGCCGAGGGCGAGCTCGGCCCGGTTTACGGCAAGCAATGGCGCTCCTGGCCCACGCCGGAGGGCCGGACCATCGACCAGATCCACCTGCTGATCGACGGATTGTTGGGAAACCCGCACTCGCGGCGGCACATCGTTTCCGCTTGGAACGTCGGCCAGATCCACCAGATGGCGCTGCCGCCTTGCCATTTGCTCTTTCAATTTTACGTCCACGAACCGACCGACGGCGGTCGGCCCGGGCTCTCGTGCCAGCTCTATCAACGCAGCGCGGACCTGTTTCTCGGAGTCCCCTTCAACATCGCGTCCTACGCCTTGCTGACGAAAATGGTAGCCCACGTCTGCAACTACGAGGCGCGGGATTTCGTCCACACCTTCGGCGATCTCCACCTCTATTCGAATCACCTCGTGCAGGCGGAACTCCAACTTTCCCGCGAGCCGCGGCCTTTGCCGAGCTTGTGGCTCAATCCGGACGTCAGGGACATCGACGCGTTCACCATCGATGACATCCGCTTGGAAAATTACGATCCCCACCCGCACATCAAGGCCCCCGTCGCCATTTGAAAATGAACCATCGCCTAACCGCCATCGTCGCGATGACCCCGGAGCGCGTGATCGGCCGGGCCGGCACGCTGCCTTGGCATTTGCCGGAAGACCTCGCGTTTTTCAAACGGACGACCTCCGGCCACCCGATCGTGATGGGCCGGAAAACCTACGAATCCATCGGCCGCCCGCTGCCGAAGCGCCGGAACATCGTGCTGACCCGCGATCCGAACTGGTCGGCGGAGGGCGTGGAAGTGATCCACCGGCCGGAGGATCTCGAAAAGCTGCCGGGGCTCGAAGGGCAAATTTTCATCATCGGCGGCTCGGAAATCTACGCGGCGTTCCTGCCGATGCTGGATGATTTGCTGGTCAGCCATGTTTCCGAAAACCATGCCGGCGACACCCGCCTGCCGGAATTTGAAAGCGGGTTTCCGCAGTCGGAAATCTTGGAAACGCACGCCGCTTTCGAGGTCCGGCGTCACTTCCGCTGAGCCGGGCTTTGCCGCCGAGTTTCGGCTTGCAACTCAAATTCCGCTGCTTTAGTAGTCCCCACACAGCTTCTGACGAAAGAAAGGAGTGGGTTTCGCACCCACTCTTTTGCGTCTCCGGACATCAGCAGCGCGATCGCAGACAACGCCAGTTATGACCAACGATATCGTCGCCCTCATTGAGTATTACGAAAAAGAAAAAGGAATCGACCGTGACAAGGTCGTTGCCGCGCTGGAATTCGCCTTCATCTCAGCCTACCGCAAAATGGTTCCCGGCGCCGATGCGATCGAAACGCTGCGTGCCGAAGTGAATACCAAGAAGGGCGAAACCCGGATTTTCGCGTCGCTCACCGTGGTGGCCGATGAGGATTACTCGGATAAATTCAACGAGGTCCCCCTTTCCACCGCAGTCAAAAAGAACGCGGAAGCCCAAGTCGGCGACATTCAGGAATTCAACGTCACGCCCAAGGATTTCGGCCGCATCGCCGTGCAGACCGCCAAGCAGACGATGATGCAACGCCTCCGCCAAGCGGAGAAGGAAATGATTTACGAGGAATTCAAGGACCGCGCCGGCGACGTGGTTTCCGGCACCGTCCGCCGCTTCGAGCGCAACGACGTGATGATCGACCTCGGCAAATTCGAGGGCATCATGCCGAACCGAGAGCGCGTGCAAGGCGAGGATTACAACATCGGCGACCGCATCCGCGCTTACGTGTTGGCCGTCGAGAACGAAGGCCGCGGACCGGAAATCATCCTTTCCCGCAGCCACCCGAACTTCGTCCGCCGCTTGTTCGAAGCCGAAGTGAACGAAATTTCCGACCGCACCGTGGAAATCCGCGGCATCGCCCGCGAAGCCGGATTCCGCACCAAAGTCGCCGTCTGGAGCAGCGACCCGAAGGTCGATCCCGTCGGCGCCTGCGTCGGCATGCGCGGCGCGCGGGTCAAAAACATCGTCCGCGAGCTCAACAACGAGAAGGTCGATATCATCCGTTGGAGCGAGGATCCCAAGGAATTTGTCCGCGAGGCGCTCAAACCTGCTGAACTCCGCTCGATCATCGTGGACGAGGCGACCCACACCGTCCACGTCACGGTGGACGAAATCGACCTCAGCAAGGCGATCGGCCGCAAGGGCCAGAACGCCCGCCTTTCCTCCCGCCTGATGGGCTGGGACGTCCAAGTCCGCCGCGACGAGTCGAAGGAAGAGCAGTTCAAAGAAAAAATCGGCGGTGCCGCCCACACGCTGGGCGAACAACTCGGCATCACCGACGAGCTGGCGAACAAACTCACCCTTGCCGGTGGTTTCAACCCCGAGCTCGTCATCGACATGCCGGCCGACTACATCGCCGCCGCGCTTGAGATCACCGAGGAAGCCGCCGAAGCGATCCTCATCCGCGCCCACGGCATCGTCAGCGGCTCCGCCGCCGTCGCCAACGACTGATTTCCCACCTCCTCATTATTCCCACTTCATCTCTTCCACGAACTCTGCAAAGCCGGATGCCCGAAAATAGCGACAGCTCTCCCAAAAAAGCCAAGGTGCTCGATCTCCTCGAAGCCACCAAGAAACCTTCGCGCCGCGAGCGCCAGCGCAAGGAGGCCGAGGTAGTCCCGCCAGCTCCAAGCGTCCTCGACGCCCAAAAGGCCAACGCGCTCGACCTCTTCGCCGAGGAGAAAAAGCCGAAAGTCCGTAAAACCACCCGCACCGGGAAAGCCGTCCTCGGAACGATTTCCAAAATCCTCGACGCCGCGGAACCCGTCATCGCCAAAGAACCCGAAGTCGTTGCAGCGGAGGTCCCGGCCGAAGCCGTCGAAGCCGCAAGCGCCCCCGCGGAAGAAGTTTCCGAAGATCCCAAGCTGATCGTCATCAAGCCACCGATCCTGATCCCAGCTCTGGCCGCGCGCCTCGGGTTGAAGCCATTCAACATCATGGCGGATCTGATCAAAATCGGCGTTTTCCCCGCTCCCAACCAACCGCTTGAGCCTGAGATCGCGGCGAAAATCTGCGAAATCCACGGCTTCGTTTTCGAACGCGAAAAACGCGACAAGGACAAGGGCGTCCACAAGGAAGTCGTCGTCATCAAAGAGCCGGAAATCGTCGTCGAAGAACCCGTCGATTTGCTCAAATACCGTCCGCCGATCGTCACGATCATGGGCCACGTGGACCACGGCAAAACCTCGATCCTCGATTTCTTCCGCAAATCCAAGGTCACCGCCGGCGAAGCGGGCGGGATCACCCAGCACATCGGAGCGTATCAGGTCATCCACAACGACCAGGAAATCACCTTCCTCGACACTCCCGGCCACGCGATTTTCTCGGACATGCGGGCTCGCGGTGCCGACATCACCGACATCATCGTGCTCGTCGTGGCCGCCAATGACGGGATCATGCCGCAAACGATCGAGGCGATCAAACACGCCAAGAAATCGAAGAAGACCACGATCATCGCCATCAACAAGTGCGATCTGCCGTCCGCCAACGTGGACCGGGTGAAATCCCAGCTCGCCGAGAACGGCCTGCAAACCACCGACTTCGGCGGCGACACCGAGTTCGCCGAAGTTTCCGCGCTGACCGGTAAAGGCATGGAAACGCTGCTCGAACTCATCGCCCTCCAAGCGGAGGTGCTCGAGCTCAAGGCCAACCCGAAAGCCACCGCCCGCGCCGCCGTCATCGAGGCCCGCGTGGTTCCCGGCCGCGGCACCACCGCCACGGTCATCGTCGAATCCGGCACACTCAAAGTCGGCACGCCGTTTATTTGCGGCCCCTACGCCGGCAAGGTCCGCTCGCTCATCAACGACCGCGGCGTGGCCATCAAGTCCGCCCACCCCGGCATGCCGGTGGAGGTCATCGGGTTTGAAGAACTTCCCAACGTCGGCGACCATCTCACCGAGATGAAAACCGAGCGCGAGGCGAAAGCCCTCGCCTCCGAGCGTCAGGAAGCGCAACGCCTCGTCCGCCTCAAACCGCAGCACCGCAACCGGATGGAGGACCTCTACTCGATGGTCCGCGACGGCGGCGGCAAGGCCCAGCTCAAGCTGATTCTCAAGTGCGACGTGCAAGGCTCCGTCGAAGCGATCAAAAAAGCCGTGCTCGCCATCGAGTCGGACAAGGTTGAATCGTCTTTCATCACCGCCGCCGCCGGACCGATCACCGAGTCCGACATTTCCTACGCCGCCTCCACCGACGCGATCATCCTCGGCTTCAACGTCAAGGTCGAGGCCAAGGCCGTGAAATCCGCCAAGGCCGCCGGAGTCGAGGTGAAACTCTACTCGGTCGTTTACGAACTCATCGACCAGGTCCGCGAGGCCATGCTCGGTTTGTTGGAGCCGCTCACCCGCGAGACCGTCATCGGCCACGCCGAAGTCCGCCAGATTTTCAAACTCAACCGCGGCCGCGTCGCCGGTTCGTTCGTCACCGACGGCCGCATCCACCGCAAGGCCCACGCCCGCGTCATCCGCGGCGGCATCCCGGTTTTCGACGGCCGGATGTCCACGCTCCGCCGCTTCAAGGACGAGGTCGAGGAAGTCCGCACCAACTTCGAGTGCGGCATCCGCCTCGGCGAGTTCAACGAGTATCAGGAAGGCGACATCATCGAGTGCTACAAACTCGAAAAATACGCGCAAACGCTGTGAGGCAAATGCTGAAACTCTGAAAAGCTGAAAAGCTGAAATTCAGAGTCACTCGGCTCTTATTCTTATTTCAGCATTTCAGTTTTCAGCATCTCAGCATTTACCCCGCCATGTCCCGCCGTCTCGATCGAGTCAACGAACTCCTCCGCCGTGAAATCGGCAACGTCATTCAGAAAGATTATGAATGGCACAACCGCCTGGTGACTGTCAGCGACGTCGAGGTCACGCAGGATTTGAAAGAGGGCAAAGTCTGGATCGGCGTGCTC
>CAMCCX010000045.1 GCA_945873305.1 Akkermansia muciniphila
CTCAAGCGCCACTCGGGCCTTGAATTCGGGGTCGTGTCTTCTTCGTTTGCCTTTCATTTTGTGTGTGTTCGGTTCGGTTTTAACGCCGCTCCCACACACCACAATCATAGCTTAGCCACTGGCCTGATTTTCTGGGGCCGCCTCAGTCCCGCTGCGCTGAGAAAGAGGAAGGGTTATGCCAGAGCTACTCCCTAACTTTGAAATCCTACAGGACAATTGCGGATTGCGCCGGGTGGGCGCTTTGCATAATTTGGGCCCAAGGTGCCACTCGTGTTCACCATGATCCCCTTTAAGACCCTGCTCGACCACATCCTCAAGTCGGTCTTTTGATTTTTCAAAATCCCATTTCACCGCCACCACTGATCATCCGCCATGAGTCCGGGCATTTCATTCGGTTCCACGCTGTTCGCCGCCCTCGTCTTCACCGCATGCGCCCCCACCACGTTGCCGCCCGCGGAAGGCCTCCATCGCTCCGCGGCCATCTCCCTCAAGCAGGCGGCGTCCAAAACACTGACTGAGGAAAAGCGCGCCGCTCTTTATCTCGATGCCGCTCGCGAAGCCGCCGCGCTGCTAGACTCACCCGAGTCCGGCGAGGCCGCGCGCATCATCTACAACCAGGCCGCCGCCGATCTCACCGTGCTGCTGCGCGCCGCCGATCATGGTCGGATGTGGAACCGCCCGCTCGCCCTCGAAGCCGGAGGCCACGCCTATCAACTGCGTTTCGCCGCAGGAACCCGCGACGGCACCTATCCGCCGGAACAGTTCACCTCTTTCACCCCAGCCGCCGGGGTGGACATGGACTCCTTGGAAACCCGCCATCGCCAGGACGGCGTCGGCGGGGCGCTGGTGGGAATACGCCAAACCAACCCGCCGGAACCCTTCTCAACCAAGGTGGGCGTCACCGCCCCGGTCACCGCGACGCTCGATTTCAAGGGCCGCGCCGTGACGCTCTCGCTGCTCGACCCCACGGTGAAAACCAAGGCCCCGATCGCGACGAAACAGCGCCTGCTCGAAGCTGATTTCTCCGCCCCGCTTGCGTATTATCCCCATCAGTCTGAGCTATGGAACGGCCTCATGGGCGCGATCCACGCCGACGAGAACATGGGGATCACCGGGCTCTATCAACTACAGCCCTACGATCCGGACCGCATCCCGCTCGTCTTCGTCCACGGCCTGATTTCCACGCCCCGGATGTGGCGAAACGTGATCAACGAAATTGAAATCGATCCGGTGCTGCGCCGCCGCTACCAGTGCTGGGTCTTCGCCTACCCCACCGGAAATCCGCCCGCCTATTCGGCGCTGCTGCTGCGTGAAGAATTGAAAAAAATCCGCCAGCGCCATCCGGACTCGAAGGACATCGTGCTCGTCGGCCACAGCATGGGCGGCATCCTCACCCGCATGCAAATCACCAGCATCAATCGCGAGGACTGGGACGTGATCGGAAAAGACAAAGCCGCGCGCTTCTTCAAAAACGTCAAGCCCGGCGACCTCATCGACCGCTGCACCACTTTCTAGGCCAACCCGCACATCGACCGCGCCGTTTTCATCTGCACCCCCCACCGCGGCAGCAAGATGGCCATCGGCACCCTCGGCGAACTCGCCATCCGCATGATTTCGCTACCCGGTGATATCGTTTCCACCACAGCCGCCTCGCTTGGAAGCGCCACCTCCATCATCACCGGGGATCCCGGACGCATCCCAACCAGCATCGACGGTCTATCGCCCACCAACCCCTCCTTCCAGGTGATCAACTCCCAGCCCATCGAAGTGCCCCACCACTCGATCATCGGCGACCGCGGCAAGGGCGACACGCCCCGCAGCTCCGACGGCGTGGTGGAATACTGGAGCTCCCATCTCGACTCCGCCGCGTCAGAGAAAACCGTCCCCGGCCCTCACGGCGCCTGCGAGCTTCCCGAAACCCTCGACGAACTCCGGCGCATCCTCCATCTGCATCTCGAACAAAACTGATAGAATCCCACACTCATGAAAACCATCCGCACCGTCGCCATCGCCTCCAGTCTCGCCGCACTCTCCGCCTGCTCCCCCATGGGCGAGCGCTCGGCGAAGAACCCCACCGGCGCACAATTCCTCGACCACGTCTATGTGGCCCCCGAATACAGGGGGAAAACCGCCTCGCAGCAGTTTTCCAAAGTCTATTTCGCGCCCGTGGCCATCGGCAACCTCAGCCGGCAGGGCTGGTGGACCTCCCAAAGCTCCGTCACCCAGCGCCAGCTTGAGGGCGACGCCCGCAAACTCGCCGCCCACTTCCACCGCGCGCTGGTCAGCGCCGCCCGCAACGCCCCCGGCCGCCGGCTCACCGTGGTCAACCAACCCGGACCGGGCACCATGATCATCGAGACCGCCATCACCGAACTGATCCCCGCCAAGGCCTACTGGAACGCCGCCGCCACCACCGCCGGCTTCGTGATTCCCGGAGCTGGCCTGCTCAGCGCAGCCGGCAGCGGTTCCATCACCGTCGAGGGACGCGTGCGCGACGGCGGCAATCGCAAGCTCGTCGCCACCTTCCGCGACCGCATGAAGGACAAAATGGCCGTGGTGAACGTGGACTCCTACACCTGGTATGGCGGCTCCGAGGCAAATCTCAACGAAACGGCCTCCAACATCGCCCGCGTGCTCAACGCCAAGCCCGGCACCATCGTCAGCCAGCCCTCGCCCGTCACACTCCTCGCTTACTAAAACTAAAAGCCCACCATCATGCAAACCGCCCCCTTCCGCCGCACCGCCTGCTTATCATTAGGCATGGCCAGCATTGCCCTCGCCGCAGCGCCCGACGGCCGCCTGTTCGAGCCCGACCGCGCTTGGCTGGAACGCTACGACCCCACGCTCATCTCAAGCCGCTTCCTTTCCGAGTTCATTTACGAGAGTTATGACCACGACTCGGATCTCTACAAAACGGAAAACACCCTGCGCTGGGGCATCCCGTGGCGGGACGATCATGCGCTCGGCATCCAGGCGATGCTGCCCGTGAAATGGCGCGAAACCGCCACCGACGACGCGTCCGGCCTCGGCGACCTCGAACTCCGCGCCGGCGTCGTCGGCCGCCTCGCACCCACCCTGCGCTACGGTTTGGCGGTGAATGCGGTGCTCGAAACGGCCACCGATTCCCTGCTCAGCGACAACGCCTTCGTCCTGCGCCCCATCACCGCGCTGCGCTGGGACTACAACGCGGCCATCACCCTCGGCATCAACGTCGAATACAATTTCACTCCGCTGGATGATGAATCCAACGACGTCAGCGCCCTCGAGGTGAAATTCCCCATATCTTTCAAAATCAACGAGGATTGGTCGGGATTTCTAAGTTACAATCCCCGCTGGGACCTCCTCGACGAAAGCAGCCGCCACCGCTTGGAACTCGGCGCCACCTATCTCTGGGGCTCCCACAATCAATACGCCTGGTCCGCCGGCACCGAGGTCCCGCTGGCCTCCGAGAGTTTCGAGTTCAAGCTGGCCACCGGCTTCAACTGGTTTTTCTGACCCGGTTTCCAGAGACCAGCGAATCCCCTTGCCCGCCCCCTTCGAGCCAGCGTAGTAATTGCCACCCCGATGGCGAGAAAGACAAGGAACCTTGGATTTACCGAATCGCGCCTTTTGCCGCATGGTGTCGTAAGACCGTGCAAACGAAGGCGTGCATTTCCGGTATGCATTCCCAACAGAATTCCTCGCAACTCATTGACGGGCCTGTAGCTCAGCGGTTAGAGCAGGGGACTCATAATCCCTTGGTCCAGGGTTCAAATCCCTGCGGGCCCACCTGTTTCACTCACATTCGACTCACCGCGACAAGTTTTGTCGTGGGCCAGCAAACCGGAAAGCCTGCTCGACGCTTCCGCCTTGCAGGGCTTGATCCGGTCACGCGCCGAGCGTGGGGTCGTAGTCCTTGGGCGCGCGGATGATTTTCTCGATGCCGTGTTTGGTGACGAGATTCCCGGCGCTGGAGCGGCTCTTGATGCCGAACTCGGCGAAGTGCAGCGGGCGGATGAGGTTGCGCATGCGGAGGCCGGATTTTAGATAGACAAGCAGCATCTGGGCGGCGCTTTCCTCGTTGGTCTTGTGGAAGGCGAAGTAGAGGACGCGGGTGCCGGGCTTGCCCCTAGTGAGGTCGTATTCCTTGTCGCGGGTGACGCCGCCGACGGTGAAGCGCTTGGCGAGGATGGGGCCGTCGCGTCCGTCCCGATAGATCATCGAGTAGATGAGGTCCTCGTCCTTGCGGAAAATGGCGACCCGCAGCGGTTTCTGGCCGACGAAGACTTTCTCGGCCACTTTCATGACGCGCATTTTCCCGTCCTGGGTGAAGGTGATGAGGTCGTCGATGGTGGAGCATTTCTCCACGGGTTCGCCGTCTTTTCTGAGGCCGTAGCCGGCGAAGCCGTTCTTCGCGTCCAGATAGAGCGTCTCGGTGGCGGCGACGACCTGCATCCGGTCCACCCGCTCGAACGAGGCGATCTCGGTGCGGCGCTCGCGGTCCTTGCCGTATTTCTTGGCGAGCTCCTCATACCAGCGGATGGTGAAACGGGTGAGGTTGCGGAGGTTTTTCTCGGTTTCCTCGATGCCTTTTTCGAGCCCGCGGATTTCCTCGTCGGCCTTGAAGGAGTCGAACTTGGAAATGCGCTTGATCTTGATTTCGGTTAGCCGGGCGAGGTCGTCCTCGGTGACCTCGCGCTTGAGGAGTTTTTTGAAAGGCTTGAGGCCATCGTCGATGGCCTTGAGCACGGCCTCCCAGGTTTCGCATTCCTCGATGTCGCGGTAGATGCGGTTTTCGATGAAGATCTTCTCCAGCGAGCTGAAATGCCATTTCTCCGCAAGCTCGCCGAGTTTGATCTGCAACTCGGTTTCCAGCAGATTGCGGGTGTGGAAGGTGGTGCGGCGCAGAATGTCGGAAACCGCCATGAACACCGGCTTGCCATCGACAATGACGCAGGCGTTGGGTGAAATCGTTAGCTCGCAGTCGGTGAAGGCGTAGAGCGCGTCGCGGGTCTGCTCGGGATCGGCGCCGGCGGGCAGATAGACGAGGATGTCGGCCTGGGCGGCGGTGTTGTCCTCGATTTTGGCGATCTTGATTTTCCCCTTGTCCGCGGCGGCGACGACCGACTCCATCAGGCCGCCGGTGGTGGTGCCGAAGGGGATTTCCGTGATGCGCAAGATGCCCTTTTTGTCAGTGGCGATGCGGGCGCGGACCCGGACTTTCCCCCCGCGCAGGCCGTCGCGGTAGTCGGAGGCGTCCATGATCCCGGCGGTCGGGAAATCGGGAACCAGCGTGAACGGCTGGTCGCGCAGCACGGCGATGGAGGCCTCGATGAGCTCGTGGAAATTGTGCGGCAGGATCTTGCAGGCGAGACCGACGGCGATACCCTCGACGCCCTGCGCGAGGAGCAGCGGGAATTTAACAGGCAGCGTGTCGGGCTCTTTCCGGCGGCCGTCGTAGCTGGGCAGCCAGATGGTGGTTTTCGGGTTGAAGACCACTTCGTTGGCGAACTTGGTGAGGCGGGCCTCGATGTAGCGGGGAGCGGCCGCGCCGTCGCCGGTGAGGGTGTTGCCCCAGTTTCCCTGAGTGTCGATGAGCAGGTCCTTTTGACCGAGTCCGACGATGGCCGCGCCGATGGACTGGTCGCCGTGCGGGTGGTAGTTCATCGTGTTCCCCACGATCCCTGCCACCTTGTTGTAGCGGCCGTCGTCCAGTTCGTCCATGGCGTGGAGGATGCGGCGCTGGACCGGCTTGAGGCCGTCATAAAGGTGCGGCACCGCGCGTTCGAGGATGACGTAGCTGGCGTAGTCGAGGAAATAGTCGGAGTACATTTCCCCCAGCGAGGCGTGTTGGTCCGGATCGTGCGTCATGGGGGCGGATGGTTAAAGAAGCGGAAGCATTCGCGCAAGCCTGAGGTGAGAAGAACGTTTCCGTGGCCTTGCCGTCCGCTGCCGGGGTGCTAAGAATTCCCCATGACATCGCCGTTCACGAGCCCTTGTGAAATCGCCCGCCGGGACTGGCTCAAAGCGGCGACTTTCAGCGGTGCCGCCGCGCTGCTCGCCGCCACCAAGGCTTCCGCCGATCCCTCAGGCAACCCCGCCCGCAAAGTGCGCGGGATCGTTTTCATGGTGTCCGATGGGATGAGCCCCGGCGTCCTAACCTTGGCCGAAGCCTATTCCAATCTCACCCGCAAGCGCGGCACGCAGTGGTGGTCGCTGCTCAACGACCGTAACGCCGCCCGCGGCCTGATGGACACCGCCTCGGCCAACTCGATGGTCACCGATTCCGCCGCGGCCTCCAGCTCGTGGGGCGGCGGCCAGCGCGTCAACAACGGCGCCATCAACGTCAGCCCCGACGGCCGCGAAATCACTCCCATCGCCACCATTCTCAAAAACAAAGGCGCGCGGATCGGCCTCGTCAGCACCGCCACCATCACCCACGCCACGCCCGCCGGATTCGCGTCGATCGTCCCGAAACGCAGGGCCGAAGACGACATCGCCCCGCAATACCTCGACCGCGTCGAAATCCTGCTAGGCGGCGGCTCCGGTCATTTCAGCGCCAAGGACCGCGCCGACAAGCGCGACCTCGCCGGTGATTTCGCCAAGTCCGGCTACGGCATCATCAACACCCGCGATTCCCTCCTCGCCGCCCGCGGGGAGAAACTGCTAGGCACCTTCGCCCGCGGCCACCTCCCCTTTTCCATCGACCGCGACCACAACCCGGCGATGGCGGCCGCCGTCCCGACGCTCACGGAAATGGCGCAGGCCGCGCTCAGCCGTTTCCTCGCCGGGGACAAGCCGTTTCTTCTGCAAATCGAGGGCGCGCGCATCGACCACGCCGCCCACCTCAACGACATCGGCGCGCTGCTAGGCGACCAACTCGCCTTCGACGACGCGCTCGCCGCCGTGCTCGCCCTGATCGGGAAGCGCGACGACATCCTGCTCGTCGTCACCAGCGACCACGGCAACTCCAACCCCGGCCTCAACGGCATGGGCAGCGGCTACTCCGAGAGCAACCAGCGCTTCGCCCGGATCACCCGCATGAAAGCCTCCCACGAGCGGCTCTTCGCCGAGTGGGCGAAAACCAAAGGCGGAACCAGCGACCAGCTCACCGCCCTCGTCCAGAAGCGTCTCGATTTCGCGCTCAAGCCCGAGCAGTCCGCCGCCCTGCTAGAAATTTCCCAACAACAACCTGTCGTCGAGTGGAACGAACAACTCAGCAAGCCCGAGGGTCTGCTAGGCCAATTCGCCGGCAACCACACCGGCATCGGCTGGACCGGCACCACCCACACCTCCGATCCCACGCTCATCTCCGCCCTCGGCCCGCAGTCCGACCGCTTCACCGGCATGGTGAAGAACTCCGACGTTTTCGGACACCTGTTGGAGATGCTGGGCTGATTCTATCGACTCAAATCCACCCGCCAATTCCGTGCTTGGCAGCGATTGTAATCCTCACGAAACTCCACTCATGCAAACCGCGACATTTCTCAAAGACCTCTTCGACCTTTCCGGAAAAACCGCCGTCATCATCGGCGGCACCGGTGAACTCTGCGGCACCATGGCTGTCGGCCTCGCCCGCGCCGGCGCGGAAGTCGTTCTCGGCGGCCGCATCGCGGAAAAAGCCGCCAAGCGCCTCGCCGAAGTCGAATCCCACGGCGGAAAAGGCTACTTCGTCCCCGTCGATGTCACCTCGCGCGAGTCACTCCAGTCGCTTCTCGAAACCGTCCTCGCGCGGTCCGGTCAAGTGGACATCCTGATCAACGGCGCCGGCACCAACTCCCCCACCCCGTTCCTTGAAATCACCGAAGAGGAATACCAGCGCATCATCGACACCAATCTCTCCGCCATTTTCCGCGCCTGCCAGGTGTTCGGGCGCTACTTCATCGATGATTCCCGGCCGGCCTCCATCATCAACCTCGGCTCCATTTCCGGTCTCAATCCGCTTTCGCGCGTCTTCACCTACTCCGCCTCCAAGGCCGCCGTGCACAATCTCACGCGCAACCTCGCCCGCGAGTGGGCGGACAAGGACATCCGCGTCAACACGCTGGTTCCCGGGTTTTTCCCCGCCGAACAAAACCGCAAGGTGCTCGACGAGGCGCGCGTCCTCGACATCCTCCGCCAGACCCCGGCCTCGCGCTTCGGAAACTCGGACGAACTCATCGGCGCGACGCTGCTCCTCGCCTCCGCCAGAGCCGGCTCCTTCATCACCGGCATTGAAATGGTCGTGGACGGCGGCTTCCACGCGATGACGATCTGACCCGATTCACCCCTCCATTTCCCTGCTCTTTCTAGGGCTTGCACCCGCGGAAATGCTGGTGTATCGCCTCCCCTCCGGCGGCTAAAACCGCTCCTACCCCATCTCATATGATAAAGTGGATTCTCCAAAAAATCGTCGGCAGCAAGAACCAGCGCGAAGTGCGCCGCATCCGCCCGACGGTGGCCCGCATCAATGAAATCGAGGAAGCCCTCCAACGCGAGCCCGCTGAAAAACTCCTCGAATTCACTGCCAAATGGCAAACCCACCTGGCCCGCTACCACGCCCTCGACGCCCCCGCCAAACCCTTGATCGAGCGCATGGATGACGCGGAACTCCGCGCCACCGCCGATGCCCTCGAACTCCGCCTCGCCCCGCTCCGCGAGGAATTCCCATCCCTCCCGGCCACCATTCTCGCCACCGCCTCCACCATCGAAACCGCCAAAGCCGCCTTCCACGAGATCGAGCCCGAGTTCGGAAAATCCCGCGCCAAATACCTCGAGAAAATCCTCCCCGAGGCCTACGCCGTCGTCAAAAACGGCGCCCGCCGCCTCTGCGGCACCGAGATCATCGTCAACGAGCGCCCGCTCGCCTGGGAAATGGTCCATTTCGACGTCCAGCTCGTCGGCGGCATCGCCCTTCACCGCGGCATGATCGCGGAAATGCAGACCGGTGAGGGCAAAACCCTCGTCGCCACCCTGCCCGTCTATCTGAACGCCCTCACCGGCCTCGGCGTCCACGTCGTCACCGTCAACGACTACCTCGCCAAGCGCGACTCGGAGTGGATGGGCTCGCTCTTCCGCTTCCTCGGCCTAACGGTCGGCACCATTCAAAACCAAATGCCTCCGTGGGAGCGCCGCGCCGAGTACGCGTGCGACATCACCTACGGCACCAACGCCGAGTTCGGCTTCGACTACCTCCGCGACAACGGCATGGCCTCCACCAAGGACGAGCAGGTCCAGCGCGGCCACTACCTCGCCATCATCGACGAAGTGGACTCCATCCTCATCGACGAAGCGCGGACCCCGCTCATCATCTCCGGCCCGTCCACCCAGTCGTCCCACCAGTTCGACAAATACAAGCCGCTCGTCGAGCAGCTCGTGAAGAAGCAGACCGAGCTCTGCAACAACCTCGCCGCCGAGGCCAAGCAACTCCTCGAAAACGGCGACGGCGTCAGCGCCGGACGCAACCTCTTCAAAGTGAAGCTCGGCCAGCCGCGCAACCGCCAGCTCATGCGCTTCATGGAAGATCCGGAAATGCGCAAGCTGTTGGAAAAAACCGAACTCTCCTTCCACCAGGACGCCCAGAAAAAGGAACTCTTCGAGCTCAAGGAAGAACTCTATTTCATCATCGCCGAAAAAGGCCACGACTCCGACCTCATGGAAATGGGCCGCGAATTCCTCTCCCCCGGCGACCCGGAATCCTTCACCCTGCCCGACCTCGGCACGCTCTACGCCGACATCGACACCGACCGCTCCCTCACCGAGGAAAAGAAAATCGCCGCCAAGGACGCCCTCCAAGTCCGCATGGACCTGCAAGCCGAGAAAATCCATAACATCTCCCAGCTCCTCAAGGCCTACTGCGTTTTTGAAAAGGACGTCCAATACGTCGTCAAGGACGACAAGGTCATCATCGTCGATGAAAACACCGGCCGCGAAATGCCCGGCCGCCGCTGGTCTGACGGACTCCATCAGGCAGTCGAAGCCAAGGAAGACGTTTCCATCGAAAAGGAAACCCAGACCTTCGCCACCATCACGATTCAGAACTATTTCCGTCTCTACCAGAAACTCGCGGGCATGACCGGCACCGCCGAAACGGAAGCCGCCGAGTTCCACGACATCTATCGCCTCGACGTCCTGCCGATCCCGACCAACACGGCCAACATCCGCATCGACGAGAACGACCAGGTCTTCAAAACCCGCCGCGAGAAGTTCAACGCCGTCATCGCCAAGATCGAGGAAGCCCACGCCAAGGGCCAGCCCGTGCTCGTCGGCACCGCCTCCGTCGAGTCGTCCGAAACCCTCGCCCGCATGCTCAAGCGCGCGAAAATCCCGCACTCGGTCCTCAACGCGAAATTCCACCAACAGGAAGCCGAAATCATCTCCCGCGCCGGCCACCTCGGCGCCGTCACCGTCTCGACCAACATGGCCGGCCGCGGCACCGACATCAAGCTCGCCGCCGGCGTCCCCGAAGCCGGCGGACTCTTCGTCATCGGCACCGAGCGCCACCAGTCCCGCCGCATCGACCGCCAGCTCCGCGGCCGTTGCTCGCGCCAGGGCGACCCCGGCCGCTCGCAGTTCTTCATCTCCTTCGAGGACGACCTCATGCGCAATTTCGCCGCCGCGGACCGCATGACCCAGATGATGGAGCGCTTCGGCATGAAAGAAGGCGAAGCCCTCGAACACTCGTGGCTTAACAAGTCCGTCGAAACCGCCCAGAAGCGCGTTGAGCAGCGCGACTACACCGGCCGCAAGCGCGTGCTCGATTTCGACGACGTCATGAACATGCAGCGCGAGGTCGTTTACGGCTACCGCAACGAAGTCCTAACCACCGAAGTCCCGCGCGACCTCGTCAACGAAATCATCGACGAGACCATCCCCGCCAAAGTCCACGAATACCTCGCCGACCGCGACGACAAACAGCCCGACTACAACGAGCTGCTTCACTGGGTCAACGCCACCCTTCCCGTCAGCGTCACCGCCGACGATTTCCTCAACGCGCACAACGAGGAAGCCATCTCCGCGATGCTCGTGGACAAGGTCAAGGAAGCCTATCAAGCCCGCGTCGGCGACTTGCCGATGGAAGTGCTCGACCAGGAGGAGCGGCGCATGGTGCTCGTCGCCATCGACAAGCAATGGCAGGCGCATCTTTATAACATGGACGCTCTCCGCGAAGGCGTCGGCCTCCGCGCCCAGGGCCAGAAGGACCCGCTCATCGAGTATAAGAACGAAGCCTACAACCTCTTCGTCACCCTGATGGACTCCATCAAACAGGAGGCCCTTCAAAACCTCTTCCGCTCCGCCGCCAATCTCGAAGCCTTCCTCCAACAGCTCCACAGCGCTCCCCAACAACTCCACGGTGGCGAAGCCGCGCTCACCCGCGACAACATGGCCGTCTCCGGCAGCTCGGAAAACCTCAATCCCGCGGCGCTGCCTTCACCCGAAGGCACCACCCTCAAGCTCAACCTGCCGAAACGCAAACCGAGCTTCTCCATCGAGACCACCGGCCGCAACGTCCCCTGCCCCTGCGGGTCCGGCAAGAAATTCAAGCAATGCTGCGGCAAAGAGGGCTGAAGTGATACAGGCCTCCCCGCCTGTTCAATCGCACCATGCGCCTCGACAAATTCCTCACCCGCCGCGGGACACACCCCTGCAAAGAGGTTTCACGCCTGTTGCAAGACGGCCGGGTGCGGGTGGACGGAGCTGTGGAAACCCGCGGGCTGCGGCGGATCAGCCGCTTCAGCCGGATCGAACTGGATCGTGAAATCCTGCAAGCACAGGACGCGGTCCATCTGATGCTGCACAAGCCGGCCGGCTATCTGAGCGCGACGACCGACCCTCAACACCCCACGGTGATGGAGCTGATCGACCACCCGCTGCGGGACGAACTGCATCTGGCGGGACGGCTGGACCGCGCGAGCACGGGCTTGCTGCTACTGACTAACAACGGCCGCTGGTCGAAGGCGGTGACAGAACCGCTGGAGGAGATTTCCAAAGTTTACCGCGTGACGACGCGGGACGAAATCCCACCGGAAACCGCGGCGATCTTCGCGGCGGGGATTTATTTCGCCTACGAGGATCTGACGACCCGGCCCGCGCTGCTGGAAATCATCGCCGAGCGCGAGGCGCGGCTAACCATCCACGAGGGGCGCTACCACCAGGTGAAGCGGATGTTCCATGCGGTGGGCAACCAGGTGCTGAGCCTGCACCGCGAGAGCATCGGGCCGCTGGTGCTGGACCACTCGCTGCCGCCGGGGAAGTTCCGGCCGCTGACGGCCGCGGAGGTGGCGTTCTTCGGCCGTTAGCTACTTGGGCAGGCCGCTGGCGGTCTTTTCCCAGCGTTGTTTGAAGGCCGGATTTTCCTGTGAGAGAACCGAGGCGGCCAGCAGCGCGCGGTCACGATTTCCGGCAAGCCAGTCGAAGGAAATCGCACACTCATGGCGGCGCAACCGCTCCGACTCGCTCTTCGAGTTCTTCACGAAGATCCGGTGCAGCGCGATGATCGCGTCCGGCGAGAAATCCCTCCACCGGGCGGGAGCGGATTTCTGGCTCGCATCCACGGTGGTGATCACGCCAGCGGGATCGATGGTGATCTTGGCGACGACTTCCCCCGATTTCATGGAAAACTCGCCGGTGGCGACTTCTTTGCGAAGGTCTTCCGCGAGATCGGCAAAAAGCGCGGCGGACGCCTCGCTAACCGCAAGCAAGGAAGTCCGCGTCGCCCCGTCCGGATCGGAGCTCAGGAACACCAGGTAAGCCGAAGCGTCCGGGAAACGGAAATCTTCGGAAAACTCGGCGAGTTTCGCCATGACCGTGGCCAGGTCGGGCGCGGCGGATGCGGCGGACGGCACGACCTGCGGGGCGGCCAGCAGCTTGGAGTGTTTCGTCAGGTCGAGCTGCCAGGCGCGCAGGTTGTAACGGGCGCGGCCGCGGGTTTTCAACCGGTCCAGGATTTCGTCCAACTCGGCAACGGCCGCGGCGCATCCGGCCACGTCGTTGGGAAATTGATCAAACACCGGACGGGAAAGCGCCCGGTGATCCGCGAGATAATCGTTCGCTAGATTTTGATAGATGCCGAGCCATCCGTCCGCCTCCGGGATCGTCGCGGACGAGACCGCGGCAAACCAGCCCACCGCCTCGCCCGGCACTCCCTGCTCCCAATTCTTGAGCCCGGCAAGCATCCAGGCCAGCACGTGGGCAGCGTCATTCCCGGAAGCATCAAGCTCTGTCGCGGGGATGGCGGGAAGCAGTTTCAACCGGTCCAGCATCTGAATCAGCCCCCCGCCGATCCGCTGGTGTTCCGGGACCGACAATGCGTGGGCGTGAGTCGCGTTGGCCTGACTCCTGGCCCCGGCAACCTGTCCGTCGAGATAGCTGGCGACCACCGCCTCGACGCCGGCCCAGCTGCGGGTGGGCTCCTGAACGTCGGGATTCTCCCGCAGTTTTGCGAACCCGGCGACCGCTTTCGAGAAATCGCGGGCTTCCACCGCGGCCCGCGCCTCGCGGTAGCTTTTCGCGATGTCGATGCCGGCCGTGGAGGTGGGAGTAGGAGTCGAAATGGAACCGGACTCGGGACCCACGGGAGCGGAGCGAACAACCACCGGTGTCTTCGGTTTCGGCGCGGGCCTCTCGCGGGTGATCCACCAGATTCCTCCGCCCATCAGGACTAACAACACAAGAGCGGCGAGCGAAAGGGCGATCTGCTCATCCCGCTTCTTCTTCGCCCGGCGTTTCGCGGCGCCGCCGGAGGTTTCCAGGGTTTCGGGAGCACCGGATTTCAAGCGCTTCAACGCGGCACCCATCAGGCTGATCATTTCATCATAAGAAGAGAAGCGCTCCTTCGGGTCATAGGCCATCGCCCGCTCCACGATCCGGCAGACATCGGCGGAGAGCAAAGGATCGGCAAGGCCGAGCGGCACCACTTTTTTCTTCGCCTCGCGCAAGACATCGGTGGCCATCGTCTCCTCGCCGCAGGACGGCTCGCCCGCGAGAGCATGATAGACCGTCGCCCCGAAGGCATAAATATCGGACCGGAAATCCTCGACCTGGCCTTCGATGGTTTCCGGTGGCACATAGTAAGGAGTGGCCCAGACCTCGGTGGCCTGGGCTTTGCCGCCCTGGGTCACGAGGGCCAGCCCGAAGTCAACGAGCTTCGCGTGGCCATCGGCGTCTAGCAGGATATTTCCCGGTTTCACGTCCCGGTGGATCAAACCCGCGGAATGCGCGGCCTTGAGTCCCTGCGCGACCTCGATGGCCAGCGGCAACATTTCCAGCTCGGGGATTTTCCCGCGCTCGCGGATCTGGTGCTCGAAATGCCCGCCCGGCACCAGTTCCATGGCGATATAGAAACGCCCGAAGGCCTTGCCCGTCGTCAGCACGCGCACCACGTTGGGATGGCTGAACGAAGCGGTGATCCTCGCTTCTTCCTCAAAGGCCTTGATCCGCCGCTCGTCAGCCGAGAAATCCTCACTCAGGATTTTCAGCGCCACCTCGCGGTGAAGCGTCGGGTCATGCGCCACGAAAACCATGCTCATCCCGCCCACCGCATGCCGCCGGACCAGCGTGTAGGGACCGAACTCGCATTTCACCCGCATGGACTCGCCGCAGCCCGGACAAACAACGTTAGAGAACGGCGCCATCGACGTGACATTCATCGGGCTCTCGCAAGAAGAACAATGGGCGATGGTTTCGGCGCTCTCAGGCATGGGCGAAAGCTAGCGACGCCGCACTGCGGTGCAAACTTGAATCTTGCAGCACGGTTTCATGTCGCGTGCACCCGCCCCGCACCTGCCCCGCACCTGCCTCAAACTGACTCCGAGCCACCATCGAATCGTCCCGCGCCGCCCTCGATCCTCCTCCGTCCCATCCTCACAGTGATTCCGCACCACCCACCCACTTGCTCTGCGCCACCCCTGCACTTGCTCTGCGCCCCCCTTGCACTTGCTCCGCGCCACCCTCGCACCTGCTCCGCGCTATCCTCGCACCTGCTCCAGGCACCGGTCACCATGCCCTTGGATTTCGCACAACTCCATTGTATTGAGCAGGATATGGGCTCAATTCGTCACTATTATCGCGTTTCAACGGAAACAAGCACCAAGCTACCCAAGTCTGAAAAATGAGCTCGCTCCGAAAACACCAGTTCTTCCTTGGCGGCCCTCTCAGAACCAGATAGAGAAATCTAGCTTGAAACAAAAACAATCCCAAACCACCGCCATACCATCATGAACGACCGTGACACCCGCCGCCTCGCCCGCGCCCAAAATCTCATCATCTTCTGCGAGAACAACAGCGCGGACCACGCCACCATTCCCCTCATCGCAGAGCACGTTGCGAAAATCTCCGTCAGCGTCTCCCTTGTTACCAACGCCCGCGCCGGGCAGTCCCCCAACCGCATTACCAAGGCCAGCCTGCTCGATGCCCTGCTGCTCGACTTCAAACGCATTGCCGGCACCGCCCGCGCCATCGAACTGCGCGATGGTGAGACCGGTTTCGCCATCCCATTCAACCAGGTTCCGCACCGCATCGAAAAAGACATCCGCGCCTATGCGGACAGCCTGCTGAAACTGTTGGAAGACAACAACGCCCCCGTCGCCGATGGCGGAGACACGCCCGAACAGAAAACCGCCAAGGCCGCCCTCCGCACCCGTTTCCTCACCCTCGGCATCAATTCCGCCTTCATCACCAATCTCCGCAAAGACCGCGACGGCCTCGACCAGGTCCACGCCCACAACCAAACCGAAGTCCAGGAAGGCACCGAGGACACCGCCCTCATCGACGCCCAGCTCACCCTCATCAACACCGAGGTGGACATCCTCGATTCCATCATGGGAAACATCTACGAACTCCAGCTCGAAAAACTCCACGCCTGGAAACGCGCCAGCCGCGTCGAGCGCGATCCCCAGCGCGCGAAGAAAGACCCCGCCGGAGCCACCACTCCGCCCGCCGACCCCGCATAAGAAACGCGGTGGAGGCCATCTTTCACCATTCCTCAGCTCAAGCCGCGCAAGTGGCTTGGGCCTTTTTTAGTTTCTGCTTTCCGGTGATCCCCGTTCCTCTAGCTTCCCCGTGAGGTGACCTCTAAATCTCGATCTGTTTTCACACCATGGCTCTCCACCCCGAATTCCCCACCTCGCCCTACGCTCCGCTCATCCCGGAGCAGCGGTGGTTTCCCGCCGATGAAACGCTCCGCAGCACCGCTTATGAAAAGTTGTTGCCGCCGCTGGTGTCGAAAATCCGCGAGGAAGTCTACACATGGCGCAAGGCGGGCTACCCCGGAGCGTCGCAAACATCGGTATCTCTTCTCCAATGGTGGTTCGAAACGGACCACCTTCTTGAAACCGCAGACGGCTCGCTCTCTCCCTTCCAGTATTACTACGCCCAGCGCGAAGCCGTGGAAACGGTCATTTGGCTCCACGACGTTCGCAAAGCCCGCGACAAATTCGACCTACTCCGCTTCGACGCTTCCGGCTCGGTTTCCCACGGCATGTTTTCCGAAGACTGGCCGCGCTACGTCCTAAAAATGGCGACCGGTGCCGGAAAAACCAAGGTCCTTTCACTGCTCATCGCCTGGAGCTTCTTCCACAAGCTTTACGAACCGGACTCCACTCTCTCGCGAAACTTCCTCGTCATCGCCCCGAACATCATCGTTCTCGACCGACTCCGCGCCGACTTCGACGGGCTGAAGATCTTCTTCAACGACCCCATCCTGCCCGACAACGGCCACCAAGGCCAAAACTGGCGCGACGATTTCCAGCTCACGCTCCACATTCAGGACGACGTCCGCGTCCTCCGGGAAACCGGCAACATCTTCCTCACCAACATCCATCGCGTTTTCCTCGGCGACGTGCCCGAGCCATCGCTGGAGGACGACGACCTGCGCGACTATTTCCTCGCGGATGCTTTTGGCGCGAAACCCTCTGGCAAGACTACCGACAGCAAGACCGACCTCGGCGAGATCGTCCGCGAAATCGAAGAACTCGCCGTCTTCAACGACGAGGCCCACCACATCCACAATCCCAAGATGGCGTGGTTCAAATCTATCCAGGACATCCACCACAAGATGCTCCAGAAGGATTGTCGCCTCACTTTGCAGATCGATGTGACCGCAACCCCGCGCCACGACAACGGAGCCATCTTCGTCCAGACCGTTTCCGACTACCCGCTCGTCGAGGCCATCTATCAGAAAGTCGTCAAGCATCCCGTCCTCCCGGATGCCGCCAGCCGGGCGAAGCTCCATGAGAAAAAGACGGCCATTTTCTCCGAGAAATACTCAGACTTCCTCGCCCTCGGCGTCGAGGAGTGGCGCAAGAGCTACGCCGAACATGAGGCGCTCGGCAAAAAGGCCGTCCTCTTCGTCATGGTGGACGACACGAAGAACTGTGACGAGGTCGGCGAATACCTCCAGAAAATCTGCCCCGAGCTGCAAGGATCCGTCCTGACCATCCACACCAAGAACAACGGCGAAATCTCCGAAGCCGCCTCCGGCAAGAACAAGGAGGAACTCGAACTCCTCCGCAAGCAGTCCAACGAGATCGATTCCTGGAAATCCCCCTTCAAGGCCATCGTCTCCGTCCTCATGCTCAAGGAAGGCTGGGATGTGAGAAACGTCACCACCATCGTCGGCCTCCGTGCCTACGCGGCGAAGTCGAACATCCTCCCCGAGCAGACCCTGGGCCGCGGTCTCCGGCGCATGTATTTCGGCAGCGATGAAAAGGAGACCGTATCCGTCATGGGCACACCCGCGTTCATGGATTTCGTCGAGTCCATCCAAAGTGAGGGTGTCACCTTCGACCACGTTCCGATGGGCGCGGGCGCGAAACGCAAGGATTCCCTCATCGTCGAAGTGGATGCGGAGAACACCGACAAGGATCTCGACGCGCTGGAAATCCCGATCCCGAAACTCAGCAGGCGTTTCCAGCGGGATTTCAAGGATCTCCACGAGCTCGACCCAGCCAGCTTGGGAAACAAGCGGATACCGCTGAAGCCCTTCACGCCGGAAGAGACGCGCGAGATCGTCTTCAAAACCATGCTGGATTCCGAGATCCACCACACCATCCTCCTCGACGGCTCCGGCCCGGCGGATTACCGATCCGTCGTCGCCTTCTTCGCCCGGCAGCTCCTCAAGGATCTGCGCATGGTGGGCGGCTACGATGTGCTCTATCCGAGGGTGCGGGACTTCATGCGCGGTCACCTCTTCGAGGGATCGCCCGTGGATCTTGAGGATGCGGTGGTGCTGCGGAACCTCTCCGAACCGGATGCCGGGAAAATCCTCTACGATTCCTTCAAGGTCGCGATGAACGCCCTCACCATCGCGGATACCGGCACCACGCGCATCGAGGATCACATTCTACTCAAGAACACACGCCCGTTCCGCACCGAGCACCGCCCATACCTAGAGGCGGGGAAATCCATCTTCACCCGCATCGTCGGCGAGGCGAATGCCGGGGGCTTCGAGCTCGCCTTCGCAGCCTTCCTCGAAGCCGCGCCGGACGTCAGGGCGTTCACCAAGAACTACCTCGCCATCGGTTTCAAGTTCGACTACGTGAAGGCAAACGGCGACCTCTCCAACTACGTCCCCGACTTCATCGCCCGCGACACGCAGGGCACCGTCTGGATCATCGAGACCAAAGGCCGCGAGGAACTCGATCTCCCGCAGAAAATGGCCCGCCTGAAACAATGGTGCGCCGATGCCACCGAGGCCGAAGAGAATGGCACGCGCTACAATTTCCTCTACGTCGATCAGGCCAGCTTCGAGAAACACAAACCCGTTTCCTTTGCTGGACTTACAACCTCCTTTCTTGAGTATAAGCCATGATCACTCGTTTCGAGATTTCGAACTTCAAGCGCCTGCAAACGGCGGAACTGCAACTTGGTAATGCGGCTGTTTTCATCGGCCCCAACAACTCCGGCAAGACCACCGCTTTGCAAGCTCTCGCCCTTTGGGACATCGGCTGGCGCAGGTGGGCGGAAAAGCGCGACAACAGCACCGCCAGCGAGCGCAAAGGCGTCACCATCAATCGCCGTGATCTTTACTCCATTCCCGTTCCCAGCGCGCGTCTGCTTTGGAACGACTTGCACACCAGAGATACCGCCCGTGTGGAAGGGAAACAAAGCACGGACAACGTTTACATTACTCTCACAGCCGAAGGTATTCATGACGACAAGCCGTGGTCATGCGCTTTGGAGTTTTACTACGCGAACGAAGAGTCCTTTTACTGCCGGTTGAAGGATGGCCCGGATGGACGCGTTCCGGAAGGTGTACGAAGGCATAATGTGGTCTTTCTCCCGCCGATGTCCGGTCTATCCGAGCGTGAACACCGCAAGGAGGCTGGCGAAATCGCCGTGCTCATCGGCGAGGGACAGACCGCTCAGGTGTTGCGCAATCTTTGCTGGCAACTGTTCTCGCGTGAAGACAAGTCCGCTTGGAAACAACTGGTCGGTCACATCAAGCGTCTGTTCCACATCTGTCTTCTCGAACCCCAATACATCAAGGAACGCAGCGAGCTCTCCCTGGGATACAAGGAGTCCTCGGGCGTGGAGTTGGATTTGTCTTCGTCCGGGCGCGGTTGCCAGCAGGTGCTGCTGCTGCTGAGTTATATGCTCGCCAATCCCGGCGCGGTCTTGCTTCTTGATGAGCCGGATGCCCATCTGGAAATCCTGCGCCAGCGGGATGTTTACAATCTCATTACCGAGATCGCCGCCGAGCAGGGTTCCCAGATCATTGCGGCGAGTCACTCGGAGGTCATTTTGCAGGAAGCTGCGGAGCGTGATGTCGTCATCGCATTTGTCGGTCGCCCTCATCGCATCGATACCCGCTCACGAGCACAGGTCAGAAAGGCTCTCGAAAGCATCCACATGGCCGATTACTACTTGGCCGAGCAGAAAGGCTGGATGCTGTATTTGGAAGGATCCACCGATCTCGCCATACTGCGCCGCCTCGCCCAGCGCCTAGAGCATCCGGCGAGGGAATTCCTGAGCGATTCGGTTCCTGTTTTCTATCTGGGGAACAACAAACCCCAGGAGGCTCGCGACCACTTCCAAGGATTGCGTGAGGCCAAATCCAATCTCGCCGGAATCGCCCTGTTTGATCGTCTCGACAAGGAACTTCATACCGGTTCAGCACTCACGGAGCGCATGTGGAGACGGCGTGAAATCGAAAACTACATCACCACCCCGGCCAGCCTCCGAGCCTACGTGCAGCAGGGGTTGCGTGGAAACGATCTGATTGACGAAGCGGAACGCAAGACCCGTCTGGCCACGCTCGAACAATGCGTGGAAGAACTGGTAAGCGCCCTGCGCGTCACCCAGAAGCCTGACCCCTGGGGAGCTGAGATCAAAGTTACCGACGACTTCCTCGACCCGCTCTTCACTAACTATTATCAGCGGCTCGGCATCCCTCAGCAAACCTTCAAGCGGGATTACCACGGACTCGCCGATGGGATCCCGGTCGAAGAAATCCCCGAGGAAGTCATCGAAATGCTCGACATCATTTCGGAAGTGGCAGGCAGAGCAAATCCCGAGAAATGACCCTCACCACAAGCCGCTTAACGCCGGAAACAAACTTGGCCCACCAACCACCTGAGCGGGATACCCCGCGACGCCATGGAGACGACTTTCAGTGGCAGCAGGCCACCCGCAGGAAACCATCTCCCGCCCGATTTGCAACGATTTTGGATTTTCCACATGAGCTTTGAAGAATAACCACGGATTACCCGCGATGAACACCGATCGGGAAAAAGCCGCCGAAACCATGTCTTATCCGTGTTCATCCGCGTCCATCCGTGGTTCCTCTTCTCCCATCACTTAAACCTCCTATCCACCATGTCCCGCCCCTCCACCGAACACTACGACCTCTCGGAGACCGAGAAGCGCGATCTCATCAAGCTCATTGAGCAGGGCAAGCCGCTGCCGGAGAAATACCGCTTCATGCTCTTTGCCGACAAGCGCGAGGTGGAGCTGGTCTGGAACACATCGACGAGCCGCGCAAAGAAGGGGACTCAGGCGTCTCGCCTGAACTCTTCGACACCTCCGGCCGCCAGACCAAGGGCTGGACCAACAAGCTCATCTGGGGCGATAACAAGCTCATCCTCTCCTCCCTCAAGTCCGGCGCGCTCCGCCGCCAGATCGAGGACGCCGGCGGCCTCAAGCTCATCTACATCGACCCGCCCTTCGACGTCGGCGCGGACTTCTCCATGGACATCGAGATCGGCGGCGAAACCTTCCACAAGGAACCCAACCTCCTCGAACAAATCGCCTACCGCGATACCTGGGGACGGGGCGCGGATTCGTTCATCGCGATGATTTATGAACGGCTGATTCTGATGTGTGACTTGCTACACCCAGAAGGCAGTATTTTTGTGCAAGTTGATTGGCGCATGAGTGGATTCGTCCGACTCGTATTGGATGAAGTTTTTGGAAAAGGAGGGGAAAATGAGAAAGCCGGATTTCGTAACGAAATTATCTGGCACTATCAAACTGGCGGACGCCAAGAAAACTCATTTTCCCGCAAGCATGATTCCATATTTTGGTTTTCCCGCTCGAAAAATTGGCTTTTTGACGCTGATGCCGTTGGCGTTCTCCGAGGCGCGGAGAAACGTAACAATATGAAGCGTGGCACCGATGAAGATGGCCGGGGATTCTGGAGCATCAAATCGGCTGGGAAGATCTATAAGTATTACGACGACGAGAAGATCACTCCACCAGATGTTTGGTCGGACATTAGCCACATGCAGCAACATGATCCGCAGAGAGTCGGGTATCCTACCCA
>CAMCCX010000046.1 GCA_945873305.1 Akkermansia muciniphila
CCGGTGTCGTCATCGAGATCTCCGAGGAATGGGAAACGGGCAAAGTCTACCTCCAACCCGAAACCAAAAAACAACAACCGAACTAACCGCAAAACTCTAGCAGCCCAGATCTCAATCAGAAAATTTTACAGAAAAAAATTTGCGCGGCCTGGCTTGCCCGCGCCCCAACCCGAAGGTGAATCCATCGCACTCGGGAAAACCGTTTGAGGGCGAAGCATGACGAACGCCCGGGCGCTGCCGGATTGCCGGTCCATGGCCCTGACGCGTGCAAATCAAGTCACCGCATTTTAATGCCGATCTCACTACCCAACCCGCTGCGCGTGGCATTGTCAGGAGTCGTTCGCAAAGGCGCGCTCCTGTTGGGAATTGTCGCGTTCGGTCTGCTTTTCCCCGCGCTGGTGACATGGGGCGGCTCGACCAATCTCATCAATTGGGGTCCCGGACTCTTGCTTGCGGGTGCCGCCTGCCTGCTGCTACTCGACAAGGACCGTCTCGCTCTGCGCGGCGGCGCGCTTCACACCGGCTTGTTTCTGTTACTCATCGGGCTCTTGTTGGTCCGCGCGCGCTCTTCCCCGGACGTCTCGGCTACCGCGAATGATTCCGCCCTGCTCGCCCTGGCGGCGGCCGGCTTCCTGATCGGCAAATTGGCGGGCGCCACCAAATCCACCGCGCTCTTCATCGGCCTCGCATTGGTTTCCATGCTCAATCTGTTCTGCTCGGTGCGGCAGATGGGCGATCCGGAATGGAATCTCATTTACCCTCAGCGCTCGGGAGGATTCCCCTGCGGACTGTTCGCCCATTACAGCTATTCCGCGGCTTTTTGTCTCGGCACGATCGGCCTGCTCCTCTCGCGCTGTTCTCGACAACCCCTCTGGCTGAAGGCCGTTTTCATCGCCGGGGCCGTCTGCGCCCTCGTCACCATTCCGCTCAGCCTCTCGCGCGGTGGGAATCTGGCCCTCGCCTTCATGGTCGCCGCCGCCTGCGCGCTGCTCCTCGCCCGGGCGTTCTCGAAATCCAAGTCGGCCATCAGCACCTGGCTGCCAGCCGTCGCGCTGCTTGGCTTGGTCCTGATTTTCGCAACTTCCCTCGTCCCCTTGATCGGCCGCGGCAAGGGGCCGGGCGAATTCTATGCCGACGACGTGAGAATGGGATTTTGGAATGCCGCCACGCAGATTTCGACCCACCATCCATGGCTGGGGGGCGGGCCTGGAAGCTTCGGGTGGAATGTCTTACAATTACTCGACGGCCTCCCGTCCGAGCCCGGCATGGTCCATAACGAGGCGTTGCAGTTGGTGGTGGATTTCGGGTATCCGGCCCTCATCGCCATGGTCGCGCTCATTTTCATCCCCGTGATCCTTTGTTTCTGGCGCTTTGTGAACAGAACCGATGCGACCAACACCTCGTGGGCGGCGGTCGGGCTGCTGGCGATGTTGTTCCAATCCAACTTCGAAAGTATTTTGCACGCCGCTCCCGGAGCGTTTGTCGCAGCGCTCATTCTCGGCCAAATCAGCCGCGGTCTGTGGGGCGTGGAGCCGATCCCAGCCCTCGGAACCGCCGAGGCGCCAAACGAAAAAAACCGTCCCGATCTCCATTTCCTCACCGCGGTCAAAGCCCACGTCGCCAAGTATGCCGCAGGCGACCCGGAAGCGGTCTCCAAGCTGGTGAGCTTGCTCTCGCAGTCCAAGGACGAGCAGTGGCGGAGAGGGTCATATCGCCTCATTTACTGGGCAAAAGTCCACAATCAAGACGCGCTTGCCAAAGCGGTGACAGGCTTGGGCGTCCAATCCTCGGAGGAACTCAACCGCCTTTCGCCAAAGAAAAACCCGCTCGCCGAGGAGCGCCTCGGCAGCCGCATGCTCGGAAATCTCGCCATCGCCGGATGCGCGCTTCCCATCGTGCTCGCCGGAGCAACCCTCACCCAAGCCTTCATCGCCGCCTGGGTCCCGGTTTACCACCCGCAGCGGCTGTCGGTTTCCCAACGCTTCAACCAACTCCTCAGTGTGGTCGAAAAAAATCCCGGCTTGGGCATCGACCGCAAAGTCCTGTCCGCCGCCAGGGACTGCATCTATCAATTCAAGAGCCAGGAAGCCCGCGAATACTGGGCCACGGCCTATCGACCGCGGATTGTCCGCGCGATTCCCGGCTGGCGGACCGACCCGGGCGCGGCGCTCCAGCTCGCGGAAATCACCGGCTGGGCAGGTGATGCGGAATCCGCGCTGAACTTTTACAATCACGCCATCGCCATTCAAGGCGGCAACGAATCGCTGTTCATGGCCCACTCGTTCAAGGGCCAGTATTTGTACGAACTCAGCGTCTCAGCGGGCGCGGCCGGCCAAACGAGCCGGCAGAAATTCTACGCGCAGCAGGCGGTCGAGTGTTTCCAAAACGCCAACGCCGCCTTGGAAAACCACCGCGGAAAGCTTTCCCCCTACTTCGGCAAAATGTTGCGCGAATGCGAAACGTTCAGAAAGCAGGACATGTGATCCGGGCAGCAGCCCGCTTCTAGCCATTCCTCCGCGGCCGGAATCCCAGCGCGAACCGCAGCACCGCGATCGGCAAGGCGCCTAATGCCAGCGCCGCCGCCGCCGTCTTCAGCCCCGGATAGACCCGCGCGGACTTGCGGTCCACGGCCGCCAGCGACTCGGCGACGACCTGCCCTTTCGGCACGTAAAACGACTTCTTCGCCGGGATCTCCGCCGCGTTTCCGCCGCGACGGGCGACTTGCCCGAACTCCGTCCGCACCGGCCCCGGACACACCGCGAGCACCGAAATCCGGTGCTCCCGCAGCTCGATCCGCAGCGCCTCCGAGAAACTCGTCACATACGCCTTGGTCGCCGCATACACCGCGAAATCCGGAATCGGGATCACGCTGGCGAGCGAGCTCACGTTGACGATCGCCCCACCGCCGCCGCGCCGGATCATTTCCGGGACCAACGCGTGAGTGAGATGCGTGAGCGCCTCGATGTTGACGCTGAGCATCGACTGGAGTTTCCCCCAGTCCGAGGAAATGAACTCGCCGTAATCTCCCAGCCCCGCGTTGTTGACCAGCAAATCAGGCAGCAGCCCTCTGGCAGCCAAGATCGCCACCAGTGCGTCGCGCTCGGCAGCGTTGTTCAAATCGACCGCGAACACCGCCACCGCGACGTGCGGAAACCCGGCCCGGATGCGATCCGCGAGTTCCTGCAACAAGGGCTCGCGACGCGCCACCAACACCAGCGTCCCGACCCGCGGTGCGATTTGAATGGCGAACTCCTCGCCCAAGCCGGAGGAAGCCCCGGTGACCAGGGCGCAGGAAAATGAAACGGTGTCGGGCATGACGGGTCATTAAACCACCACGTCGCGCGACGCAAGATGGTTCCGGGAAGGCAAAAATAGGGGGAGTGGACATTTTTGTCCACTGGCCGATGCCTGGCGAAAGCGGGAGCGCGAAGTTTATCTCTTTCTCTCCCCATCGTCCGGGCGGACAAAAATGTCCGCCCTCCTTACGGCATCCGCCGCCACTTTCAGCGACACCCGATGTTTCCCGTGCGCTCCCGACTGAGACAGTCGGGACACATTATTGAAAACGAATCGATTGCCAGCGGGCGGCAAGGAGGTATGCTCCGCGCCCCGGCGAAAAACACCGGCTTTTATCCCATGAATCATCCCCATGTAGCGATCGTAGGTGCGACGGGCGCCGTCGGCGTCGAAATGCTCCTTTGCCTCGAACAGCGGAATTTCCCGCTCAGCAAATTGACCTTGCTCGCATCGGCGAGATCCGCCGGCAAAAAGATGATCTTCCGCGGCGAGGAAATCACCGTGCAGGAACTCACCCACGATTCCTTCACCGGCATCGACATCGCCCTTTTCAGCGCGGGCGGCGGGATTTCCCTCGAATTCGGCCCCTCCGCCGCAGCCGCCGGCGCGGTGGTGATCGACAACTCCTCCGCCTTCCGGATGGAAGCCGACGTGCCGCTCGTCGTTCCTGAAATCAACCCGGAAGCCGCCAAAAACCATCCGCGCAACATCATCGCCAACCCGAACTGCACGACGATCATCTCGCTGATGGCGCTCGCCCCGCTGCACCAGGCGTTCGGCCTGCGCTCGGTCATCGCCTCGACCTATCAGGCGGTCTCGGGCTCCGGCGCGCAAGGCATCGTCGAGCTGGAAGAGCAGATGAAAGCGATCAACGCCGGCGAGCCGGTGACGCTGAAAGTCTATCCGCGCCAGATCGCCTTCAACGTGATCCCGCAGGTGGACGCCTTCACCGACAACGGCTACACCAAGGAAGAGCTCAAGATGCTCCACGAAGGCCGGAAAATCATGAATCTGCCAGACTTGCGGGTGTCCTGCACCTGCGTGCGGGTGCCGGTCTATCGGTCGCACTCGGTTTCCATCACCGCGCAGTTCGAGCGCCCGGTCGATGTCGCCGCGGCCCGCGCCGCCTACGCGGGCAAGCCCGGCGTGCAGGTCGTCGACGATCCGGCGAACAAGCTTTTCCCGGTGCCGCTCGACACCACCGGCAAGGACGATTGCCTCGTCGGCCGCATCCGCAAGAACCTGGTGTTCGACAACGCGCTCGACCTCTGGGTCGTGGGCGACCAAGTCCGCAAGGGCGCCGCGCTCAACGCCGTGCAGATCGCGGAAATCCTGTGAGATCCGTGAATCTCAAAACCTACCTCGCCACCCGCGCCGCGGAAGTGGACGCGGCGATGGACGGCTTTCTGCCGAAGGCGAAAGAGCGCCCGGCCACGATCCACGCGGCGATGCGTTACAGCGTCTTCGCCGGCGGCAAGCGCTTGCGGCCCGTGCTCTGCCTGGCAGCCGCGGAAGCCTGCGGCGGGGAAATTTCCAACGCGCTCGCCCCGGCCTGCGCGGTGGAACTGATGCACACCTATTCGCTGGTCCACGACGATTTGCCGGCGATGGACGACGACGACCTGCGCCGCGGCCGCCCGACCTGCCACAAGGTTTATGGCGAAGGCATGGCCGTGCTCTGCGGCGACGCGTTGCTAACGGAATCATTCATCGTCCTCGCGCAAACCGCCGCGACGAAGCGCTACGGCACCCGCGACTACATCGCCGAGCTGGCGGAAACCGGTGGCAGCAGGAAACTCATCGGCGGGCAGGTGATGGACTTGGAAGGCGAAGGCAAGAAACTCACCAAGCGCGACCTCGTCCGCATCCACGAAGCGAAGACCGCCGCGCTCCTAACAACCTCCCTGCGGCTCGGCGCGATGACCGCCAACGCGACTCCGGCCAAACTCGAAGCGCTCACCCTTTTCGGCCACGCGCTCGGCCTCGCCTTCCAAGTCATCGACGACATCCTCGACGTGACCCAAAGCACCGAAATGTTAGGCAAAACCGCGGGCAAGGACCAGGCCGTGGAGAAGTCCACCTACCCCGCCATCCTCGGGCTCGACGCGTCCCGCAAGGAAGCCGCGCGGCTCACCAAAGCCGCGATGGACGCGCTCAAGCCCTTCGGCACCAAAGCGGCGCGCTTGGAGGAAATCGCCAGCCACCTGCTGAAGCGGGAATATTGAAACGTCGCGGCGATCACCGGCGTGAGAACGGAGCACTCTTCAAGGTCTGGTGGAGGAAGGCTGCTGCAAGATCAACTGGCGGAACGTTGATGCGGGTGTGAAGAAGTTTGAACCGCCGAGGCGCAAAGGTCGCGAAGGGACGCGGAGCCGGGACGATGGGACTTTGGGTTTTGAGTGGGAAGAGGAAGATCTCTAACCGCGAATGGGCGCGAAATGAAGATGGAGATGAAGAATCTGAACAGGAGGAAGAAACGGAGGGAGGGCGTGGCGGCAGCACCGCAGCTTGCCCAGTGTGGTTTGTTTTGCCGCCACTGCGCACTTTCTAATTTGTCGCTGGGCAGCAACCGCTTTTGGATCACTTCTGGCCGTAATTCCCCTCCATCAGACCCCTGAGCGATAAATCCTCATCGAGGTCGGGCCAGTGGAGTCCGAATGGCGACAACTCAATACGGCTGAGTTGTGCGAGACTTCCTTTCGCAAGACGCGGGTTTCCTTCCACAGGGAAACGGATTTCGACCCCGCTGCGCATTTCGATCAGGATATGCCCGTCGACGTAGCGGGCAGCTTTTGCGGTATCAAGCAAGGTGTTCATGCCATTTTTGAATGATGAGGTTTCTGTTCTCTTCTGCCAGTTCCTGTGCTCGCGCGAGTTCCCTGATTTTCATTCCAGCCGATTCCCGCAGTTGGACGGAATCTTCCACGTCGAAAATGGCTTCACCGTCGCCTTTACGGACGTGAACGTGAATTGGCCTGTGATCGTTGCTGTAAAAAGTGAACTTGAATCCGTCCTTTTCAAAGACCAGCGGCATGAGCGAAACATAAAGGGCTCCCTTGGTTTTGCAAGATCTCCGTGTTACCCACATCCATTCACTCGGTCTCCGGCGGCATGACCGCCCCCCACGGAGTGTCTCCCATTTTCGCCACCACCACCGCCTTCGGCCAGGCCGATGCCGGGAAATCCAGGTTCTGCCAGCCGTCCGCGGATTCGCCGCTGCACAGCCAGTTGGCATCGGAGACGATGTGAAGTTTTTTCCCGTCCTTAAGAGTGGCGCGGAAACGCAGTGCCATCCCGGCGGCTCCCTTTTCGTTGCGGCTCTCGACGGCGATGACATTGCGGCCGCCCGGCTTGAGATGGGCCAGCACGTCGTAGCTGCGGGGAGTCTGCCAATCGCCCCCCGTGCCGAGATCCACGCCGTTGATGAACAGGCGGTGCTCGTCGTCGCAAATCACCGTGACGGCCGCGCTGGCGACTTCCGCCGGCAGCTGGAATTCGCGCCGGAAAAACACCTTTTCATTCTCGGCGGGCTGGATGCCTTTCCAGATCCAGACCGCAGTCGGCGTGCCTCCCGTCGCGGCCTTGGCCCCCTGCTGGATCCGCAGATCTTTGAACTCCGTCTTCATCGCCGGCCCGGCGTGGACTTGCAGCGCGATCACGCCTTTGGCGGCGCGTTTTTCCGGCTGCACGTCTTGGATTTCCGCCGCCAGCTTGCCGTTGACGAAATGGCGGAGCATCTGCCCCTGCGCCACGATCCGGTAGGAATTCCACACCGCCAGATCCACCGCCGGCACCTCGAGCGGGCCGGCCACTTCCGGAGTGTCGCCGAGCTTGACCCGCTGGCCGCGTTCGCAGGCGATTCCCCTGCCCTGCTCCTCGTAAAGCATCCCGAGGTAGGACGCCTGCGGATGCAGATCCATCTGATAGCCGCCGACCACCCACTTGGCGGCATCGACCACGCGGCTGCGGTATTGCACGCCGGAATTGTTGCCGCCGGTGACGCGGGCTTGGAATTCGAGCTCGAAATCCGCCGGCTCGCCGCCCTGCCAGATCAGGAAGGAATTCGCGTCGATTTTCCGGCCGGCGTCGTCGGTTTCGCCGATCAGCACGCCGTCCTCCACCCGCCACAGCCGGGAATCACCGGACCAACCGGCGAGATCCGTGCCGTTGAATAGCGCTTGCCAGCCAGCCCGGCACGGCAAGATCGCCATCAGCAGGCAAAGTGGGATTAAAATTCGATTCATCAGGCCCTTGGATACGGGTGAAAAATTCCCGGGTTTTCACAAATCATCCCGACGCGGCGACTTCCCATTTCGATCAATTTCAAGCCTCCGTCAGAAGTTTGCGGAAATAGGCGATGGTGGCGTCGAGCCCTTGATCCAGCGAGATCGTCGGCTGCCAGCCGAGCTCCGCGGTGGCCAGCGCGATGTCCGGCTGGCGCTGCTTCGGGTCGTCTCCCGGAAGCGGGAGATAGGTGATTTTCGACGGCCCGCCGACTTTTTTCAAAACCAGCTCCGCGAGCTGGAGCATGGTGAATTCACCCGGATTGCCGATATTGACCGGGCCGGTGAGCGTCGGGTGGTTCATCAGCCGGATGAAGCCCTCGATGAGGTCGTCCACATAACAGAACGAACGGGTCTGACTGCCGTCGCCATAGATCGTGAGGTCCTGGCCTTGGAGCGCCTGCACGATGAAATTCGAAACCACGCGGCCGTCGTTCGGCAGCATCCGCGGGCCGTAAGTGTTGAAAATCCGAACCACCCGGATATCGACCTGGTTCTGGCGGTGATAGTCGAAAAACAAGGTCTCGGCGCAGCGCTTGCCCTCGTCATAACAGGCGCGGATGCCGATGGGATTGACGTTTCCGTGATACGATTCCGGCTGCGGATGGACGTCGGGATCGCCGTAAACCTCCGACGTGGAGGCCTGGAAAACCCGCGCGCCGGTGCGTTTCGCCAGACCGAGGCAATGGATCGCGCCCATCACCGAGGTTTTGGTGGTCTTGATCGGGTTGTGCTGGTAGTGCGGCGGCGAGGCGGGGCAGGCGAGGTTGTAAATTTGATCCACCTCGTATTTGAACGGCTCGGTCACGTCGTGGCGGACGAGTTCGAAGTAGGGATTGCCCATCAGGTGGGCGATGTTGCGCTTCCGGCCGGTGAAAAAATTGTCCAGACAGATGATTTCATTTCCCTCGCCGAGAAGCCGCTCGCAAAGATGTGAGCCTAGGAAGCCCGCTCCGCCGGTGATTAAAATACGCATGCCGCAGAAGTCAGCAGCATCCACCGGGTAAATCAAGAAGGGATCCGCTGGCCAACGCAGCTTTGTTCAAATTGGTTTGAACTCTCAGCCGGTGATCGCTAAGTTCCGGCCCATGGGCGATGTGCTGGATGGAGACCAATTCGAAATGGACCCCTTGGAGCTCCAAGTGGTGGCCATGTTCGTGGATGGCGTCCGCGTTTTGGGCCTGCCCCGTTCGATCGGAGAAATCTACGGACTGCTTTTCATTTCACAATCCGCCTTGTCCTTGGACGATCTGGTATGCCGCCTCCGCATCAGCAAAGGCTCCGCCAGCCAGGGACTGCGGATGCTCAAAAGCCTCGGCGCGGTGCGCGAAACCGACGGTGGCGACGATCGCCGCACTTATTACGAGCCGGCGATCGAGCTCAAGCGCCTCGCCGGCGGCTTCATCCGCGAGCAAATCCGCCCGCATCTGGAAAACGGAAAAACCAAGATCGGCCGCCTGGCGGAGAGCGCCCGCGACATCGAAGACCCCGAGCGCCGGAAATTCCTTGGCGAGCGCGTCGAACGTTTGGAAACATGGATGCGCAGCGGTGGCAGAGTCCTTCCCGTGCTTCAAAAACTTCTCGGCCAATGAAATCCACTGATCCCCAACAACCGGAATGGTTTTGCCTCCGGTGCCAGACCAAACGCGAGCACATCGCCGCCGGCCATTTGCGCGAACTCGAGGGCGTCGAGGTTTTCTGCCCGCGCCTGCGCTACCGCAAAGCCACCCGCCGCGGGAAAATCTGGTGGGTCGAGCCGATGTTTCCCGGCTACCTGCTGGCGAAATTCAACATGGGCGAGATGGAACGCGCCGTCACTTTCTGCCAGGGCATCCGCGGACTCGTCCGCTTCGGCTCGGAAATCCCGCCCGTCCCCGAAGCCTTCGTCGAGGCGATCAAACACGAAATCCTCAACCGCAAAGGCGCCGAGCATGACGAACTCGTCACCCTCAGCCCGGTCATCCAGATCGGCGATGAAGTGGAAGTCGCCTTCGGCCCGCTCCAGGGAATGCAGGGCACCGTCGTCTCGGTGCCATCCGCCACCGAGCGGGTGAAAATTCTCATCGAATTTCTCGGAAACCCGCAGGCGGTCGACATGGACCTCTTCTCAATCCTTCTTCCCAGGCGTCCAGCTCCTTGAAAATCAAACGTTTCCTACGCGATCCCGTTACTCACCTCGTAGGTTTCCCGTTCAATACTCGCCGCAGTCGCCGGCGAAAAATCCCCCCGCCGATGACCACACCACCCGCCACCCGCATTGCCCAGGTTTCTTTCCATCCCGGAGAGATCGACCAAGGGCGGTAGCGTGAAGGCGGCCGCGCCCCATTTCCCGCCACTTGAAATCTGATCAACCCACCGATTTCCTGATCATCGGCGCCGGCTTCTCCGGACTCGTGATCGCCGAGCGCCTGTCCGCCGCCGGCTGGAAGTGCGTGGTCGTGGACCGCCGCAACCACCTCGGCGGCAACGCCCGCGACGCCACCGACGCCGCCGGCGTCCTCACCCATCAGTACGGCCCGCACTACTTCCGCTCGAACTCGCCGCGGATCGTCGATTATCTATCCGCTTTCACCGAGTGGCACGAGGTGGATTACACGATCAAGAGCCACGCCCGCGGCCGCTACTGGAGCTTTCCCATCAATCTCAACACCTTCGAGGAATACCTCGGCCGGCCCGCGACCACGGAGGAGTTCACCGCCTGGCTGGAGCAAAAGCGGATCCCCGTCGCGGACCCGCAAAACTCCGAGGACGTCATCATCTCCCAGGTCGGCCGCGAACTTTACGAGCTGTTTTTCGAAGGCTACACGCTCAAGCAATGGAAGCGCCACCCGCGCGAACTCGACGCCTCGGTCTGCGGCCGCATCCCCGTCCGCACCAACCGCGACGACCGCTACCTGTCCGAATCCTTCCAGGCCCTGCCGAAACACGGCTACACCGCGCTCTTCGAAACGATGCTCAACGCCTCGCCCGGCGTGGAACTCCACCTCGGCGTGGATTTCGACGAAGCCCGCGCCCGCTGGAGCCACAAGCACCTCGTCTTCACCGGCGCCATCGACGAGTTCTACGGCCGCCGCTTCGGCGCGCTGCCCTACCGCTCGCTGCGCTTCGAGCACGAATCCTTCTCCGCGGAAGAACTGCTAGCCCGCAAGCCCGTTTCCGGAAAACCCGGCTTCTGGCAGCCCGCGATGCAGGTGAACTATCCGGAGCCCGAAGTGCCGTTCACCCGCATCGTCGAGATCAAGCACGCCACCGGCCAACAGATCGACGCCACCACCATCGTCCGCGAGTTCCCCAAGGACTGGACCCCGGACGACGAGCCGTTCTATCCGGTCCCAGCGCCCGAAGCCCGCGCCGCCTTCCTCCGCTACTCCGAGCTCGCCGCCGCCGAGCCGCACACCAGCTTCATCGGCCGCCTCGCCACCTACCGTTACTATAACATGGACCAGGTCACCGGCATGGCCATCGCCGAGGCGGAGAAACTCATCGCGAGATACGGCCGTCCTTGAATCTTACGCCTTGCAGCCTTTTGACCAGACACTAGTTTTCCCTCATGGAACATCGGATCGAACTCAACCCCGGAGTCTGCAACGGCCGCCCGGTCATCCGTGGCACCCGGATCACCGTGGACACCGTTTTGGGATACCTCGGTGCGGGAGACTCGGTTGAGGATGTGCTTGAGGCCCACCCCCGCCTCCTGAGGGAAGACGTGTTGGCCTGCATTGATTATGCCCGTCGCCTGAGCTCCGCTCGCTCGACCATCCAACTCGCCTCGTGAACCACCTGCTGATCGACGAAAACCCGCCGGCATCCCTGGCAGGCGTCCTCCCGCCGGATTGCTCACATGCAACCGAACTTGGCGCGCAACCGACCGATCTTCAGCTCTGGTCACACGCTCGCGAGCGCAACTGGACCATTCTCACGCGGGACACCGACTTTTTCAATCGCATCATGCTCGAAGGGCCACCGCCCAAGGTAATTTTGGTAAGATCGGGTAATATTCGCAGGAAAGATTTGGAAAGCATGCTGCTTCGACTCTGGCCCGGGATCATCGAGTTGCTGGAGGATGCCGATCTCATCGAAGTCCATCCGGATTCACTTGAGACATTCCAACGATGCACAGCTTGATGATAGCGATTGACAAGGCAAACCGCCTCACTCAATTGCATCGATCGACAACACTCCGCCCTGTCTTCATTTCAGTCATCCACAACTTCCTATGACCAAACTCTTCATCGCGGGACACCGCGGCATGGTCGGTTCGGCACTCGTGCGCCAAGCCGAAAAACTCGGCGGCTACCAGCTGCTCACCGCCACCCGCGACCAGCTCGATCTCTGCGACCAGCGCGCGGTCTTCGATTTCCTCGCCGCGCAAAAACCCGACGTCGTCATCATCGCCGCCGCCAAGGTCGGCGGCATCCACGCGAACTCCACCTACCCCGCGGACTTCATATACGAAAACCTCAGCATCGCCTCGAACCTCGTCGAAGGCTGCCGCCTCGCCGGTGTGCCGCGCGCGCTGTTCCTCGGCTCGTCCTGCATCTATCCGAAAATGGCGCCCCAGCCGATGCCCGAAGACTGCCTGCTCACCGGGCCGCTGGAAGCCACCAACGAAGCCTACGCCATCGCCAAGATCGCCGGACTCAAGCTCTGCCAACACTACCGCGCCCAGCACGGCCTGATGTACCACAGCGCCATGCCCACCAACCTCTACGGCCCCGGCGACAACTATCACCCGGAGAACTCCCACGTCATCCCCGCCCTCATCCGCCGCTTCCACGAAGCCACGGAACGCGGCGACGCCAGCGTCACCATCTGGGGCACCGGCACCCCGCGCCGCGAGTTCCTCCACGTCCACGACCTCGCCGCCGCCTGCTTCCACCTGCTTTCGTTAGACTCGCCGCCCGACTGGGTGAACGTCGGCGTAGGCGAGGACGTCACGATTCTCGAACTCGCCACGCTCGTCGCGAAAACCACCGGCTTCACCGGCGAGATCCTCACCGACCCCACCAAGCCCGACGGCACCCCGCGCAAGCTGCTGGATATTTCAAAAATCCAGGCCACCGGCTGGCAACCCGCCGTCCCCTTCGCCGAAGGCCTCGCCGCCGCCTATCAGGATTTTCTCACCACCCTCGCCTCCGGCGCGGCGAGACTCTGAGAGAAGGTCTGGAGGTCTGAAGGTCAAAGATGCTAGCAACTCACCCTCTTCTCTTCCGACTTTAAGACCTTCGACCCTCTTCTAACTCTCCCACACCTCCGATGAAAAAAGCACTCATCACCGGCATCACCGGACAAGACGGTTCCTACCTCGCGGAGCTCCTCCTCGAAAAAGGCTACGAAGTCCACGGCATCAAGCGCCGCGCCTCGCTGTTCAACACCCAGCGGATCGACCACATTTACGAAGACCCGCACGTCGAGAACTCGCGCTTCCGCCTGCACTATGGAGACCTCACCGACGCCTCCAACCTCACCCGCATCATCAGCGAGGTCCAGCCGGACGAGGTTTACAACCTCGGCGCGCAATCCCACGTCGCCGTCTCCTTCGAGGCTCCCGAATACACCGCCGACGTCGACGCCATCGGCACGTTGCGCCTGCTGGAAGCGATCCGTTTCCTCGGACTCGAAAAGAAAACCCGCTTCTATCAGGCATCCACTTCCGAGCTTTACGGCCTCGTCCAGGAAATCCCGCAGAAGGAAACCACGCCTTTCCACCCGCGTTCGCCCTACGCCGTCGCCAAGATGTATGCCTACTGGATCACGGTGAACTACCGCGAAGCCTACGGCATGTATGCGTGCAACGGCATCCTCTTCAATCACGAGTCGCCGCGCCGCGGCGAGACCTTCGTCACCCGCAAGATCACCCGCGCCATCGCCAACATCGCCCAGGGCCTCGAAGCCTGCCTGTTCCTCGGCAACATGGACTCCCTCCGCGACTGGGGCCACGCCAAGGACTACGTCCGCATGCAGTGGATGATGCTCCAACAGGAAACCGCGGATGATTTCGTCATCGCCACCGGCAAACAAATCTCCGTCCGCGAGTTCGTCCGCATGTCCGCCCGCGAGGCAGGCATCGAACTCACCTTCTCCGGCGAGGGCGACCAGGAAATCGCCACTGTCAGCGCCGTCAATCCCGACCTCGCCCCGGCGGTGGCCGTGGGTGCCGTCGTCGTGAAAGTCGATCCCCGCTACTACCGCCCCGCCGAAGTCGAAACCCTGCTAGGCGATCCGACCAAGGCGAAGGAAAAACTCGGCTGGGTTCCGGAAATCACCGTCGAGCAAATGTGCGCGGAGATGGTCGCCCACGATCTCGACATCGCCCGCCGCCACTCGCTGCTCAAATCCCACGGCCACCACGTTTCCGTTTCCAAGGAGTAATACCGGCTCATTCCGCTGGACGGAAAGCCTGTCCAGCGATTGATTCAGCCATGACCTCGATTTCCTACACGGAAGCCCGCGACCGCCTGGCAAGCGTTTGGGACCAAACCGTCTCGACCCGCGAGCCGGTGGTCATCGACCGGCGCGGCCACGAATCGGTGGTGCTGGTGCCCGCCAGCGAATGGGAAGGACTGTTGGAAACCGCCCGACTTCTCCGCTCGCCCGCCAATGCGCGCAGGCTGATGTCCGCCTTGAACCGCCTCGAACAAGGCGAAGGCCTGGAACTCTCGCCCGACGCGCTGGCCGAAAAAACGGGCGACGCATCACCTAGGAGCACCGCTTGGTCTATCGGGTGAAAGACGACCACATCCTTTTCGCCCAGGCACGCTACCATTATTAACCCGCTTTCCCAACCATCATGAAAAAAGTCTTCGTATCCGGATGCTATGACATCCTCCACGCCGGTCACCTCCAGTTCTTCGAAGAAGCCCGCGCGCTGGGCGACTATCTGATCGTGTCGTTCGCTTCCGCCGAGGTGCTCTGGCACCACAAGCGCCGCAAGCCATCCATCCCGGACGACCACAAAAAAGTCCTGCTTCAGGGCTTGCGGATGATCGACGAGGTCATCGTCACCCAGGGCCACAAGGAGGGAATCGACTTCGAGGAAGACTTCCTCCGCATCCGCCCGGACTTCCTCATCGTCACCGAGGACGACAAATACGGCGATATCAAGCGCGCGCTCTGCGACCAGGTCGGGGCCAAATACACCGTCCTGCCCAAGACCCCGCCGCGCTTCGAACCCGTCTCCACCAGTTCCATCGTCCGCTGGGTGCAGGCGCCGACCGAGGCCCCGCTGCGCATCGATTTCGCCGGCGGCTGGCTCGACGTGCCGCGCTTTTCCCGCCCGGGCGAATACATCGTCAACTGCGCCATCTCCCCGCTGGTCTCCCTGCGCGAGTGGCCCTACGAAAAACAAGCCGGCCTCGGCGGCAGCGGCGCTTGGGCCCTGCTCAACGGCCGCGACGGATTCGAGTCCGAGATCGACCTCGGCGTCGGCTGGCAGGACCCGGCGGTCATCCGCGAAACCGGCCTCTGCGTCTGGCGCTCCGGCCAAAAGCCCGTGCTCGACTTCAAGCACAACGGCGATTTCCTATCAGGACGGATGGCCATCTTCTGGACCGGCAGCCCTCACGACACGCCCGGCGTCGTCAACCAGCCGCGCGACTATGACGGCATCGCCCGCAGCGCCCGGGTCGCCCGCGAAGGCGCGCTCCAAGCCGACATCCGCCGCCTGGCAGACGGCGTGCACCTCTATCACATGACCCAGCTCGCGGAAGGCATGGACCCGCTGCCGGAAATCCCCGGCGCCATCGCCCGCAAATACTGCGGCGGCGGCCACGGCGGCTACGCGCTCTATCTGTTCGACAAGCCCGCCCTCCGCGACGCGGCCATCGCCACCACCCCGGACCTCCGCGCCGTGGAGCCGTTCTGCCGCGTCTGAAGAAATCAGTCAGCCCGTGAATTTGAAAACAATTCCGATCATCGGCCTGCCCGTCGCGGCGACCAACTACGCCGGAGCCGTGGAATGGATCCTCGAGCGCGCCCGGCGAAACGACCGCGCCTACGCCGTCGAGGCCGCCAACACCCACGTCGCCGCGCTGGCCCGCAGCGATGAGGAGTTCGGCGAGTCCATGCGCCGCTTCGACATGATCTTCCCCGACGGCATGCCACTCGTCTGGACGCTCAATTCCCGGCTCGCCGCGGCTGAAAAATTAAGCGACCGGGTTTACGGACCGACCTTGATGCTGGAAACGCTCAAGGCGACTAACGACCTCCCGCGATTCAAGCATTTCCTCCTCGGCGGCAAGCAAGCCACGCTCGACGAACTGACGCGCAACTTCGCCACCCGCTTCCCTAACGTCACCATCGCCGCCACCCACTCGCCGCCGTTCGGGGAATGGCCGGAAAGCGAGTTCGAGCTCATCGCGGAAAAAATCCGGGCCTCGGGAGCCAACCTCATCTGGGTCGGCCTCGGCTGCCCGAAACAGGAACACTGGATCGCCCAAAACAAGGACCGCCTGCCGCCAGGCGTCTATTTCGGCATCGGCGCCGCCTTCGCCTTCCATGCCGGGGAAGTGAAACAATCCCCGCCCGTCCTCCAACGCCTCGGCATGGAATGGGCCTACCGCTTGGCGATGGAACCCCGCCGCCTCTTCAAACGCTACTTCACCTACAACTCGCTCTTCCTCTATCACCTCCTCCGCGACCACATGCGCGGCTGACGGAGCGCCAGCTTCTGACGACGGGTCCGACCGCGACGCCTGCTTGCCCCCGCAGAATCCAAGCGCTTGAATGGCGGCCATGTCCGACGAACCGATCCACCACCCGCACGACAAGTTGTTCAAGGGCGCGTTCGGCCAACCGGCGAATGCAGCCGGTTTTTTGCGCTGGCAACTGCCCGCGGCCCTTGCATCCAACATCGACTGGGATCACCTCAAGCTCCAGCCCGGCAGCTTCGTTGATTCCCATTACCGCCACAGTGAAAGCGACCTGTTATTTTCCGCTCCACTGGAAGAATCCAGCGAGTGCCTGATCTATCTGCTGTTCGAGCATCAACTTAGCCAGGACCCCTGTATCGCACTGCGCCTGCTGCGATACATGGTGCGCATCTGGGAGGAACACCGGAGAAAAAATCCGCAGGCATCCCAACTGCCGGTCATCCTGCCGGTGGTGCTGGCACAGAACGCCCAAGCATGGGAGATCGCCACTCAGTTCTCATCATTGCTCGATATCCCGCCACCTCTCAGCGAGGAATGCGCGGGCTTCGTCCCGGATTTCACATTCCGACTCATTCAACTCGCCGATCTCGGGTTTCAAGCCATTCGTGGCACGCCCGCAGGCATCCTCACCCTGCGGGTCATGAAGGCCGAACGCATCGCCAGATTGCTCGACGAGGCGGTTTGGGATGAATCGCTGCTCCTTCAGGTGCCCCAGGAAACGCTGGAACTGCTCATCCGTTACATCCTCAATGCCGACATTGACAAAGCGGCCTTTGATCGTAAGGTTCAAAGCGTTAGTCACCCCGATGTCCGAACAACCGCCATGAGCCTCGCCCAACAGCTACGCCAGGAAGGTCGCCAAGAAGGCCGCCTGGAAGGCCGCCAGGAACTGATCATCGAAAACCTTCGACTTCGCTTTGGCTTCGCCCCCCAAGGGCTTGTCGATGCCATCGCCGCGATCCATGACGAGGCTCAACTGCTTCGACTCCACCGCGCATCGATCCAAGCCGCCTCCCTCGAAGACTTCTCCTCTGCGCTTTGAGCCATCGCTCGGAAGATCACAGTCGTGACTCATGGAGTGCCATTCGCGATTCCCCTGCTTGGCACCGGCGCGGCCTCGCCTTCCACGCCGGCGAGGTGAAGCGGTCCCCGCCCGTCTTCCAACGCCTCGCCATGGAACCCCGCCGCCTCTTCAAACGCTACTTCACCTACAACTCGCTCTTCCTCTATCACCTGCTCCGCGATCCCATGCGCGGCTGACGGATCCCCTGCTCCAATCACTCCTTGCGCGCTCTGTGACCCCAAGATAGCCTCTCCGCATGAACTACCGCATCCGCTTGATCGAAACCGATGAAGGCTGGTCCGTTTCCTGCCTCGACCTGCCTGGGTGCCACTCACAGGGAACTACCCGAAACGAGGCGATCGAGGCGATCCGCGAAGCAATCCAACTCTGGCTGAACGTGGAGGCCGAAGAAAGCGGAATCAAAAGCGCGGAAACCCTGGAACTTACGGTCTGATGCCCAAATTGCCGGCTATCAGCCAGAAGGATGCCGTCCGGGTTCTCTCCAAAATCGGCTTCCGCATGGTTCGCGAATCCGGCCACGTGGTGATGAGCGACGGTCAGACGCGCCTGACCATTCCCCGGCACAACCCCATTAACGCGATCGCGATGGGAGCGATTGCGAAGGACGCCGGCCTCACTCCCGCGGAATTCCGCGACCTCCTCTGATTTCTTCTTTCCTTCTCAGTTTCAGCTTTTCAGCATCCCCGCATTTCAGCTTTTACCATGACCATGCCTATCAAATCCATCTGTTGTCTCGGAGCCGGTTACGTCGGCGGCCCCACCATGGCCATGATCGCCGCCAAGTGCCCTCACATCAAGGTCACCGTCGCCGACATGAACGAGCAGCGCGTCGCCGCGTGGAACTCCGACACCCTGCCCGTTTACGAGCCCGGTCTCGATGCCATCGTCGCCTCCGCCCTCGGCCGGAACCTCCATTTCACCACCGACATCCGCTCCGCCATCGCCGGCGCGGACCTGATCTTCGTCTCGGTCGGCACGCCCACCAAATCCTACGGCATCGGGGCCGGCCGCGCCGCCGACCTGCGTTACATCGAGTCCGCCGCCCGCCTGATCGCGGAGGTTTCCGAGGGCCATAAAATCATCGTCGAAAAAAGCACGATCCCGGTGAAAACCGCCACCGCGATCAAGTCCATCCTCGCCGCGAACTCCCCTAACGGAGCCACCTTCCAAGTCCTGTCCAACCCCGAGTTCCTCGCGGAAGGCACCGCCGTCGAAGACCTTCAATCCCCGGACCGAATTCTCATCGGCGGTGAAATCACCCCCGAAGGCAACGCCGCCGTCGAGGCCCTCGTCTCGGTCTACGCCAACTGGATTCCCCGCGAGCGCATCCTCACCACCAACCTCTGGTCGTCGGAACTTTCCAAGCTCGTCGCCAACGCCTTCCTCGCCCAACGGATCTCCTCCATCAACTCGATTTCCGCCCTCTGCGAGGCCACCGGCGCGGATGTCGACGAAGTCGCCCGCGCCATCGGCATGGACTCGCGGATCGGCCCGAAATTCCTCAAGGCCTCCGTCGGCTTCGGCGGTTCCTGTTTCCAGAAAGACCTCCTCAACCTCGTCTATCTCTGCGAGTCCTTCAACCTCCCCCAAGTCGCCAAATACTGGCGTCAGGTCGTCCAGCTCAACGACTGGCAGAAGTCGCGTTTCGTCGAGAAAATCGTCCGCACCCTGTATAACACCGTCAACGGCAAGCGAATCGCCATCCTCGGTTTCGCCTTCAAGAAGGATACGAACGACACCCGCGAATCGCCCGCCATCCAGGTCTGCCGCGACCTGCTGCACGAGCGCGCCCACCTCGCCATTTACGACCCGCGAGTCAGCGCGGAAACCATCCATCAGGATCTAATCGCCGCCGGGGTCTCACCGGAGCTCATCGCCACCAACATGGAAATCTGCAGCGACCCCTACACCGCGATCAAAGGCGCCCACGCTCTCGCCACGCTCACCGAGTGGGACGAATTCCGCACCCTCGACCTGCCGCGCGTTTACGGCCTCATGCTCAAGCCCGCCTTCGTCTTCGACGGCCGCGCCGTCCTGTCCCTGGAATCACTCGTCGCCCACGGCTTCGAGGCCTTTGTCATTGGAAAAGGGCTTTGAAAAGTGTCTAAAGGTCGGAAGGTCAAAGGTCTAAAAGTCGAAGATCTTCGACCTTCATAGACTTTGACCTGCGACTCCTCGTCTTTTTCCTTCGACTTTTAACTTTCAGACCTTCGACTCTCAGACTCTTCGACGACCCCATGAACATCCATCCCGAGTTCCACCGCTTTCTTCACCGCCAGGACAAGGAAAACCTCCTCGGCCAGCGCGGCATCGTCGTCTGGCTTTGCGGCCTCTCCGGCTCGGGGAAGTCCACCATCGCCAACGCCGCCGAGCGCGTGCTCCACCAGCAAGGGCGCTTCACCACCATCCTCGACGGCGACAACCTCCGCACCGGCCTCAATTCCAATCTCGGTTTCACCGACGAGGACCGCTTGGAAAACATCCGCCGCATTTCCGAAGTCGCCAAAGTCTTCGTCTCCCAAGGCATCATCACCTTCGTCTCCGCCATCACCCCGCGCGGCGAACTCCGCGACCTCGCCCGCGGCCTGCTCGGCAGCGACCTCTTCGAGGTTTACGTCAAGGCCAGCTACCAAGCCTGCGAACAACGCGATGTGAAAGGCCTCTACGCCAAAGCCGCCCGCGGCGAAATCGCCCATTTCACCGGCAAGGACGGCTCGTTCGAAGCCCCGCAAAACCCCGCTCTCACGCTCGACACCGAGAGCACCACCATCGAGGACGCCGCCTTCGAACTCCTCGAAGCCATTCGCGCCAGAATTGCCGTGAACCGCCCGCTTTGAAGAATTCCGGTTTGCCGGATTCGTCGAAAAACGCTGAAGTCCGAGGACTTCGGCGTTTTTTGTGTCCCGATTTCACCCGACTCACGCGCAATACATTACAAAACGACCCAACTTAATAATTATTTCTTGACCTGAGCGATCCAGAGACCTACCCCTCCGGCCGCGCCGACTCCAACCTCCGACCTCCGACTTTTCCTCTGCTCACTGATCACTGATCACTCGGCACTTTCTCCGTTTCAGAATTTCAGCATTTACCCCACCATGCCCAACTACCACCTCAGCCAGCTCGACCAACTCGAAGCCGAAGCGATTTTCATCCTTCGCGAAACGGCCGCCCAATTTGAGAATCCCGCCCTGCTCTTTTCCGGCGGCAAAGACTCGATCGTCATGGCCTGGCTCGCCCGCAAAGCCTTCTGGCCCGCCCGCATGCCCTTCCCGCTCGTCCACATCGACACCGGCCACAACTTCGAGGAGACCATGACCTACCGCGATGAATTCGTGGACCTCATCCGCGCCTCGCTGGTCGTCGGCTCCGTCCAGGAATCCATCGACAGCGGCCGCGTCATCGAGGAAAAAGGCCCCAACGCCTCGCGCAACAAACTCCAGACCGTCACCCTGCTCGACACCATCGAGAGCAACCAATACGACGCCTGCCTCGGCGGTGGCCGCCGCGACGAGGAAAAAGCCCGCGCCAAGGAACGCTTCTTCTCCCACCGCGACGACTTCGGCCAGTGGGACCCGAAAAACCAGCGCCCCGAGCTCTGGAACCTCTTCAACGGCCGCAAAAACCCCGGCGAACACTTCCGCGTCTTCCCGCTCTCCAACTTCACCGAGATGGACATCTGGATGTACATCAAACGCGAGAAAATCCCGCTCCCTTCCATCTACTTCTCCCACGAGCGCGACGTCTTCGAGCGCAACGGCTCGCTGCTCGCCGTCACCGAGTTCCTCAAGCCCCAGGACCACGAGCCCGTCACCCGCCAGATCGTCCGCTTCCGCACCATCGGCGACGCCACCTGCACCGGCGCCGTCGAATCCACCGCCTCCAACCTCGACGAAGTCATCGCCGAAGTCGCCGCCGCCCGCCAAACCGAACGCGGCACCCGCTCCGACGACAAACGCTCGGAAACCGCCATGGAGGACCGGAAAAAAGAAGGATACTTCTGAAAAGTGCCGAGTGATCAGTGAGCAGTGATCAGAGAATATTCTGCAACGACTCACCGGTCTCTTCCCTGAAAACTGAACACTGAAATCTAGCAAACTTCCCACTCTTCCACTGATCACTGATCACTGCTAACTGATCACTTCCCACTTTCTTATGGACCTACTCCGCTTCACCACCGCTGGCTCCGTCGACGACGGCAAATCCACCCTCATCGGCCGCCTGCTCTATGATTCCAAATCCATCTTCGAGGACCAACTCGAAGCCATGGAGGAATCCTCACGCCGCCGCGGCGATGAAAACGTCAACCTCGCCCTCCTCACCGACGGCCTCAAGGCCGAGCGCGAACAAGGCATCACCATCGACGTCGCCTACCGCTAC
>CAMCCX010000047.1 GCA_945873305.1 Akkermansia muciniphila
CGATGTATGACACGATGCAGTTCCTCACCTGCGACGTGAATACCTACTGCATCGGCATTGCCGCATCGATGGGCTCGGTCCTCCTAACCGCCGGCACCAAAGGCAAACGTTTCTGCCTGCCTAACTCCCACGTCATGATCCACCAGGTTTCCGGCGGCGCGCAAGGCACGGCTTCCGACGTCGAGCGCACCATCGGCTTCATGTTCAATCTCAAGAAGCGCCTCAATGGAATCCTTGCCCACCACACCGGCAAATCCATCGAGCAGGTCGAAAACGATTCCGATCGCGACAACTACATGACCGCCGAGCAATCCGTCGCCTATGGCCTCGTGGACAAGATCCTCGAAAGCCGCAAGCAACTGCCGGACACCGTCGTCGCCGCCATCGAGGAGAAAAAGCCAGAAGCTTGATCTCCCGGAATTCCGCATCCCCTTATCTGACATCACCCCATGGCCCGCGCTTCAAATCTGACGATGTGCTCCTTCTGCGGAAAGAGCCATTCAGAGGTTAAAAAACTGATCGCCGGTCCCGGTGTCTATATCTGCAACGAGTGCATCGAGGTTTGCTCCAACATCCTCGAAAAAGAACTCGGCGGCACTCCGGCCAAAGGAAAAACCCCGGCGGAAAAGCCCGGATTCAAGATCCCCGCGCCGGCCGCCATCCTTGCCAAGCTCAACGAGCACGTCATCGGCCAGGAGAACGCCAAAAAGGTGCTCTCCGTCGCCGTTTACAATCACTATCAGCGCCTCCGCCAGGATCAGGCCAAAGTCAGTGACGAGTTCAAGGACGTCGAGATCGAGAAGTCCAACATCATGCTTCTCGGCCCGACAGGCTCGGGAAAAACCCTGCTCGCCCGCACCCTCGCCCGCACCCTCGACGTCCCGTTCTGCATCGTGGACGCCACCACGCTCACCGAAGCCGGCTACGTCGGCGAGGACGTGGAAAACATCATCCTGCGCCTGCTGCAAGCCTCCGACTTCGACGTCGCCCGCGCCGAGCGCGGCATCATCTACGTGGACGAGATCGACAAGATCGGCCGCAAGACCGAGAACGTCTCGATCACCCGCGATGTCTCCGGCGAAGGCGTCCAACAGGCCCTTCTCAAAATCCTCGAAGGCACGATTTGCAACGTCCCCCCGCAAGGCGGCCGCAAGCATCCCCAACAGGAATACATCCAGGTCAACACCGAGAAAATCCTCTTCATCGTCGGCGGCGCGTTCGTCGGGCTCGAGGACATGGTCCGCCGCCGCCTCGGCAGCAACACCCTCGGTTTCCACGCGGACCCATCCAAGGAAAACCTCGACGATCCGTCCACGAACATCCTCGAAAAAGTCCAACCGGAGGACCTCCTCCACTTCGGGCTCATTCCCGAATTCATCGGACGCATCCCGGTCATTTCCGCGCTCAGAAAACTTACCGAGGCCGAACTGATCTCGATTCTCACCGAACCGAAAAACGCGCTCGTCAAGCAATACGGCAAACAGCTCGCCATGAACGGCGTGAAGCTGCGAGTCACGCGGGACGCACTTCAAGCCCTCGCGGAAGAAGCCGTCCGCCGCGGCACCGGAGCCCGCGCCTTGCGCTCGATTTTCGAAAAACTCATGCTCGAAGTCATGTTCGACATTCCTTCGCGTGAAGATATCGACACCGTCACAATCAATCGCCAAGTCGTGACCGGCGAGCGCCCGCCCAGCATCCGGCGCAAACGGGCGGACCAGGACGCTGCCTGATTAAAGGGAAATCTCTGCCAGTTTTTCCGCCCTTCCCTGCCTGCGAGTGCCTGATTTTCCCGGAGGCAATCCGAGCTTGATTCGCCCGTTCGGATGGCTAATCTGCTGACGCGCTGTGCGTTAGTCGCCCAGCTGCAAGAGCAACCAACAACCAAATAACTAAATGAACACCGTTAAATTCCTCGTCATCGCAGCCGCCGCTTCCATCCTCGCCGCTTCCTGCTGCCCAAGCGCACCAGCACCGGCACCAGCACCAGTGCAATCCTCCAAGTAATTCACCTTCCTAAAGCCCGGACCGCCTCCATGGCGGACCGGGCTTTTTTGTGCCTCCAAACTGCATGTTGGGTGGGGGGAATTTCGCACTTTTCCCCACCGCCGTGGCTGGCTAGCCTCATGGCGATGTTGATAAAATCCATTGCCACACTCGCCACCGCATTAGGTCTTTCCCTCACCCTTCAAGCTGCGCCGGCGCACCGGCTGTTGTTCTTCACCAAGTCCAGCGGCTACGAACATGAGGTGATCTCCTGGAAAAAAGGCCAGCCCAGCTTCGCGGAAAAAATCTTCACCGAGCTCGGCGCCAAGCACTCCTGGGAGTTCGTGTTTTCCAAAGACGGCTCAAAGTTCTCACCTGAATACCTGGCGGGCTTTGACTCCGTGGTTTTCTACACCACCGGCGACTTGACCACGCCGGGAACCGACGGCCAGCCCGCGATGACTCCCGCCGGCAAGCAAGCCCTCTTCGACTACATCAAAGGCGGCAAGGGCTTCATCGGCCTGCATTCTGCCAGCGACACCTTCCACACTGCTAACGAATCCAAAAAGGGCCCCGACCGCTACCTCAACCACGGCAAGGACGCCGATCCTTTTGTCTGCATGCTTGGCGGCGAGTTCATCATCCACGGTGCCCAACAGGTCGCCACGAACAAGGTCATCAACAAGACATTCCCAGGCTTTGAAGAAGCCGGCGACAGCTTCGCCTTCAAGGAGGAATGGTATTCGCTCAAGGACTTCAACCCCGACATCCACGCCCTAACCGTCATCGATTCCCCCGCCATGACCGGCGCCCCCTATCAGCGCCCGCCCTACCCCACCACTTGGGCGCGCGAGGAAGGCAAAGGCCGCGTTTATTACACCGCCATGGGCCATCGCGACGACGTCTGGACCAACCCCACCTTCCAAAACATCCTCGTCGGCGCCATCCGCTGGACCACCCGCGACGTCACCGCCGCCATCCCGCCCAACCTCAAGACCGCCGCTCCGGGAGCGATGACCAATCCTCCGTTCGTGGAACCCAAGAAGTGAGCGTTCCACGGCCTTTCCGCGCTTTGCCGGTTGCACGGATTCGCTGGCGTGCCAAACTGCCGCATCAAATCGATGACAACAAATAACTTGCAAGAGCGGATCGCTGGGACGAGTGGCTGGATTCAAGCCGTGAAGGAGGAAATGGGCCGGGTCCTCGTCGGCCAGGAACGATTGGTGGACCGCTTGCTGATCGGACTCCTCTGCAACGGCCACATCTTGCTAGAAGGTGTCCCCGGATTGGCCAAAACGTTGGCCGTCAAGGCCCTTTCCGGCTCGCTCCACGCCACCTTCGCCCGCTTCCAATTCACCCCCGACCTGCTCCCTGCCGACTTGGTGGGCACGATGGTTTACCACCCGCAGGAAACCAAATTCGAGCCGAAGCTGGGACCGATCTTCAACAACCTGATTCTCGCAGATGAAATCAACCGCGCTCCGGCGAAGGTCCAATCCGCGCTGCTCGAGGCGATGCAAGAGCGGCAGGTGACCCTCGGCGACCGCTCGTATCCCTTGCCCAAGCCCTTCCTCGTGCTGGCGACCCAGAACCCGATCGACCAGGAAGGCACCTATCAGCTCCCCGAAGCCCAGCTCGACCGCTTCCTCCTCAAGGTCACCGTCGGCTATCCATCGAAGGACGAGGAGCTGGAAATCCTCGACAAAATGGCGACCTCCACCCCGCCCTATCAGACCAAGTCGGTGGCGACCCCCGAACAGGTGTCCGCCTCGCGGGAACTGGTCAACGAGGTTTACATCGACCCCGCCATCCGGAAATACATCGTGCAGATCATCCACACCACGCGCTTCCCCGGATTGGTGGATGCGCCGCTGAAAAACCTCGTCCGCTCCGGTGCCTCGCCGCGCGGCACCATCAACCTCGCGCTAACAGCACGGGCGCGGGCCTTCATGCAAGGCCGCGCGTTTGTCACCCCGCAAGACGTGAAGGACATGGCGCTCGACGTCCTGCGCCACCGGATCCTCCTCACCTACGAGGCGGAGGCCGAGGAAATGACCACCGACTCGGTGATCGAGCGGATCATGAACAAGGTCGCGGTTCCTTAAGCACTAAATCACAACCATTCAATTCGTAACAAAAGACCCGACTGATGAAACCGATTCCGCGTCATTTTCCGCAGCCTCTGTGTTTCGGATTGAGGGCTTAGAGTTTAGTGCTTCACTGCCATGCTGACGGACGAACAGATCGAGGAAATGATGGCGCGCGTGCGCAAGCTCGAGCTCAAGGCCCGTCGCTTGGTGCGCGAGTCGTTCTCCGGAGAATATCTATCATCCTTCCGCGGGCAGGGCTTGGACTTCGACGACTTCCGCGAATACCAACACGGCGACGAGGTGCGCTTCATCGACTGGAACGTGACCGCTCGGATGAACATGCCGTTCGTTAGGAAATTCCGCGAGGAGCGCGAGCTGTCAGTGGTGATCGCCGTGGATGTCTCCGGCTCGGCGGACTACGGCAGCGTCTCGCTCAGCAAGCGCGAGGTCGCGGCGGAGACCGCGGCGGTGCTCGGATTCAGCGCCCTCCACAACGGCGACAAGGTCGGCCTGCTCGTCTTCGCCAACGAGCCGGTCCTTTTCATCCCGCCGGAAAAAGGCAGCCGCCACCTGCTGCGGATGATCCGCGAAATCCTCGTCGCAAAACCCGAAAAGCCCGGCACTTCAGTATCCGAAGCCTGCGATTTCCTCGTCCGGACCCTGCGCCGTAAGTCGGTGGTTTTCCTCATCTCCGACTTTTTCTCCGACCCGCTGGAAAAGCCGCTCGGCAAGCTGGCGAAAAAACACGAGACCATCGCGCTGCGCGTCCTCGACCCGCTGGAAGCCAAGCTGCCGAAGGGCGGCAAGGTCGTGATGATCGATCCGGAAACGGGCTTCGAAACGCTGGTCAACACCAGCAATCCGAACCTGCGGATGGGCTACGCCAAACTGATGAAGAGACAACTCGAAGGCGTGGCGGCGATTTTCAAGAAGCACGGCATCGACTCGGCGGGCTTGAAAACCGACGGCGACACGCTGGCCGCGCTTCACCAACTCTTGAAAAAACGCAGCCGCAAACGCTCCGGATAGAATGAACGAGAAATCCGGCAGCTTTGAATTACTCGAACCGAGCCCGCCCGAGGCCTTGGTCCCGGATTCGTGGGTCGAGCCATGGATGATCGCCGCGGCAATCGCGCTGCTCGTCGTGGCGCTCGCGGTTTTGATTTTCAAACGGAAGAGGGCCGCCGCCCTCGATCCGTTAGCCATGCGCAAGGCAGCCTACGCTCAAGCCGCCGCGGCCTTGGAGGAAATCGAAGCGGTCCCGGCGCGCGATGCCGCGGTGCGCTCATCGCTGATCCTCCGGAAATATCTATCCGCCGCCGCGGGCGACCCCGCCTTGTTCGAGACCCACCAGGAAACCATCTCCCGACACGACGCGCTGAAGGGTTTTTCGGAAGAAGCCCGTGCGACCACCGGCCGCGGATTCGCCCGGCTCGCCGCCTTGAAATACGCCGCTGAAATCCCCGATGCGGAAGCCAGCGAAGTCGTCGCCGAATCACGCGCGCTGCTGGAAACCCTGCACCACGGATTCCGGGCATGAGCGCGTTTCTCGAGCACTTCCGTTTCGCCCAGCCGGGCTGGCTGTTGTTGCTCTTGCCGGCGTTGCTGTTGCTCGCGCTCCGCCGCGGAAAGGGCTCGGAGGCGGCCGTGGTTTTCCCTAACCTGTCAGTCCTGGTCAGCCTCGGAAACCGGGTCCGGCGGGTGGCGTGGAGCCTCGGACTACCGCTCGCCTACCTCGCGCTGTTTTGTTCTATCATCGCGATGGCCCGACCGGTTTGGCGCAACGAGTATCAAAGCCGCTCGGCCAGCGGCATCGACATCATGATCGCCTTCGACGTCTCGCTTTCGATGGACATCGATGACTTCGTCGATCAGGGCGAGCGGGTGAAACGCATCGATGTCGCGAAGAAAGTGGTCGATGATTTCATCGGCCGCCGCCCTGAAGACCGCATGGGCCTGGTCGCCTTCGCCGGCAGGCCGCGTGACGCCAGCCCGATCACTCTCGACCACCGCTGGCTGAGAAGATCGCTGAACGAACTCCGCCTGAACGACCAGCGCGACATGGGCACCATCAAGGAACAGGGCACCGCAATCGGTTCCGCCCTCGCCGCCGCAGCCGTCCGACTGGAAGCCCGCGACGCGAAGAGCAAGATCATCGTCCTCATCACCGACGGGGCGAGCAACTCGGGGAAAATTTCCCCGATCGAGGCCGCCGAACACGCGAAGACTCTCGGCATCAAAATTTACACGGTCGCCATCGGCACCACCGAGGGCCGGGTGGACCCGAGCATCATGCGGTTTCCCTATCAGGAGTTTGATTTGCCCACACTCAAGAAAATCGCCGACATGACCGGCGCGGAGCACTATTGGGCGCAGGACCTCGCCGCGCTGAAGCAAACTTTCACCACCATCGACAACCTCGAAAAAACAGATGCTAAAAGCCTGACCGTGATCGATGATACCGAGCTGTTTCCCTGGTTTGTCGGCGTCACCTTGCTTGCCGCCATGGGTGCCGCGGTTTACATGGCTTTGAACCCGCCTCCTTCCGCCTGATCTTATGAATTTCGCCCAACCCGGCTGGCTCGCCTTGCTGATCCTGCTCCCCATTCTGGGAGTCGGCGCGGTCTTGGCGGCGCGGATGCGCCGCCAGCAGTGGGCGGCCTTCGTGGCACCGCGACTCCGGGAATCCTTACTCAAGCGCGGCAGTTCACTCCCCCGCTGGCTCGCGTTGTTTCTCCTCCTAACTGCCTGTGCGGCGCTGATCATTGCCCTCGCCCGCCCCCGCGGCGACGCCGGCACGAGGACCGAGAAAACACTCGGCCGGAATATCATGATCGCCCTCGATATCTCAAAAAGCATGCGGGTCAGCGACGTCAAACCCGACCGGCTCACCCAGGCGAAAATCGTCATCTACGAACTGATGGAAGCCATGCCTAACGAACGCATCGGTTTCCTCGGGTTCGCCGGCAACCCTCACGTTTACGCACCGCTAACCATCGACCACAGCGCCGTGCGCGAGACCATCGAGCAGGTCGATGAAACCTGGGCTCCGCTCGGCGGCTCCGATCTCGCCGCCGCCGTCCATCTCGCGACCGAGACCTTGAAAAAAACCGGCCAGAAAAACAACGCGCTCGTCATCCTCAGCGACGGAGAGAAACACGACGGCGACCTCGACGCGATGATCACCGAAGCCGAGCGGTCCGGCGTCTATATCATCGCCATCGGAGTCGGCACCGAGGACGGCGGCTTCGTCCCGAATTCCGATTTCCCGAACGGCCAGATGATAGATCGCTCGGGCCAAACCGTCATCAGCCGTCTGCAAAGCGACGTGCTGCGCAAACTGGCGGAAGGCACCAAGGGGCGCTTCACCATCGCCGGCTCGGGAATGGATGTGCCAGGGATGGTGAAATCCGTGGTGCAGGGACTGGACGCCTTTGAAATGGAAGGCCGCGAGCGCCGGATTTCGATCGAGTTCTATCAGTGGCTGGTTTTCCCAGCGATCCTGTTCCTCGCAGTCTCTATCGTCGCGGGCACCCGGTGGAAAGGAATCCGGGCGGCGATCCTCCTCGCCGGCGGTTTCCTGACAATCAACCATGCGCAAGCCGGCGACGCGTCCGACGCCAAGGCAGCTCTGGCCGGGCAACACTACGAGCAAGCGCGCGACGCCTATCACAAGCTCGCCGGAGAATCGAAATTCCGCGAAACCCAAGCGCGCTTCCGCCTCGGCGAGGCCGCAGCCGCCTACCGCGCGGGGGACTTCCGTGGCGCTCGCACCGCCTTCAGCCAGTCGTTGTTATCAAGCGACCCGGTGGTCCAGGCGGGCGGACACACTGGCATTGGAAACTCCTTGTTCCAGCTCGGTTGGAAAAGTCTATCCGGCGATGCCTATCCAAGCGCCCCTCAGGCGGTCCCCGACCTCGCCCGCTTTGACACCATCGTCAAGGAAGCCCTCGCCAAACTGCGCGAATCCGAATTCCCCGAGGAAGTCGAAGCGGGATATGTCAAATTCGAGTCGCTCGCCACCAACTGGGCGGATGCGGTTAGGCACTACGATTCCACGCTCGCCCTGTTGCCCTCCGACAGGGCCGCCCACAAAAACCGCGAGCTGACGCTGACCTATCTCAAGCGTCTAGCTGAATTGCTGGATCAGGAAAAGCAAGACACCGAGCAATCCATGCCGCAACCCCAACCCGGCGAAGGCCAACCCCAAAAGGGAGAAGGCGAACCGAAAGAAGGAGAAGAGGGTGAAGACGGCACCAAACCACCCGGCGAAAAAGGCGACGGCGAGAAGGCCCCCAAAGACGGCAAAGGCGATGACGGGGAGAAAAAAGACGACGGTCAGAAAGGCAAGGACAAGGACAAGGACAAGGACAAGAAAGACGGGGACCAAGACGGCGAAAATCCCAACGAGTCTCCCCAAGAACGCGCCCACCGCATTCTCAAGGAAAACGCGGACCTCGAAAAAGGCCCGCTCACCCCCGGCCGGCGCGAGTTCCGGGACGCGGAGAAAGATTGGTAACATCATGAACACTTCGAAATATTTCATCCGAGCCGTCCTCACCCTCGCGGGCTGGATTTTCCTCAGCACCCATGCCGGGAGCCAAACAACCAGTCGGCTTTCCACCTCCTTTCTCGCCCGCGGCGAGCAAGCCCTGCTCGAAATCTCCGTGGCCGGCGGCCAACCTAACGAAATACCCGAGCCAGCCAAGATCGGGAACATCGCCATCCAAGCCTCAGGCCGGGGCCCGCAAACAAGGATGCTGCCTGGCAGGCGGTTGGAGTATGTCTTCGACTACATCGTGTCCGGTTATGAAACCGGCAAGTATGTCATCCCGCCGGTCGAAGTGATGGTGGACGGCAACAAGGTGCTAACCGAACCCCTCGATTTCGTGATCTTCAATCCGGACGAGCTCCAATGGTCCGAAGTCCAAGCCGGCGGAAAAACCATCCGCTATGCCAGTTCATTCCGCGTCCTGAATGACAAGCCTTTCGAAAACGAAACCACGACCACTGAAATCAAGGTGTTCGTTCCCGAAGAGATGATCATCGAGGACTGGGGGATTCCGGATTTCGAGCGTGACGGCGTGGCGGCATGGCGCTTCCAACCCTCGCCGATGCGCAGCAGGATCAACCTGTTGGGGATGCGCTACGTCTCGGTGGCCTACCCGAGCACGATCACCCCGACCCGCAGCGGGAAAATCGGGATCGGTCCGGCGAAAATCCGCTTGATGACCCGTGAGATGTTCATGGACCCGTTCCCGCGCCAAGTCAGCGCGGAAGTCTATCTGCAGGTTCCCAAACTTGAAATCGAGTCGATCCCTCTACCCGAAGGCGCTCCCGAGGGATTTGAAAACGCCGTGGGCAGTTTCCGACTGAACGCCAGCACCACCGCGACCGAGGTCCAGGAGGGCGACCCGATCTCCGTCGATCTGATCGTCAGCGGCAGCGGCAATCTCGACACGCTGCGGCCGCCGACACTGCGAAATCCGGCCGGCTGGAAAATCTACGGCACCGCCACCGAACAACGTGGCGACGAGCGCCGCCAACTTTCCGGCAGCGTCGTTTTCCATCAATCTATCCGCCCCTTGGAAATGAAGTCGGAAATCCCGCCATTCCGCCTGACCTACTTCGACCCGAAGGACGAAACCTACAAGACCCTGACGTCCGAGCCCATCGCGCTGAACATGCGGCCGAACACCTCGCCCGGCGCTAACTCCGAAACCGCCGTCCAGACCTTGCCCGTCCCCTTCGAGCGCATGACTGACATTCTAGCCGTGCTCCGCCCGGCGCAACTCACCGTGCCCGCCGCACCCGCGCTTCCAGGATGGCTCGGCCACGCGGCAGGCGCTTTGCTCGCGCTCGCCCTCATCGCCAAGGCGCTCTGGATGCGCTACTCCCCGCGCCTCAGGAAAAACCCCGCCCGCGACGCTCGGATTCGCGAGCTGCGTAAAATCGAGAAAACCCCGTCTGCCGATGACACCGAGTTTCTCAAATCCGCCGGGGCTTTCATCGAGCACCACCTCGGCGCCAGTCCGCCTCCGGACATCCAAGCCATTCTTGCCGAGCGCGACGCCCTTTGCTTTCGTGCCGGGAAACCGAAAGCCGTGCTGGATCCAAAACGCCGCGATCAAATCCTCAAGCTCCTCCGCCAGGCGGCGCTCGCGTTCGCATTCATCACCGCGGTCGGTTTCGGCCAGCCCGCACGGGCGGAAGACACCGCCACTCAAGCGTTAGAAGCCTATGAGTCCGCGAAATACGACGACGCGGTGAAACTCTGGCTCGGTGCCGGAAATTACCAGCAACTCTCCGCCGACACGCTCTATAATATCGGCAACGCCTGTTACCGCTCCGGCTCGCCCGGCCACGCCGCGCTCTACTACCGCCGCGCGCTCGCCCGCGACTCCGGCCATCAGGAAGCCCGCCAGAACCTCCGCTTCATCGAGCGGAAACACGGTGCCATCGTCGTCCACCGCCCGGAATACCAATACGCGCTCGCCCGGTTCCCCCTCTCCATCTGGCAGGCTACCTGTTGGACCGGTCTCTGGCTTTGCGGCCTCGCGCTGCTGGTCTTCCCGGCCACCCGCCCGGGTGCCCGCATGCGGGTCGCCGCCGTCGCCGCCCTCGTGCTCGCTCCCCTGCTAGTATCTGTTGGCGCGCTCGGCTGGCGTTATTTCCCGAACGACGCCGAGTTCGCACCACTTGCGAAACAAGCCGTCATCATCGCGGAAAAAACCGCGCTCCACACCGACGCCGCCCGCACCGCGCCCGAGGTCATCGACGCGCCGCCCGGCTCGCTGTGCGAAATCATCACCGAGTCCGGCCGCTGGGTTTACGTCGCCTTCGCCACCAAAACCCGCGGCTGGGTCCCCGTCGAAGCCATCGAAAAAGTCATACCCGAAAAGCCCCCCGAGCCTCCGAAATTCCGCAAACCCAAAGCCGACGGCAAATCCGCCTGACACGCTCCGAAGAGCTCCCAACACCTTTATCTCCCTATGAAAGTCAAAAAAGCCGTCATCACCGCCGCCGGGAAATCCCAACGCACCTTGCCGCTCCAGACCCTCGTTGACCGCGACGGCGCGGCCAGGTCCGCCCTCGCCATTCTAGCGGATGAAATCACCGCCGCCGGCATCGAGGAAATCGCCGTGATCATCTGCCCCGGCGACGAAGCCGCCTATACCGAAGCCGCCGGTCCGCACGCGAGCCACATGCGGTTCATCGAGCAAGGGGAAGCTCTCGGCTACGGCCACGCCGTCCATTGCGCCGCGGATTTCACCGGTGCCGATCCGTTCCTGCTGATGGTTGGCGACCACCTCTATCTGAGCCGCACCGAGACCTCCTGCACCGCCCAGCTACTCGCCTCCGCCACCGCGGAAAAGTGCGCGGTCTCCGCCGTGCAAGCCACCCACGAGAGCAAGCTCCCGCTCTACGGCGCCATCGGCGGGCGCCGTCTGCCAGGCAGCGACCTCCTCTATCAAGTCGAGGCCGTCATTGAGAAACCCACCCCCACCGAGGCCGAGCAAAAACTCGTCGTCCCCGGACTCCGCGCCGGCAACTACCTCTGCTTCTTCGGCCTCCACGTCCTCCCGCCCACCGTCATGGAAATCCTCGCCCGCCAGCTCGTTGTCGGCCGCGCGGACCTTTCCCACGCCCTCTCGGAAATCGCCCGCAGCGAGCGCTACCTCGCCCACGAGCTCCAAGGCCGCCGCCACGACATCGGCGTCCGCTACGGCCTGCTCACCGCCCAGCTCGCCCTCGGACTCGCCGGAAAAGACCGCGACGAAGTGCTCACCAACATCGTCGAGCTGCTCGCCCAATCCCACGCATAACCAACCCGGCCATGGCACTGCTCACCCTCATCACCTCGCCGGACGCCGCCCTCCGCGACCTCTCGCTCGACGCCGCCTGCGAGAAACTATCACTCACCGAACTGCTCGCCGAGGCCGACGCGCTCGACGCCTTCCGCCGCACCAGCGAGAATCTCTATCACCGCGTCCGAGCCCTGTTGTTTCTCTACTCCATCCACCGCTTCCACCTGCCACTGCGCCTTGCAGAGGTGAAATCCGGCGACAAACCCGGAGCCATCCCCTTCAAGGGATACGAAAACCTGCTCGAACGCCGTTTCGAGGAAGCCATCGACATTTTCCTTAAAACCCAGCGCACCGAAGCCCCCAGCGATGGCATTTCCAGCGCCCTCGCCTCCGTCTATCAACGCCTCGCCTTCCAGACCCTCGCTGACCAGGTCCGCCGCAGTGTCCGCAGCGTGAGCGGGAACCAGTGGATGTTCCGCATGGGCCACCCAGCCGACCAACCGCTGCGCGTCCTCCCGGAAATGACCCGGCGCGATTCCGCCACCGGCACCTATCCGATTCTCCGCGAGCGCACGCCCGTCCGCATGGACCTCACCCACTGCGGTTGGAGCGACATCTTCTTCCTCGGCATGGACTACCCCGAAGGCGCCAAAGTCCTCAACATCTCCATCGACCTCGCCGTCCACGGCCGCGACAAGGTGCCCAGCCCGCCGGTCGAAGCGAGCCTGCGCGTCATCGAAGAGCCCATCCTCCGCCTCACCAGCGTCGATCTCGCATGCAGCGCGGAAATTTCCAGTCTCAACGAAGTCTTCGATTTCGCCAAAGACTACCTCGGCCTGCTCAAGGCCGCCGTGATCGCCAGCGGCATCGTCCCGCCCGGCATCGAGGGTTCCGGCCAGAGCCTCGCCGATCTGCTAGCCCGCGTCGTCGGCCCGGGAAAAGGCCTGGAGCTTGTCTCCAACGTCAACAACATCCCCAAAGGCTCGCGTCTCGCCGTTTCCACCAATCTGCTAGCCGCCCTCATCAGCGTCTGCATGCGCGCCACCGGCCAGGCCCGCTCACTCACCGGCCCGCTCGAGGAAAACGAGCGCCGCATCGTGCTCGCCCGCGCGCTGCTAGGCGAGTGGATCGGCGGCTCCGGCGGCGGCTGGCAGGATTCCGGCGGCGTCTGGCCCGGCATGAAACTCATCCAAGGCACCTTTTCAAAAGAAGGCGACCCGGAATTCGGCATCTCCCGAGGCCGCCTGATGCCTACCCACAAGGTGCTCGATGAATCCGACGTCCCAGCCGACGCCCGCCAGAAACTCCAGGACTCGCTCGTGCTCGTCCACGGCGGCATGGCGCAGAACGTCGGCCCCATCCTGGAAATGGTCACCGAAAAATACCTCCTGCGCAGCGGCCCCGAGTGGATCGCCCGCCAGCAGACCCACGGCGTTCTCGACCGGATTCTATCCGCACTCCACACCGGCGACATCCCTGCCATCGGCGCGGCCACCACCGAGAATTTCCGCCAGCCCATCCAGACGATCATCCCGTGGGCCAGTAACCTCTACACCGAGACACTCATCGAAAAAATCAGCGCCGAGTTCGGCAAGGATTTCTGGGGCTTCTGGATGCTCGGCGGCATGGCCGGCGGCGGCATGGGCTTCATCTTCGCTCCCGGGAGGAAAGCCGAAGGCCAGCAGCGGCTTCAGGCCATCATGTCCGAAACCAAGGAAATGTTAGCCTCCGCGCTGCCCTTCGCCATGGAGCCGGTCGTTTACGACTTCGCCATCAACGAGCGCGGCACCTGGGCGGATCTGCTGGCCGGCGAGGACGCGCTGATGCCGTCCGGTTACTATAGCTACATCGTCCCCCAGCTCTTGCGCAAAGGCCGCCACGAACTCTCGCCGCTGCGCCTCGCCGAGCTCGACCACTTCGCCACCGCCTGCCGCGACCACCCCGAACTCCGCGGCATGGTGCAGACCTTGTTCGACTCCATCTTCCCGCGCAGCCAGGGAAAGAGCCGCAACAGCGAATCTCTCGCGGAAATCCTCACACAATTCGGCTTCGACCGCACCGCCCACGAGCAGATCCGCGAAGACCTCAAGGCCGGGCGCATCGGCCTCGCCCAGAACCGGCTTCCGGCGAACGCCATCATCGAGGACGTTCACGACACCGATCTCACCCAATCCGAATCCATTTCCGCCACCTCTCGCAAGAGGGGCCTGGCAGCCTTGAAAAACGGCGAGGTCGCGGTCGTCACCCTCGCCGCCGGAGCCGGCTCCCGCTGGACCCAGGGCGCGGGCGTGGTCAAGGCGCTGCATCCGTTCTGCAAACTCGGCGGCCGCCACCGTTCCTTCATCGAAACCCACCTCGCCAAGAGCCGCAAAACCGGCCGCGAGGCGGGCATGAGCATCCCCCACATTTTCACCACCAGTTACTTCTCCCACGATCCCACCGAGCGCTTCCTGAGTCATTACGGAAATTACAACTACGAAGGCCCGCTCTATCTCTCGCAGGGGAAATCCATCGGCCTGCGCACCGTGCCCACCGTCCGCGACCTGCGCTTCGCCTGGGAGGAGATGCCCCAGCAGGTGCTCGACGTGCAGCAGCAGAAAGTCCGTGACTCGCTGCGCACCGCCCTGCTCCACTGGGCGGAATCCACCGGCGAGGCCAGCGACTACACCGACAACCTGCCGCTCCAGTGCCTCCACCCGGTCGGTCACTGGTATGAAGTTCCGAACCTCCTTCGAAACGGCACCCTCGCCGCGCTTCTCGCAGAACGCCCGCAGCTCCAGACGCTCGTGCTCCACAACATCGACACCGTCGGCATGAACGTGGACCCCGCGCTGCTAGGCCACCACCTCGACAGCGGCGCCGGCCTCAGTTTCGAGGTCATCACCCGCCGCCTCGAAGACCGCGGCGGCGGCCTCGCCCGCGTCAACGGCCGCCCTCAGCTCGTCGAAGGCCTCGCCATGCCGCGCGAAGAGGACGAGTTCAACCTCTCCTATTATAACAGCAACACCTGCTGGATCCAGATCGACGCCCTGTTGGAATCCTTCCAGCTCACCCGCGCCGACCTCACCGACCTCGAAAAGGTCAACACCGCCATCCGCCACCTCGCCGCGCGGATGCCCACCTACATCACGCTCAAGGACGTCAAAAAGCGCTGGGGCCACGGTCAGGAGGACATTTTCCCCGTCTGTCAGTTCGAAAAACTCTGGGTGGACATGAGCAACCTGCCGTCGTTGGAAACCAAATACATCGCCGTCCCCCGCCTCCGCGGCCAGCAGCTCAAGGACCCGTCCCAGCTCGACGGCTGGCTCCGCGACGGCTCCGCCGCCTACCTGGAAAGCCTCTGCGAGTGGTGAGGCAGGCTCATGAGTTTGTCGTGGCTGACGAGACGGTCTGGCGCGAGCCGCCGCACCCAAACTTCAGTGAAGGGCTTTGGCCGCTTGACTGAAAACTTGACTTACGCATGACTCATTTCATTGGCCTACGAACTACAATTCACAATCAGCCATCGCCTGCTCTCGCTGGTGAAGCCCTTTTGCAGCGCGGGAATCCACGATAACTCCTCCGCTGTTGGAAGCCGGACTCGTGGAAAATTTCGGTAGCAAAAAAGCAGGACGATACTCCCTCAAACCATCATGAGCCAAGACGTAGTTTCCCTTCTCCAGCAGCTGGTCCGCATTCCCTCGGTCAATCCCGACAACGCGCCGGGCACCGAACAAATCGGCGAGGAAACGCTGGCCATCTTTCTGGCAGGTTGGCTGGAATCCATCGGCGCGGATGTGATACTGGAGGAAATCAAGCCTGGCAGGCCGAATCTGATCGCCCGCTTCGCGCCGCTCGACGGGCGGCCGAGGATTCTGCTAGGACCGCACCTCGACACGGTCGGCGTCGGCGGGATGACCGTCGAGCCCTTCGGCGGCGAGATCCGCGACGGGAAACTCTGGGGCCGCGGCGCGTCCGACACGAAAGGCCCGATGGCGGCGATGTTGTGGGCGCTGCACGACCATCAGGACGTGTTGGCGGATTTGCCGGTGGCGGTGGATTTCGTGGCGTTCATGGGCGAGGAATCCGGCCAGTGGGGATCGAAGGATTTTGCGAAACGACACGCCAAGGACTACACCTTCGCGCTGGTCGGCGAGCCGACGTCGATGCAGGTCGTCCACGTGACCAAAGGCTCGCTGTGGGCGACCTTGCGGGCGACCGGCAAGGCCGCGCACAGCTCGCAGCCGGAGCGCGGCGAGAACGCGATTCTCAAACTCACCCGCGCGCTCGACCAGCTCGACCACCACCTCGGCGGCCAGCTCGCCACCTTCACCCATCCGGTGTTAGGTCGCTCGACGATGAACGTCGGGATGATCCGTGGCGGCGCGCGGCCTAACATCGTGCCGGATCTGGCAGAAGCGGAGATCGACATCCGCATCACTCCCGCGCTCGCGGCGGAGGGCGGTGCTTTGAAACTGCTCACGGAGACCCTCGCGTTTTTCGACCTGCCGCTCGAGATCGTGAAGCCGCATGAAAACCCGCCGATGGAGACGGCGGCGGATCACCCGATGATCCAGGCGCTGCTCGCCACCGACCCCGCCACCGGACTGGCGGGCGCACCGTGGTTTTCCGACGCCGCGCATCTATCCAGCGGCGGGATTCCGAGCATCTGCATCGGTCCCGGCTCGATCGACCAAGCGCACACGGTGGACGAATTCATCGAAATTTCCGCGCTGCAACACGGGGCGGAGTTTTTCTCAACCTTCATCGCAGGCCTGAAACGGTAGCCAAACCGCGGGTTGCGCGGGTGGAAATGCCATTTACGGTGCGCCATGTCATTTTCCTGCGATAACGCCCGCTGCCAGTCTCCGTGCTGGATGCGCAAAGTCCTGCTGGCGGCCGCGCTCTATCATCTGTTATTCGCCGGCTGGGCCATTTGCTGGCCTTACTTGTGGTTCGATTGGACGGGCATGGAGCCGCTGAACCACCCGGTCCTCTGGCAAGGCCTCGGCATCGTGATAGGCGCTCTCGGCATCGGCTTGCTCCTCGCGGCGAAGAACCCGATCCAGCATTGGCTGATCGTTCTCGTCGGATTAGCGAAGTTCACCTTTGGCGGGATCGGTTTCGCCGTCGCCATTTTCGAGGGCCATCTGCCGTTGCGCGCGGTCGGGATGATGCTGGTGAATGATCTCATCTGGTGGGCTCCGTTCGCGGCCATCTTGTGGGCGTGCCTTCGCGCCTACGCCGGCGTGCCGCCGACGCGCTCCGAGCCATACAGCATTTCGGAAGCCGCCGCGACCTATCATCTATCCAGCGGCCAGACCCTCGCCGAGGCTTCCGATTCCAAGATGCTGGCTCTGGTTTTCCTCCGCCACTTCGGCTGCACCTTCACCCGCCAGATCCTCCGCGGCTTGGAAACCATTCAGAAAGAAGCCAAAGCCCACGGCGCGGAACTGGTGCTCGTCCACATGCTGCAAAACGGCAAGGAAACCCGCTACCTCGGCGAGCGCAGCGGCGTCTCCCGCATCGCCGATCCGCGCTGCGAGCTCTACCGCGCCTTCGGCCTGGGAAAAGGCGGCTTGATCGAGCTTTTCGGACCGCACGTCTGGTGGCGCGGCGCGGTGGCGATTTTCAAAGGCTGCGGCCTGGGACACCTCGCGGGCGACGGCCTGCAAATGCCCGGCGCGTTCCTTTTCCGCGACGGGAAAATCGTCTCGTCGCAGCCCGCCCGCTCGGCGGCGGATCTGCCGGATTTGTCAGGGCTCTTCAAAGCATTGCCCGCGCCCGCCGGATCTGACACCCTGCCCGCATGACATCGCTGCAAGGTAAAACCCTGCTCGTCACCGGCGCGTCCAGCGGCATCGGCCAGGCACTTTGTGAACTCCTCGTCGAGCGCGGGGCCAACGTCCTCGGCGTGACCCGCCGGCCGTCCGCCCTCTCCGAAGACGTTTCGCCGATCCTCGCCGACCTGACCCAGCGCGAGCAGGTTTCGTCCATTTTCCAAGGCTTGGGGAAAATCGACGGGCTGGTGAATTGCGCCGGCACCGCCTACCTCTCGCGGATCATCGACGGCAACCCCGCCGACTGGGAGGAAATGTGGCGCGTCAACGTGATGGCGCTCGCCCTCTGCTGCCAGCTCTCGCTCAAGCACTTCCCCGCCAGCGGCGGGCGCATCGTCAACGTCTCGTCGATGAGCGGCCACCGCGTTCCGCCGTCCGGTGGTTTCTACGCACCCACCAAGTTCGCGGTGCGGGCGATCACCGACGCGCTGCGCGCCGAGCTCAAGTCCGTGAAATCGCCGATCCAAGTCGCCTGCGTTTCCCCCGGTTTCGTCGATACGCCGCTGCTGGATTCCTATTTCCTCGGCCGCGAGCAATCGCTGGCGCAGACCCGCGCGGCGATGAAAATGCTCGAACCGGCCGATGTCGCATGGGCCGTCCTCACCATCTTGGAAGCGCCCGCGCACGTCGAGATCGGCGACATCCTGATGCGCAGCGTGGAGCAGCAGATGTGAACGCGGCGTAAAAACTGGACAGCCCGGGCGACTCATTTCACCGTCCGCGGATGGATTTCAAAAACATTTTTGCCCCGCGGGGCGCGAAGGCCGCGGTCGAGGAAGGCGCGGATTTCTCCCCGAAATTCGACGCCGACGGCTTGGTCCCGGCGCTGGCGATGGACGCGACGACCCGCGAACCGCTGATGCTCGCCTACATGAACGAGGAGTCGCTGCGGCGGACGCTGGAAATCGGCGAGGCGGTTTACTGGTCGCGCTCGCGGCAGGAATTCTGGCACAAGGGCGCGACCTCCGGCCACATCCAGCGGATCGTGGAAATCCGCACGGATTGCGATCAGGACGCGTTGATTCTCATGGTCGAGCAAATCGGCGCGGGAGCCTGCCACACCGGCCGGAATTCCTGCTTCTACCGCAAAGTGGTGGCGGCCGTGAGCGGCGAGACCACGAAATTGGAACTCATCGGCCCGGGAAAGTCGTTCGATCCGGCGGCGGTTTATGGAAAACCATGAATTTCGAGTGATTTCGCGGTTGCAATCCCCAAACTGATCCAGTAGCTCTGCCGCCCCGCGCGTCAGGCACACCGCAAAGACACCCGCAGGCAGCACATTATTTTCCGCGAAGGAGGACCCCATGCACATCATTAAGAAGATCGAATCAGAGCAATTGAAGCAAGACGTCACCGATTTCAACGTCGGCGACACCGTGAAGGTCCATTGCCGGGTTGTTGAAGGTGGTAAAGAGCGCGTCCAGATCTTCGCTGGCATCGTTCTGGCCCGTGGCGGTTCCGGCGTGAACGCCGCGTTCACCGTCCGCAAGATTTCCTACGGCGAAGGCGTCGAGCGCGTTTTCCCGCTCCACACCCCGCGGATCGCGAAAATCGAGGTCACCAACCGTGGCAAAGTCCGTCGCGCCAAGCTTCACTATCTCCGCGAGCGGGTCGGCAAGCGCGCCCTCCTCGTCAAGAGCGCCAACTGATTCCGGCGAATTTTCTCTCAAAACGCTCCACCTGGTTTCCGGGTGGGGCGTTTTGTTTTTAGCGCGGCGTGAGATTTCCGCTTTCCGGCAACGGGAGTCCGCGCCACCTTGCCGCCGTGCGCGTTCCCATTCCAGTGGTCCTTTTTCTCATCCTGACCGTCGTCGGGGGAGCTTGGTGGGGCAATACCCGCCGAGTGGACTTCGTGACGCCGCCGTCCGAGGCGAAACTTGCGGCAATCCGGGTGAAAGTGGAATCATCGCTGCCGCAGACCGACCAAGTGGACGACGCGATTTCGGCTCCCGTATTGCCTCCGCCGCCTCCCCCGCCGCCGATCGAACCGCCCAAACCCATCGTCGAACTGGGCGATCTGACGACTCCACCGAGCCTGCAAGACTACGGCGTCCGCTCAGCGGAGGGTTCCGCCCATCTCATCGAGCTGGCGACGCTGCTGGAGGAGAAATCGGAATTCCAGCGCGCTTTACTGGCTTGGGAGCGGGTCATCGATCTGACCCACCCCGATGAAAGCCAGGCCGCCACCGCCATTTCCGCGATCAAGCGCCTGCGCCCGACCCTGCCGCCTTGGAATGCCAAGCCCGAGACCGCCATCACGATTTCGCTGCGTGCCGGCACGGCGAAAAAGCTCGCGAAAACCCTCACTCCCGCCTTGGAAGGCGTCGCCCGTGATTTGGAGCGCGCGTCCTCGGGGATCGTGAAAATCAAAACCTCGGTGACCGCCAGCCAGATCAGCCGCACCACCAAGGGCCCCGCCCCGGTCGCCATTTGGCTCGCCGGCCCGGAGAAAAAATCCGTTTCCACGGAAGTGCGCTCGTTCACCGTGGAATCGCCCGAAGCGCTCCGCGACGCCATTTTGAAGACCGTTTTCCTGCTGATTCAAAGCCATCTGGGCCGCTCCACCGCCTACACGCCGCCCGCCGGTTTGGCGGCTGGCGAAAGCCCGCAGGACGCGCTCAACTTCCGCATCACCCGCCTGTGCTGGAGCGAATTCGCCACCACGCTGAATTTACCGCCGAAAAAAGCCGAGCCCGCTCCAAACCGTCCTAAGATCCGGTGACGCCGCGGCGTTTCACACAGACAATCTTCACAATGTTTTTCCGCAGTTCCCTCCTGATCCCGATTTGCGCCTCGCTGACGCTGGCCCAAGAAAGCGCGCCCACCGCGGAGCCGGTGAAACCCTCCGTCCTCAAACTCAGTGAGACGAAATATCAAATCGGCGCGGTCACGTTCGACCAAAAGGCCCGGGAAATCCGTTTTCCCGCGAAGGTCAACATGGAGGAAGGGCTCCTCGAATACCTCGTCGTCCTCGCCCAAGGCAAAATCCACGAAGCGCTGCTGATCACCGAGATTTCCCCCACCCACCTCAATCTCGCCTTCACGCTGCTGCGCTACACCGCCTCGCGCGAGCTTTTCATCATCCCCGACGAGGACGGCCGCCTGACGGACAAATACCCGGAGGTCCCCGCCGCAATCAAGGCCGGCGCCCGCATCGCCATCGACGTGGAATGGAACGACAACGGCAGCACCCGCCGCGTGCCGATCAACGAGTGGATCCAGCACGCCGTGAAAACCACCGCCATGGCCGCCGGGCCGTGGGTTTACAGCGGCTCGGATTTCAACGAAGGCAAATACGTTCCGGAAATGACCGGCGACATCGCGGCCATCCTCGTCTCCCCCGCCGCGATCATCAATTTCCCCGGCACCGACAACCAGGACGACACCGTCTGGGTCGCCTTTCCCAAACGGATCCCGCCCCAAGAAACAAATGTCACCGTGATCATCGCTCCTTACTTGAACCTCACTCCTCTCCCGAAACCATGAAACTCCTTTCCACACTGCTCATCCTCGGCACGGCCATCGGCAGCGCCGCCGAAAAACCTCCCGGCCGCCACGAGTCCCTCAAACAGGAAATCCGCCAGTCGATCGCCCGCGGCAACGCCTGGCTCAAGAGCCAACAGAAACCCGACGGCAACTGGGACGACGACGGACTGCCCGCCTTCACCGCGCTCGCGCTCACCGCGCTCGCCCGAGACCCGAGCTTGGACCGCAAGGCCCCGTTCCCCGAGCCGCTCGAAAAAGGTTTCAGCTGGCTGCTCGCCCAACAGAAAGAAGACGGCGGCATTTATAACCGCGGCCTGTCGGTTTATAACACCGCCACCGCCGTCACCGCCCTCGTCGCCGCCGGACGTGAAAGCGACGAACCCGCCATCGTCAAGGCGCGCAA
>CAMCCX010000048.1 GCA_945873305.1 Akkermansia muciniphila
AGATTTTAACAATTTAACGGAAAGAAAAATTTCCCCGAATCCGGCCTTCAATCGCTTTTCAATGACATGCTTCCGGGCTAGTTCCTCGCTTGTCCCCGCCTTAATAATTCGCACTCGGATAGCGCTTTTAACCTCCTCGACATCAGGAAATAAATCGGGCCTCGAAAGCGCGAGTGCCCGTCCTGCATTTATCCATGAGGGCAATGATCCAAGCGCGAAATCCTCAAGGCCATTTTCCGGCCGACGTGTTTGAAGGCTGCAAAAGATATTGAAAGCAAAGCCGGTTTCCCCCGAGTCAACGAAGGCGCGGGTTCTTCCTTTCCCTTTTCGCTTTTCTGTCCGAACGGGAAGATTTGATCCAAGGGTTAACGGCATGGCGTCATGTGCCGCCCGTGATCGCATTTCCTCCATCGCTGGTAATACGGCGGGCCATAGGTAGGAATCGGCGGCGGCTTCGCTAACGGCCTGAAATCCCGGTTGTGATTCATGTACGCATTTCAGCTGAAAATCGAGCGCCTGCGAAATGTAGCTCGCCAGATCGGCAAGTGAATGGGCGGCCTCAGCGTCGCCTCCTGAGGTTCGCTCATAAAGGGCACGAATCGCCCGGATCGCGCTTTCGTGAAGCCCTTTCACGCTCCAATTCTCGGCCATCCATTTCTCTTTTGCCGCAAGGTCGGTTTCGATTTCTTCAGGAGTCCTGCGATTTTCAGGTGAGTGATTTTCTTGGCGGTTTTCTTGGCCTGCTTCTTTCCCTTCTCAGGCCTGAGGGCCCAAATTTTCAGCGCCTCAGCTTTCGGCATTGCGCCGACATAGTGCCTGCGGAGCATTTCCAGCCCGCCGACGTGCCCGTGTTCAAAGGTCAGTTGCTCAATGGGTTTCCCGAGCGCGATGGATACGGTGGCGGCGGTGTGCCTCAGCGCGTTCTGTGGCCATTCTGGAAGGCTCGTCGGCGGCGCGGCGGTTAGCGGCTCCCCCTTTTCATCAAGAAGCCCCATCGTGCAAACGTGATCGCTCCACACGCTCCACCCGGCGAGTCTGCGGACGGCTTTTTCTTTCCGGCTCCAATTCGACGGGGTGACGGATTCGCCGATGGGATACGCCTTGAGCCATGCGGACAAGGGTTCCGGCATTTGAACAAAGCGGCGGCGTTTCGTCTTGGCGCTGGTCGCCGGGACGGTGATTCCCTCCCCGGTGATGTCGCCGGGGGTGAGGCGGTCAATCTCTTGTTGGCGCATCCCGGTGAAAATCGCGATGGCGAACGCCGGGACACAATCCGGAAGGTGCGTCTCAGCGGCGCGTAGAAGCGTCGATGCCTGCGCGGCGGTAAGTGTGCCAACCTCGGCGGTGACGGTGCCCTTGGGGGCCAGGTGCTTGATGGCTTCAGTGTCACACCACTTGCGCGGCGGTTTCGCCGCCCAATTCCAGATCGTGCGGACGAGTCGGAGATTCTGGTTGAATCCGCCGGGGCCGTTGGTGGTATCTTCGAGGTGCTTTTCCAATTCCTCGCCGGTGATCGTGGAAATCATGCGGACGGAAAATGCTTCCGTGAGTTTTTCGCCCCGAAGCTTGTAAGCGGTCGATTGGCTTTTGCTCCATCCGTCGCCCGTCGCCCGGAATGCTGAGACGGCATCCTTCACCGATACGCTCGCCCGGTTGCGCGTCTCCATCGCCACAAAGCGCGTGACGGCATCCAGTAGGGTAATCCCGAGCGGGGCGAGTAGCTTTGTCGCTGAGACGGCATCCTCAGCCAGTGACGGCGCGATGGCGCGGGCCATGGTGCCGAACTCCTTCACCCGGTCTTTGAGGGTGGCGGAGACTTCGAGCGCCTTGTCTCTCGTCGGGTAGAATTGTCGTTCTCGTTTTCCGCTGTCGGAATACTTGCCGGGGATGTTGATGCACCATCCTGAGGAGGTACTAACTGGTTTGAAACGGACGGGCTTTGCCATACCCGAAACTGGCATCATTGCCCTTAAAAGTCCACGCAATAGCGAAAACAGGGAAATTTCGCAAAATAGAGGCTTTCAATATCAATCACTTACGCATTGCTTGTTTGACTTCTAAGCGGGCGGTCATTGGTTCGAATCCAATCAGGCGCACTTTCCCGTCCCCTCCAGGGATCAGATCTTGATGTCGATGATCGCGCGTTTGCGCTTGGATTCGATCCAGCGTTCGTATTGCGCGGAGGTCTTTTTCTTGCTGACGCGCTGCTCGACGAGCTCGCGGATTTTGTCATCGAGCGGCGGTGAGGGGCCGAGATCGATTTTGATCGGTTTGACGAGGGTGAAGCCCTGTGGGTCTAGCAGCGGGCCGGCGACCTTGTCGATCGGCGCGTCGAAGATGATGGCGGCGAACTCGGGCGACAAGTCGGTGCGCGGGACGTTTTGCTGGAGCCCGCCGCTCTCCGCGAAGGCGTCTTTCGAGTAGCTCTTGGCGAGCTCCGTGAAGTCCTTGCCTTCGGCGACTTGCTTGGCGACGTCTTCGCTCAGGGCGAGTTGGGTTTCCGGTGTGGCCAGCGGATTTGACGGGTCCGAGGCGGGGATGAAAATCTTCTGGAAGGTGATCACGTCCTTCGTCACGTCGCGGAGCGAGGCCCTGATTTCGCTGTATTCCTTTTCGATTTCATTCGGCAGCGGCGGCGGCGCGTCGGAAAACTGTTGGGCGCGCATCGCTTGGACGACCATTTTCTCGCGGGTCATCTCGCGGTAGCCTTCCATGGTCAGGCGGCTGCGCTTGAGTTCTTCGCGGAATTTCAACTCGTCGCCGTTATAAAGTTCGCGCATCTGGCGCTTGATTTCGTCGTCGATCAGGTTGGGCTTGATAGATGCCCCGAGTTGTTTGAACTCGTCGAGGATGATTTGGCGATCGACCAATTCCTGGATGATGTTGGTTCTGGTTTCCTTGAACTTGGCCTCGAATTGCGGTCCGCGGCGCGGAAATTGGGTGGCCAGTTGGGCGAAAACCGGGGCCAGCATGAAGGAAACCTGGTTCTTGGTGATGACCCGGCCGTTGACCTTGGCGGCGATGCCGTTCACTTCGACCGGGCCTGAAGGGAGCCGGGGCGGTGCTTGCTGCGCGGAAGCTGCTGTGGCTGCGAGAATTGCACCGGAAATCACCAGTGGCAGAACGAGACGCGGATTCATGGAGTAGTAGGGAAAAATCAGAAGTTTTGCAGCAGGGTGACTGCTTCGGAGAGCTTTCCTTGGGGACTTGCCGATTGCAAGCGGGGAAAACGGCGACCTTCGAGAAGGATGTAATCTCCATTGCGGTGAAGCATCAGCCGCTGGCCGCTGATTTCCACCGAGGCGATTCCCTCGGCGGCGGCGAGCGCCTTGATGCGGGTGATTTCCAAAAGTCGCGCCGCCGCCTCCGGGATCCGGCCGAAGCGGTCGCGCCACGAGGCCTCCAGCGCTTCGATGGCTTTCAAAGTGCCGGCCTCGGAAATCTCCCGGTAAGCGGTGATGCGGACCTTGGTTTCCTCCAGCCAGGCGGCGGGCAAAAACGCGGGCAGCACGAGCTTCGGGTCCTCGCGGGCGTAGGCCGTCTCGCTGAAGACGACGAAGTCCGCCTTGAAACTCGTCTCGCCGCGCGGCGCGTCCTTGCGGCCCTTGAGCCGGTCCACCGACTGGCGGAGAAGCTGGCAATACAGCTCGAAGCCGATCTGGGAAATGTGGCCGGATTGCTTGGTGCCAAGCAAATTTCCCGCGCCGCGGATTTCCAAGTCCTTCATCGCGATTTTGAATCCGGAGCCGAGCGCGGTGTATTCCTTGATGGCGTTGATGCGCTTGCGGGCGTCGCCCACGGTCATCATGTCGCGCGGCAGGAGTAAAATGGCGTAGGCTTTTTCGCCCGCCCGCCCCACGCGGCCGCGGAGCTGGTAGAGATCCGCCAGACCGAAGCGGTCGGCGCGGTCGATGAGGATGGTGTTGGCGTTGGGGATGTCGATGCCGGTTTCGATGATCGTCGTGGCTAACAAGACGTCCGCCTCGCCCCGGACGAAGGCGTGCATGACCACTTCCAGATCGTCCTTGTCCATTTGCCCGTGGCCGATGAGCACTTTGGCCTCGGGCACCAGCTCGCGGATTTTCGACGCCATCATGTCGATGGTCTTCACCCGGTTGTGCAGGAAAAACGTCTGTCCGCCGCGTTTCATCTCGCGGCGGATGGCATCGCGGATGACGCGCTCGTCGTAAGCACAGACCGTGGTGGAAACCGGCACCCGGTTCGGCGGCGGGGTGTCGATGGTGGACATGTCGCGCGCGCCCATCAGCGCCATGTAAAGTGTGCGCGGAATCGGTGTGGCGGATAGAGTCAGCACGTCCACTTGCCGGAAGAGCTGTTTGAATTTCTCCTTGTGCGCCACGCCGAAGCGCTGCTCCTCATCCACGACGACCAGTCCGAGATCCTTGAATTTCACATCGCCGGAAACCAAGCGGTGTGTGCCGATGACCAGGTCCACCGAGCCGTCCGCCAGACCGGCGATGGTCTCGCGCACTTCGGACGCCGTGCGGAAGCGGTTCAGCAGATCGATGCGGATCGGATAGTCCGACATTCGCTCGCGGAACGTGCGCCAATGTTGTTCTGCCAGAACCGTGGTCGGCACGAGGATGGCGACCTGTTTGCCGCTGGTGATCGCCTTGAACGCGGCGCGGATGGCGACTTCGGTTTTGCCGAATCCCACATCGCCGCAGATCAGCCGGTCCATCGGGCGAGGGGATTCGAGATCTAACTTCGTTTCGTCGATCGCTCGCCGCTGGTCGGTCGTCTCGGTGTAATGGAACGAGCGCTCGAACTCCCACATCCAGCGCGAATCCGGCGGATGGGCGAAGCCGACTTCTCCCTGGCGCTCCGCCTGCACGCGCAGCAACTGCGCGGCGTAGTCCATGATGGATTTCTCCGCCGCCTTCCGCGCGGTCTTCCACGCGGCTCCGCCGAGTTTGTTCAACTCCGGCGTCTTGCCGCCGAGGCCGACGTATTTTCCGACGAGATGCGCCTGCTCCAGCGGCACGCCGAGTTGCACGCCGTCGCGATATTCCAGCACGAGCTCGTCACCCTCGTCGCCCTGTTGGATGCCTTTGAACCGGCCGATGCCGTATTCGTAATGCACCACCAGATCGCCTTCCTCCATCTCGTCGATGGTCGCGCGTGCGCGTGCGGCGCGGGCTTTTTCCAACAGCGAACGCCGCGGTCCGCCGGGCGTGCGGTAGCGGCCGAATAGTTCCGACGAGGAAAGCACCGCCAGCTTGGAAACCGGCACTGTGAAACCGGCTAACAATTCACCGCGAACCGGAATCAACCCGAGATCGCGCTGCAGATCCTTTCCCGCGAGTTCGGCGAAGCGTTCTTCCTCGCCCCGGTTGCCGAAGACCATCGCGATGTCCCAGCCGCCGCGTTTCCAATCGTTGAGTTGGCGGAAGAAGTTTTCCCGCCGCGTTTCCTCCAGCACGAAGTCACCCGCCTCGAAGGTGCCCAGCGGGCTGCCATAACAGGCGAGCGTGTCATCCTCCTCGCTGTTGAACTCGGCGGCTCCTTCGAGAATCCGCACGTCGGGTTTCTCGATCTCCGCGCCGAAGGAAATGATGAGATCCGTCTTCCGCCGGTAGTCGGCGACGGTCGCTTCCGACGACGGCTCGGCGAGTAACAAATCCGACTCCAGCAGCTTTGCGGTCGATGTCTGCGAATCCAGATCGAACTCGCGGATCGATTCCAGATCCGTGTCGAAGAACTCCAGCCGCAGCGGTTTCGCCGCCTGCCAGGCGAACAGGTCGAGAATCCCGCCGCGCACCGCGAACTGGCCGCGGCCGGTGACAGTGGGGACGCGTTCGTAGCCGTGGTCAGTCAGGGTTTGCGCGAGTTGAACCGGATCGAGCGCTGTTCCGGGTTTGAGCGGCGTGCGGCTCGCGCGGAGGGCCTTGGGGGAAGGGGCTTTGCCGGCAAACGCGTCGCTGCCACAAATCACCGCGCAGCTTTCCGAGCGGGCGAGGATTTCCAGCACCGAAAACCACTCCGCCGCCGACTCCGGATCGGCGATCGTGCCGTCGCCCGTTTCCACCGGACCGTCCGGCAGCACCAACCCGGTCACGCCCCACAATTCCAGTTCCGATGCCAACCGCTCGCGATGCCGCGGCATGTCGGAAATGAGCCACAACCGCGTTTTTTTCCGGTCCTTCGCTGCCTGCGCCACGACCGCGGCGAGAAACGCGTGGGAGGCTTCTGCGGACTGATCGAGCACGACCTCGCGATCACCTTTGGCGAGAGGGGCCAGGCGCGCGGCGAATTCGGGCTGAGTTACGGCGCGCCGGAGCCAGCCGTGAGTGGAATCGTCCGTGTGGGACACGCCGGAGGGTTAGCGCCGATGATTCATCCCCGCAAGTGGGATCCTTCATCGATCCGGACGGCTGATCCCGCCACGTCGGCAAAAAATCCCCTACCGAATCCGGCGTGAGAAGTTTCCCGCCGAGGTGATACAGGCATGAAAGTCACCCGACCAGATGCGCGCCTTGGGAGGGACGTGAGGCGAAGATCTGCGGCTTGATGCGGGTCGCCTTTTCGTATTCCGCGCCGAGCGCGGCGGCGATTTCCGAGGCTTTGCGGGATTCGCAGAGGGTGACGGTGGAACCACCAAAGCCACCGCCGGTCATGCGGGTGCCGATGACGCCGCCGTTGCGGCCGATTTTGCGGGCGATCTCGACCATGATGTCGAGCTCCTTGCAGGAGACTTCGAAATCGTCGCGCAGCGAGTCGTGGCTGGCGGCCATGAGCGGGCCGAGCGTTTCGAAATCGTTTCTGGCAAGCGCGGCGGCGGCGGAGATGGTGCGGGAAATTTCCCCGACGACGTGGCGGGAGCGGCGGTTGACCGGGTCGCCGAGTTTCTCCCAGTTCCCCTGCACGTCGGCGGCGCTGACGTCGCGCCATGAGGCTTTGCCAAGGACGGCGAGGCCGTCTTCGGTGTGTTTGCGGCGGGCGGCGTAGCCTCCGTCGGAAAGCTCGTGGTGCACCATCGTGTTCGAGATCAGGACGGTGAGGTCGGGGTTTTCGAAGGGGACGAGTTCGGGCTCGCCGGTCTGGCAGTCGATCAGCACGAGGCGGTTGGGCTTGCCGAAGGCGGAGGCGAACTGGTCCATGATGCCGCAGGGGACATGGGCGAAGTCGTGCTCGGCTTTCTGGCAGAGCAGGGCTTTTTCCTTGGTGTCGAGGACGGTGTCCAACAGGCCTTCGAGGAAGGTGGCGGTGGCGCATTCGAGCGCGGCGGAGGACGATAGGCCCGCGCCGCCGGGGATGGAGGAGAGGATGTAGGCGTCGAATCCCGGGATGTGGTGGCCGCGGTCCTGGAAGCCGCGGATGACGCCGCGCAGGTAGTTCGCCCACTTGGGCTCGCTGATTTCCTGTGGCTGGGTGAGGTCGAGCGTGGCGATTTCCTCGCTGATCGCGGAGGTGATCCGGGCGTTCGTCGTGCCGTTGGCGCAGCCGGCGATGACGATGTAGCGGTCGATCGCGAACGGCATGACGAAGCCGTCGCAATAGTCGATGTGCTCGCCGATGAGGTTGACGCGTCCGGGCGCGGCGGCGGTGATGGTGGCCTTGGTTTGGAGGCGTCCGGTGAGGCCGGCGGCGGCGTCGGTGACAAGATCGCTGAGGTCTGGATTGATTTGGAGCATGGTATTTGGAGGTTAGCTGGCTTCTGCGATGGGCGAATGGTCGAGACGGCGGCGATAGCTTTCCACGGCTTGTGTCCAAGTGACATGGATTCCTTCCGCCGGACGCAGCCAGACGGCGCGGTGCATCATGAGCATCGCGGGAGCGGCGTAAAGCAGTTCGGAAAGTTCGGCTTTGGACAGGCTGGTGGGCCCCTCGCTCAGGCAGCGTTCTGCCAGGGCTTCTTCCGCGTCGGTCAGGTCGGACTGCTCTAGCAGGGAAACGTGGACGCCGTTGACGTAGGGATCCACGACGGCGGCGACGATTCCGCGGCGGGCGTCGATGGAGGCGTCGAGCGCGGGATCGACGGCGGCGGTGGCGCCGTCGGCGAGGAGGATGACGGTAGGGGGATTGAGCTCCTCGGGGGTGGCGAGGATTTTCTTATTGAGCAGGGCGCGGCCGTAGCGGGAGCGGCTGGTCCAGACGGAGACCGGGGCCGAGAGCAGCAACCCGAGCAAAATCGGGGTCATCCAGAGGGCGAAGGCGTATCTCGAAGTGAAGTCGCCGGGGTTTTTCGAGTGGTAGCCGATGTTGATGGCGACCGCGGTCCAGACCAGCCCGAGAATGGTCTGCGGGGCGTGGAAGCGGAACGCATCGCCCCACGCGGTGCCGTCGGTTTCGCGGTTTTGATTTCCCCAGCCGACCGCGCGGCCGAGGATGATGCTCAGCACCATCAGCGAGTGGGCGACCATGATGCAGGGCGCGAGCAGCATGGAGACGATGGTTTCCAAGCTGGCTCCGATCAGGATGCGGAAGGCTCCGCCGAAGGAGCGGCGGATGCTGGGAGTGAGAACCGCGCCGGTGACCGCGAGGATTTTCGGCAGGAACAACAGCGCGAAAATAACAGCGGTGAGGATGATGCTCTGTTGGATCCCGTCGATGTCGAACCAGCGGGCGGCGTAGCTTTCGAAGGGCAACTGGCTGAGTTCGCTGGAATAGCGGTCCCAGGCGATCCAGGTGCCGAGGGCGAGAAACAAAAACCACAGCGGGCTGCCGAGGTAGGCCATAATGCCCATGAAGAGGTGCATTCTGACAGAAAACGGCAGTTTGCGGGCGAAGATGAGCCACATGTGCTGGAGGTTTCCCTGGCACCAGCGGCGGTCGCGGATGAGGTGGTCCACCAGCGTGGGAGGGGCTTCCTCGTAGGTGCCCTCGATGTCCCAGGCGAGCCAGACTTCCCAGCCTTGGCTGACCATCAGCGCGGCCTCGACGAAGTCGTGGCTGAGGATCCGCCCGCCGAAGGGCTCGCGGCCGGGCAGGGCGGGGAGTTCGCAGAATTCGGAAAACGGCTTCACGCGGATGAGCGCGTTGTGGCCCCAATAACTGCCGCCGCTGAGCTGCCAGTAGTTGAGTCCGCGGATGAAGAGCGGACCGTAAAGCCGCATCGCGAACTGTTGGAGACGGGTGAAAATCGAGGAGCCGCGGATGAGTTTCGGCGCGGTCTGGAGAATCCCGAGGCGCGGATAGGCCTCCATGATGCGGGTCATCGTGACGATGTCGCCGCCGTCCATCAGGCTGTCCGCGTCGAGCACGAGCATCGCTTCGTAGTCGCCGCCCCAGGTGCGGACGAAGTCGCCGATGTTGCCGGCCTTGCGGTTTTCATTGGTTTTGCGGCGGCGGTAGTAAATCCGGCCGAACGCGTCGAGGCGCCGGCAGAGGTTGGTCCACGAGGTTTCCTCCATCACCCAGAGGTCGAGGTCGCGGGTGTCGCTGAGGATGAAGAAATCGAAGGAGTCGAGATTTCCGGCGGCTTCGATGGACCGATAGATGGCCTCGATGCGGGCGCAGACGCGGACGCTGTCCTCGTTGTAAACCGGGATGACCACGGCGTGGCGCTTGGCGAGCGGGCCGGTTTTTCCTTCGGCGAGTTTGCTGATCCGGACCGAGCGCTTGCGGCCTAGCAGCATGTCGAACGCGCCGAAAATCGCGTGGAACGAGCCGAGGACGAGCAGGCCGTTCAGGACGATGAAAATGGCCAGCAGGGGGAAGTGGGCCTTTTGGAACTGCATCCGGTAGAACAGGTCCGCCAGCCAGAGACTGGCCAGGATGTTGACGATGACCACGCTGCCGAAAAACAGCGTGCGCCTCAGGATAGTCCGGAAACGGCCGAAAAACGGTTTGATGGAGTCGCAGGGAGTTAGGTCGGTGTTTTCCATCAGTCCAAAAGGATAAACCACAGCGTGACGACGATGAGCAGCAGGAGCAGGCCGACGACCATGATCCGGACGATGGGCTTGCGGTCCATCGTTTCCCACCACTGGGCGGCGCCGCTGCCGATGGCGTTGAATTCGAGAGGGCGGGGCACCATGGTCAGTTGGGCGAAGCGCGGGCCGGCGGCGAGATAGGATTTTTTCATCGCCTCGACGAACTCGGTCGGCCACGGCGCGGGCGTTAGGAAAACGCCCTGCCACTGGTCCGGCATGCCGGCGAGCAGCAGCGCGAGCCGGCCGCGGGCGGCGAGGCGGCGGTTCTCCAACGGCACGTCGAGCACGTCCTGCGTCCAGTCGGCGACTTCGCTCAAGGCTTCCTCCATCGCCAGCAGGCGGGCGGGTTTTTCCGGTTCGTTGACCCGCCGGGCGGAGGCGCGCCAGAGGATGCCGCGGACGAGTTCGGCGACGAGCAGGCGGTTTCTCAGACGCAGCGCCTGCAGATAGGCCTCGACGGCGGCGTAAGCCTCTTCCCACTCATTGAGCTCGCCCTCGCTGAGCGGGCGCAAGGTGTTCAAGGAGTGATGCGATGGACCCATGTTTCGGTGAGGAAATTTTCTCCGCGTTTGAGGCAGCAACGGAGTTCGACCGGGCCGATGTCGGAGAGTTTGCCGCCCTCGGCGGCAGGCGCGATTTGGAAGGCGACGCGCCAGCGGGCGTCCGGGATGGATTGCACGGTGATGCCTTGGATTTTGACTTTTTCCGCACCGGCTCCGGTGGCTTGAATGAACGGGGTGAGCGGGATTTCACTTTGCTGGTTGAGGGCGTTGCCGACGAACTCGACGACCATCGTGCGTTGTTCGGGCTGCCAGTCATGGACGCCGGTGCGGGTCGCGACGACGTGGCCGTCTGCCATCGAAGGGTCTTCGTCCAGAGTCCAATGCTGGCGGTAGGCGAACTCGATGCGGTCGCCGGGTTGTGGCGTGCGGGCCGGTTCCCACAGGGCCACGGTGTTGTCGGAAAGTTCGTTGGTGGTGGGGATTTCCATCAACATCACGCGGCCCGGACCCCAGTCGGAGGTGGGCTCGATCCAGAGCGAGGGCCGGAGCTGATAGGCCGCCTCGCCATCCTCGTAGGAGGTGAAATGGCGGTCGCGTTGCAGCAGGCCGAAGCCGTCGCATTTCTCCATGTCGAAGAAGCTGAACTCGAGCTTGCCGGTGTCATTCGAGATCGGCCGCCACAGCCGCTCGCCGTTGCCGGTGCGGATGGCGAGGCCGTCGGAGTCGTGGACTTCCGGGCGGAAGTCGTCGAAGCGGCGGCGCGAGTTTTCACCGAACCAGAACATGCTCGACATCGGGGCGATGCCGAGGCGCTGCACCGCCTTGCGGGCGAAAAGCACGGCTTTGACGTCCACGAGCGTCTTGTTGCCGGGGGCGATTTTGAATTGATAGGCCCCCGAGTAGGACGGGCCGTCGAGCAGTGCGTAAACCGTGGCTTGAGTGCTGTTTTCCTCGGGTTTGCGCAGCCAGAATTCCCTGAAGTTGGGAAATTCCTCGGCCGCGCCCTCGGCTCCGGTGTCCACGGCGATGCCGCGCGAGGAGATGCCGTAGCGCTGGTTTTTGCCCAGCGCCCGCCAGTAGCTTGCGCCTTGGAAGGCGATGAGCTCGTCAAAAATGTCCGGGTTGTTCAGCGGCGCGTGCAGGCGGAATCCGGCGAAACCTCCCTCGGCGGGCAGGTCGCCGTGCTTGTTGATGAGCGGGCCGTAATTGAAGAACGCCTCGGCCAGCCGGATTTTCTGTTGGTGGCTGTTGGTGAACTCGTTGAGCGTGACCGGCTCGCGATACAAGTAGCCGGGGTGGAAAAACATCGCGCGGAACGGAAGCTTCTCGGTCGCCCACAAGGCTTGATTCGGGTTGAAGCGGATGTCGCGGTATTGATCGTAGGTCAGCTCGTTCATCCAAGCCGGAAGGCTGTCGCGGCTGGGGGCGACGTAGGGCTTGTTGGCGAGGTCCCGAGCACGACTTTGGATGCTTTCGAATCCGACATCCTCGCGTTCCCAAGTCTGGCACAAAGCGGAAGACGTCAAAGTGGCTAACGTCGCGAGCAGAATAAGTTTCCTTGGCACAGCAGGGTCATAGGGTGGGGAGCGCCCGCCCGTCAAGAATCGTGATTTGGAAATCTTTCATGAAATTAGACCCGAGAATCCAGCCGGGAGGCGTGATAGGTCAGAATCCCGTCGAAATCGACGACCTCCGGGTCGCTCACGACTCGCTGCGGATCGAAATCGAGGAAAAACCCGTCCACCCGGAATCCACAATCTGCCAGTAGCGAGAGCAGCTCCGGATGCTCGATCCAGCGGATGGTTTGGCGGGAATGGTGGGTCTGGGGAGGATCTCCGGTGAGGGAATAACGGTGCTCGCGCGCGACGAGTTGGCGGCGGCGGTCGAGGCGGTGGCGGGTTTTCAACAGGCCCTCCCGGCCGTCCGGCAAAGTGACGCGGTGGTCCTCATACCATTGGTTTTCCGGGAGATCGCCCAGCAGCTCGGCGTAGGGCATGAAGACCGTCAGATAGAGTCCGCCACCGTCTGCGAGCAGGCCGTGCCAGTGGCGCAGGGTGGCGGCGGGATCGCTGGCGAGTTGGAGGGTGAACGCCGGGGCCAGCAGTGAGGAAAATTTCCGGCCGTCGTCCCACCGCGACATGTCGCCCTCGTGGACGACCGGCTGGATTCCCAATTTTCGCGCTCGGCTAGTTCCGAGTTCCAGCATGTCGCGGGAGAGTTCGAGGCCTTCCACGTCCAGCCCCATTTGGACCAGCGGGAACATCAAGCGCCCCGAGCCCGAGCCGATTTCCAGCGCCGGGCCGGGATGTTTTCCGAGAAAGGCGGCCATCAACTCCACCTCGGAGTCGTCGTCCTCGGCCTCCCAGAAAGCGTCGTGCAGCTCGGCTTCGAGGGAGAGGTAAGGTTGGGACACGTGGTGGATTTGGAATGTGTTCCGACTGTCTCAGTCGGAATCTTTGCTCCCGACTGAGACAGTCGGGACACTTTATATCCTCAAATTTCCGCGGCGGACGGCGGCTGGGTTTTGCCGCGCAGCTTGAGATTGAGCAACTCAACGAGCAGCGAGAACGCCATCGAGAAATAGATGTAGCCCTTCGGAATGTGGAAGTGCATCGCCTCCGCCATCAGCGCGGTGCCGATGAGAATCAGGAACGAAAGCGCGAGCATTTTCACCGACGGGTGACGCGAGACGAAGGCGCTGATCGCGCCCGAGGCGAGCATCATCACGCCGATGGAAATCACCACGGCGACCATCATCAGCGAGACGCGCGTCGGGTCGTTGACCATGCCCACGGCGGTGATCACCGAGTCGAGCGAGAAGATGATGTCGATCATCGCGATCTGCACCAGCACCGAGCCGAAGCTGGCCTTCGCCTTGGTGGTGCCGTGCGATTCCTCGTCGCCTTCGAGCTTGTGGTGGATTTCCTTGGTGGACTTCCAGATGAGGAAAAACCCGCCGCCCAGCAGGATGAGGTCCTTCCACGAGAAGCCGAGCATGCCGCCGTGCTCCGCGGCTTTCGGCATCATGTCCCACAGCGTCGGGTGGACCGGGATTTCGAAAATCGCGGTTTGCAGGCTCATGATCCAAGTGATGGAAAGCAGCAGGACCATCCGCGCGCCCATCGCCAGACTGAGTCCGATGAGGCGGCCCTTCGCGCGCTGCTCCTCGGGCAAGCGGTCCACCAGGATGGAAATGAAGACGATGTTGTCGATGCCGAGCACGATTTCCAACAGCGTCAGTGTCAGCAGCGCGCCCCAGGCTTGGGGATCGGCGAGCCAATGAAATTCAAGGAGGGAGGCGATGATCATAAGGATGTAAATTCGAGAGCGCGTTGTTTCATCTGGTTCGCCATCAGAGTCAAGGCGTTGGCACGGGTCGGCGCGAGATGTTCCTTCAGGCCGGTGCGGTCGATGAAACCCATGTCAGCCGTCAGGATGTCGTCCGGCGTCTCGCCGCTGAGCACCCGGACGAAGAGCGCGATCATGCCCTTGGTGATGAGCGAATCCGAATCCGCCGAGAAACGGACTTTTCCGTCCTCGAACGCGGCGTCGATCCACACCTGCGACTGGCAGCCTTTGATCAAGTGCGCGGGAGTCTTGGCGGCCTCGTCCATCGGCGGCAGTTTTTTGCCGAGGCCGATGACGTATTCATAACGCTCCGTCCAATCCTGAAAAAGGGCGAGCTCCTCCAAAAGGTTCTCCTGCTTGTCTGCGATGCTCATGCGGCGGAAGTCATACCCGGGATGAAAACGCGGGCAAGCTTGTTCAAGTCGCCGGCGCGAGTCTCTGAAGCAGCAGCGCGGAAACGAAGGCGAGGGGAGGGATCGCGAAACAGGCGACTGCGAACCCAATCCAGCCCGCGCCGTCGCTTGCCAGTGATAGAAAAATCGGCAGCAGCACGATCCAGTCCACCCACGGAATCCCCGCTAGCAATCCTGAAACCAGCGCGGAAACCGGCTTTTTCCTGAATCTGAGGCAAAAGCTCGTCCAGGCCAGATAAGGTAACACTCCCGCCAAGCTCATCAGCAGGCCCGGCTGAAATCCCTTGTGCTGCCCAGCCATCAGAATCGCAGTCGCTAGCAGGAGTCCCCGCGCCATCACGACCACGCGTCGCGGCGGTTCTGCCATCGACTCGTGTCGCGCGCTCAGCGAAAGACCGATGATATAACAGAATAACCCGCCCGCCGCCGGCCAGATTCCATCCAGATACGGTTGAAACGCCATGTATCCCATCACTGGCAGCAAAGCGCGGCAGAGTCCCATCGGGATCACCGCCCACGCGCTTCGTTTGTGCCACAGCGTGTAAATGCAGATGCTGGCGGCGATGATTCCCGCGACGAGGGCGCAGCGCGGGTTGACGAATGCGGCGAGTCCAATGCCTAGCACTCCAAGCGCGGATGCCAGGGAAACATAGAGTCCCGCGCGGAACAACCCGCGCGGCAGGGCACGCTCCGGGCGGTGACTCGCATCCCAGCCGCGGTCCATCCAGTCGTTGAAAAAATTTCCTGCCACGTAAAGCGTCACCCCGGCAAGCGCGAGCCGGGACGCGATGTTCCACGGGATTTCAAGAACCACGAAGTCACCGAAAAACAGGCCGATCACCACGCCCAGCCACACATTGCTCACCACGCTCGGGATGTTCGCCACCCGGGCGGTGGACAGCAGCGCGTGGAGTTTTCCGGAGCGGTTCATCGGCCCGCAGCATGGGGTAAACCGGCGGAACCGCCAAAAGGAAATCTCCCGATATTTTGCTTCAACCGGCTGGGCAGGATATGCGGAGTGCAAGGCGCTTGGCGGGTAGTTTCACCTCCTTCATCGGCCGAAAGTCCTCCCGTTACCTGAACCAGAAACACCATCATGAAACAATCCATCACCTCGCTCGGCGCATTCGGCCTGCTCGGCTCGTTCGTCTTCGCCGGCTCCGAAATCGCCGCTCCCGCTCCTGCCGCCGACGGCTTCGCCCAAGCCCGCCGCCCGATCAGCAACCCGACGCTTTTCGACCTCGCGCTGCCCACCACCAACCTCCACCCGATTTTCGTCTATCACAGCCTGCCGGACCATGTCAGCAGCACCCTTGGCGATCTGCCTGTCGGCGGAGACGTCGAGGTTTACGCGCTCCAATTCGAATTCGCACTCAACGAGCGCCTCTCGATCGTCGCCTCCAAGGACGGCTATGTGGACATGAATCCCGATAACACCCTCAGCGAGGAAAGCGGCTTCGCCAACCTCGGCGCCGGTCTGAAATACGCGTTCATCCTCGATCCCGTCGCCCAGACCGCTTTGAGCGGCACGATGTCCTTCGAGCTTCCCACCGGAAATAGCGACGTCTTCCAAGGCGAGGGCGACGGAGCCGTGAACCTGATGGTTTCCGGACTCAAACTCGTCGATAACTGGCAGTTCGCCGGCGGCCTCGGGTTTCAAATCCCGTTCTCCGACGAACAGTCCACCGAAGGCTGCCTCAGCGCGCACGTCAGCTACGAGCTTTGTAAATACTTCATCCCGCTCGTCGAGGTGAACTGGTTCCACGTCCTCGATTCGGGCAACGGCACCGGCAACTATCCGTCCCAAGTCGGCGGCGCGGTACCAGCCGTCCTCACCTTCGAAGGCGGGGACTTCTTCAATCTGGGAGCCTCGCACTCGGATGAAAACAGCGACTTCGTCTCGGCCGCCTTCGGGTTCCGTTCGCGTCTCTCCGATTCCGTCGATGTCGGCGCCGCCTACGAAATCCCGCTGACCAACGAGGACGACAGCTTGATGGAAAGCCGCGTCACCGTCGATCTGGTCTGGCAATTCTGATTTGTTCGTTTGGTTGTTGTGGAAAGCCCGGAGCGGATCACCGCTTCGGGCTTTTTGTTCGACGGTGGCCGTCCGGTCGTCTAAACCCATGGCTCATGAGCAAAATCTGGATCGTTCTCATCGCCCTTGTCGGGCTGATCGTCGTCCTCGGCCTGTCGGCTGTCGGCACTTATAACGGATTGGTCGGAAAGCAGCAGGGCGTCGATGCCGCCTGGGCGCAAGTCCTCAACCAATATCAACGCCGCGCCGACTTGGTGCCCAATCTGGTCAAGACCGTCGAGGGTTCCGCCAATTTCGAGAAGTCCACGCTCGAAAGCGTGGTCAACGCCCGCGCCTCGGTCGGCCGGGTGACCCTCGATCCGGCCAAGGCTCCGGATGATGCGGAGACGCTGCGGAAATTCCAGGAAGCGCAGGGGCAGTTCAGCAGCGCGCTGAGTCGTTTGTTAGTGGTGGCGGAAAACTATCCGGACTTGAAGGCGAGCGCCGGATTCCGCGATTTGCAGGCCCAGTTGGAAGGCACCGAGAACCGCATCGCCGTGGAGCGCGGCCGTTTCAACGAGGTGATGATGAGCTATAACACCAGCATCCGGCGCTTCCCGACCTTGATCTTCGCGGGGATGTTAGGATTTCATCCGAAGCCCTATTTCCAAGCCGACGCCGGAGCCGAGAAAGCGCCCGAGGTGAAATTCGACTTCGGCGGCGGCCGATGACCGGAGCCCGCTGGCTGGCGCTGCTGGGGGTCTTGCTTTGCGGCTTGGCGAGGGCGGCTGAGCCGCTGCCAGCCAGCCCGACGCCGCATTACATCCGCGACGATGCGAAATGGCTCAGTCCGGGCGCGTTTCAGTTGCTGAACCGGAAGCTGGAAGCCTTCGAGCGTGAAACCTCGTCGCAGATCGTCGTCGCGATTTTCCCGCAAATCCCCGCGGGCGAGGAGCTGTTTGATTTCAGCCAGCGGCTCTATCATGCGTGGCGACCCGGCCAGCAGGGCAAGGACAACGGCGCGATTTTCCTGGTCTTCGCCGCCGACCGCAAGATGCGGATTCACACCGGCTACGGCCTGGAAGGCGTGCTGCCGGACGCGCGTTGCAAGCAGATCATTGAGGACGTCGTCGCGCCGCAACTCCGCCAGGGGAACCGCGAGGCGTCCATCAATGCCGGGGTGGACGCGATGATCGCCGCCGCCAAAGGCGAATACACTGGCAGCGGCACGACGCGGCTCGACAGCGACGGGGAGGCACCGAGTCCGGCGCTGGTCCTGTTCATCCTGATCGTGCTGGTCGTTCTAACTATCAAATTCCGCCGCTTGTCCGACGTGGTTTACAGCGAGACCGGACCGACAATGCGCGGCGGCGGTTGGGGTGGCGGCGGGTTCGGCGGAGGAGGGAGTTCGGGCGGCGGGTTTTCCGGCGGCGGCGGCAGAAGCGGTGGCGGAGGTGCCAGCGGCGGCTGGTGAAACAAGACAACGCGATGAAAACATTTTTCCTAACCGACGAAGACGAGACCTCACTGGTCGAGGCAATCCGCGAGCAGGAAGCGCGCACCAGCGCCGAGATCCGGGTTTGTGTTAGCTACAAACTCATCTGGAACCACGAGCGCTACGCCTGGCGGAAATTTGAGGAAACCGGCATGCGCGACACCGCCCAGCGCAACGCGGTGCTCATCGTGATGATGCCGCGCATCAAGAAAATCGTCGTCCTCGGCGACAGCGGCGTCAACGCGGCGGTTCCGCCCGGCTACTGGCAAGACGCCGTCGCCGCCATGGTCCGGCACATGCACGATGGCGGTCCGCTCGACGCCCTGCGCGAGGGGCTCCGCCGGCTGGGAGACACCCTGTCAACCCACTGGCCACGGGCCGCGGACGACGTGAACGAGCTGCCAGACGGGATTTTGAAATGAGTTTATCGCGGCGGCAGGGATTCCAAAATCCCCTCGCAGCCGTCTTTCAGAAGCTCGATGACGTGGTCGAATCCGCGCTGTCCGCCGTAGTAGGGGTCCGGCACGCGGAGGTCGTCGTGGCGGCGGCAGAAACTCACGAAAGGGCGGATTTCCGCGCGCGCGCTTCCGGCCGTGTCGAGCCGCCGGACGTCGGATAGATTCGTTTCGTCCATCGTCACGATCAGGTCGAAGTTCTCCAGATCCGCGCTCCGGATTTGCCTGGCCCGGCCTTCGACAAGGAACCCGTGCCGGCCAAGAGACTCGGCCATCCGTGAGTCCGGCGGCGATCCGGCATGGTGGCCGATGGTGCCCGCGGAATCGATTTCAAAGTCCTCCACACGCCCGCTGTCAGTCACTTGCTTGCGGAAAATAATCTCGGCCGCCGGCGAACGGCAGATGTTGCCGAGGCAGACGAACAGAATCCGATAGGGGCGAGGCATGGCGGTGGTCAGTTGCCGAAGGGCAGTTCGTCCGCAAGGCGGGCGGACTCCCCGGCGATCCGCTCGCGGGCGGTTTCCAGATAGTGCGCGTCCAGCTCGATGCCGGTGAAGTTTTCCACGCCCTGGCGGTGCGCGGCGATGGCGGAGGTGCCGATGCCGAGAAACGGATCGAGCAAGCGGGTTGCACGCCCCTTGCCGTGGATGCGGATGCATTGCTCGACGAGCGCGACGGGAAACGTCGCGGGGTGGGGGCGTTCCTTGTCGCGCGACTGGATGGTTTCGTAGGGGATGAACCAGGTGTTTCCCCGGCAGCGCAGGTCCTCGCCGCCGGTGTGGCCCCAGCGGGCGATGTTGGATTTGTGAACGTAGGGAACTCCGGCGGCGCGGCGGTCGAGCTCGACTCCGCCGGTTTTCGTCAGGTGGAAGACATACTCGTGGCAGTCGTTGACGAAGCGCTTCGAGTTGATCGGTTTGAAATGCCCGGCGCTGATCTGGTCGTTGGCGCGGGTCTCGATGGTGATGGATTTCACCCAGTGGAAGGTGTTCTGGAGGGTGAAGAGCGGATTCGCCCCGTCCGTGAGTGCGAGGATCAGCTGGTGGGGCAGCAGGGGATTCGCCGGAGCCGCGCCGACGTTGAGAAAGAACGACGCGTCATCCGCCATCACGCGCTTTACCTCGGCGGCCCATTGCCTGCACCAGCCGAGGAACTCCTCGCGCGGCGCGGTGTCCTTGAAGCTTTTGTAGGCGATGCCGAGATTATACGGCGGCGAGGTGACGACCAGGTCGAACGAGGACGCCGGAAGCGTTGGAAGGGTCGCCAAGCAGTCGCCATTAAGAAGATACACGGACGGGCGTCTAGGCGGCAATCGCGCATCGGTCAATCCTTGTAGGCTGAAATGGTCGTCAGGAAGGTATGAAGTCCGGCTCAAAGGTGAGAGGGGCGGACTTCATCGACTCGGGGAAACCTCATATCATCCACGAGGCGTATTTACCAAGGCGGTTGGCTGACGAAGCTTGGTTCCAGAGCGACTTCATCGTAATAGCGGTGGAATACCGGACACGCCGAACCGGACATCGGGGGAACCAGCCAAGACCAGTCGCCGGGCACGGTCCGTCCGGATTTTTCTTCGATCTTGATGTGTCGCATGAATTGGGAGGACGCCGTGTGGTGATCGACGATGGTAACGCCTGCTTCATGGAAGGAGTGCAGCACGGCGGTGTTGAGTTCCACGAGTGCCCGATCTTTCCATAAGCTCCGGCGGCAGCGCAGGTCGAGTCCCATGCCTTTGGCGATGCCTGGCAGTTGGTTGTAGCGGTTCTCATCCCCTAAGTTCCTTGAGGCGATCTCGGTAGCCATGTAATGGCCGCTAAAAGGAGCTGCGGTGAAGCGCCAGCCCCCTCCGACGAGCGCCATGTCGGAAATGACCGGCACGGCATGCCACTTGAGTCCCAATGCCTCGAACCATGAGAGTTCGGGGTGGGAGATCGGCACTTCCATCACGGAGTCCCGAGGAAGTGGGTAAAATCTGGAGGTGTCACCGGGGACGTCGATCACCAGAGGTAGTAGGTCAAAATGGCTGCGCTCCCGGGGCGGGCGCCAACCCAACGCAATCACTTTGAGGGTGAATTCCAACTGTTCGGGATCACCCGTGATCGTGCCGTTGCTTTCCCGGTAGCCCGCGTATCGGACGAGTTGGCGGTTCCTAATCCGGATGCCCGGCTTCCCATTCTGGGCAGGGGGGAATATGGTGATTGCGGAACGGACTTTTCCGCCGTTGGTTGCAAGGCGAAGGTGTGCGACGCAGGCGTCGAAGATATCATCCGGATTTGCGGTCGTTCGCGCGTCTATCACCTCAAGTTTCTCCCAGAACAAACGGCCGATGCAGCGCGCGCTGTTCCTCCACGCGGTTCTTGCCATCATGGCAAGCTCATGTTCGGGCATGGGTTCAGCTAGGTCCTGAATGCATGAAGAGGGCGACATGGGGCGATGGTGCATGATTACGATTTCGAATCTAGCTGTAAAATCCGCGGACTCTATTGGAATGGGCGGGGGGGCGCGACCCGCGGTCATTCCTTTATGGTGCTTTGTCGAGTCCTTGAAGTGCAAAGTTTGCATTTCAAGGGTGGGTTTCCGGAATGGAAGCAGGACATCGGTTGGTAAATCCGCAAACCATACGACTCACAAGCAGATGAATTTAATCGACTACGTAAGTGAAGGGGGCGGGGTGGTCTGTGAGCCTGCGCCGGAGTATAGGGAAAAGCCGGTCGCCTTGGGTATTCATACCTTGGACACTGCCAGTTGCTTTTTTGGGACGATGGATCTCGTTCTTTGCCATCTGCGGGCGTCAAAAATGAATCTCAGCAGCCTTCATGTGCTGATGATCCTGCATCCCCTGGAAAACCGGCGTATAAAGCTGAATGCTCTGGCGGCCAGGATGGGGCTTACCTGCGCCGGAATCACCAAGGTGGCGGACGCGCTCGATCAAATGGGATTTACTTTCCGCTCCGTAGTCCCTGGCGACCGACGCTCGATATTCATGAATCTGACAGACGAGGGGGCTGCGTTTGCCGAATCGATCGAAGAGTCGCTGGTCTCATGCATCCGCGAGGGGTTCGGGATTGGCTCCGGCGGCTAATTTAGGCGTTGTTTCGGGGATGTCTGGTGTGAGAGTCTGCCTGAGGCGCATCG